>JBGPGE010000094.1:0-17091 GCA_041483675.1 Binatia bacterium
CTACGGCGAGAGGGTCCATCTCGCCGCTCCCGGCGTGGACGTGCTGAGCTTGCGCGCCGCCGGCACGGACCTCGTGCACAAGGTCGCGACCGACCCCAGCAAGAACAAGCCCGGCGAATCCGTGGTCGGAAAAGATCAGAAGTATTACCGCGCTTCCGGGACGTCTTTTGCCGCGCCGCTGGTAAGCGGCGTCGCGAGCTTGATGCTGGCGAAAAATCCGGCGCTCACGGCGGAGCAGATCAAAAGGATGCTGATGATGTCCGCCGACGACATCGAAGCGCCGGGCTGGGACCAGCTCACCGGTTACGGCATGGTGAACGCGCGCAAGGCGCTGGAGGCCGATCCGAACTACTACCTCTACGCGGAGATCCATCGCATCGCCGCCGCGCGCGAAGGCGGCAAGCCGGTGGTTCAGGTCTTCGGCACGGCCACGGGCAGCAATCTCGCCGACTATCATCTCGAAGTGGGCCAGGGGGACAATCCGACGAGCTGGCGCAAGGCGGGCAGCGTCGTCGGTGGCCAGATTAAAGATAACGCGCTCGGCTTCTTGACGCCGGCCGATTTCGGTGGTACGGGCAGGTGGACGATACGCCTCGTGGCTCAGGACCAGAAAGGGCTGATCAGGGAATCGCGCTGGCCTTTCACGCTGAATTGAGCAAAAAACCATCTCAGGAGGAATCCATGCAGAAAATCGCATCTCTTGCTGTTATTAGAGGATCGGCGATCGTTGCCGCCGCGTTGATGTTGCTGGTCTGTTTCGCGGCGCGCTCGGAGGCTGTCGTGGGCGACGTGACCTTGACCGGGCTGCCACCGAACAGTGAGATCAGCCTGAAGGACGAAACCACCGGCCAGACGGAAAAACGCCAATCGGACGATCGCGGCGTCGTGATCTTTTCCTGGGGAACAAAAAACTCGCAGGCCGGCGATTTCACGGTAACGGCGAGAAATCCCTCTCTGTTTCCTGGAACGCCGAGCCGCAAGGTTCAACTGAAGGACGGCAACAACCGCGTTGACCTGACAGGACTGGTGTCGATGGCGGGCGGGGTTGGTCCGCGGATGCCGATGCAGGCCTTTGAGTTCACTCTCAACGCGAGATTTTTCGACGGCGCGCTCAAGCCGATCGGCACATCGGCGGCTATACGATTGGATTACGTTCCGCCCATTGCCTGTTGCCAGGACACCTTCACGCTGCAACCGTACGCGGGCGTTTGGGGAGTTCCCAGCGTCAGCATTCGCAACCACCTCCCGTACGATTTCAAAGGCAAATTCCAGGCCGAGGTAGATCATGGATCGATGGTGGGCCTCAATGCGGGCGTCAAGCACGTGTCCCAGTACGATACCGGCGGCTGCCAGCTCTGCAAGCAAGTTTTAGGCGACAAGGCCAAGATCGTCGGTGTGGCCCAGGCGGGAATCGGCTGGGTCCACTACGATTTCCACATGCAACGGCTGAGTATGCCACAGCCCAACTTCGTAAACGCAAATAAGTTCAACGACACCGACAACGCCTTTCGCATGGAGTTCAATCTCGGCCTCGGCGCCAAGTGGGAAAACGGCATGTTTGGAGGGTTAAAGGGGGGCTTCGCGCCCACCTTTACGGAAATCTTCAACGGCGGGACTAAAACGCGCATCGAGGGCAGCCTCGGCGTCACCCTCGGTTACGCCTTCTAGAGAAATGATCTCGTCACGTCGAACGTAACGCGGCGGCAGCTTAAACGGCGGCGCCTGATTGTCATATGGCTCTGATCGCGCTCGTCCTTGTCGCCGCCTGGACTCTCATCGTCGTCCGTCTGTTCGCGGTGCGGGCGACTTTGAGCGGGCGCACCGTCGCAACTTATCTCGCGCTGGGCGCCTTGATGGCTCTCACGGCGGCGCCGCTGGCGGAGAAACTCCTCGTCCCCTACCCTCTCAACCCGTACGGTTACGGTTACTTTTTCAGCGACTTCTTCCGCGGGCTTATCCGGAACCTGGTGCTCCTGGCGCCCGTCTTTAGTTATCTGTTTGCCCGGCGGATGCACCGGGTCACAACCGTGGCGGACGCCTTTCTCCTTGCCTTTGCGGTCGGCTTCGGTTTTGAGCTGGTCGGCGCCGTGCCGGCGGCAGGCGTCGCCGCCGAGCCGCTGAAGGGGCTGTCGCTCTTCCCCCCGTGGTATTATGGCTGGGACTGGACACGGCCGGTGGTTGGGTTCGGCGCCGCCGGACAGTTCGGCATAGCCGGCGCCGGATACTCGACCGGCCTCGCGGCGCTGCTGTTGGCTGCAATGCTGCGATTTTGGCGCAACCCACGCAGCACCGTCCTCGTCAGCGCGGCAGCTCTACTGATCGTCACAGCCGATGAGGCGATCTGGATGAAGTCTATCTACACGCCTCCGAAAGGGTTGGCCGCGCTGTTCGACACGCTGTTGTTTCACGGCAAGCTCACCGCTCTCGCGACGCTGATCGCGCTCGTCTATTTTTCTCACCGCGAGATACGATGGATAGCCGAGGCGACGGGCGCCGCGCGACCGGACAAATTGCAACTACTCGATGATTTCAAACACTTGCTGTCAGCCGCGCTCGGCGGGCCGCGGGCCTATCTGAGAGCGAGGCTCCTCAAGCGCCGTGAGATCCAACTCCAACTAGTGAAGGCCGAGTTGGCTCACGCCCGGAACGATCCGCAGCTGCTCCAAAGCGCCCGTCTCCTGGAAAATCAACAAGCGGAATTCGCAGCGGGCCCGATCGGCGCGGCGGATTTTTCTCCGCCGCCGCCGCTCGGCCGGCTCGTGGCTTGGGCGGCGTGGGTTGGTTTGGCGTTGATCGTCGTCGCGCTGCCCCGGCTGCCGGCTTCCCTGGCGGCCAATTTGTGGAAATTCCCGTTGCTCAATTTCCAGCTGCCCATGATTCACTTCACCCTGCTCCACGCGGCGCTGGTATTACTCCTTTTATGGTGGCTCGTGAGATCCGCGGGAAGACCAGCCTCGCCCTGGGACCCCGAAATGGTGATGCGTCACTACGGTGAAACCGCTCTGCTCTACGCTTCGACCGCCGCCGCGTTGTTGGTCCTGTTCAACGTCAAGCTGGATAATTTTTATCCTCCGTACAGCACGCTGATTTATTTAAACCGGGTCAGGTCTCCGCAGTGGGACCCGTCGCAGGTCGCCGCGCTACTGTTGCTGCTAGCCGGCGGCGCGGCCGGTCTCACGCTCGACAGCCTCGCCCGATGGCGGTGGCAAGCCTCGCGGCAAGAGCGCCGGGCTACGGCCCTGCGCAACGCCTTGAGACTGGTGAACGCGATTATCCTCATGTGGTTGGGCATCAACGTCTACGTCTCCCTTCTCGCCGCCCTTCACAAGATCATAGGTCCGCTCTTTTTCGACCTGTTCGGCGGTTCCGGAAATTTCGTCATGGCCCTGGTGACCGCATTGCTGTTTTTCGGATTAAGCCTTCTTATCGGGGCTATATTGCGCGCGTCGACGCGACGTGTGCAGCAGTTCCTCGCCGGCCCGGCAAGGGCCCGGTAGGGACGGCGTTGCAGACCGACGCCACCCGACCGCGACGGGCCGTCACCGAGCGGGCCGATCTGGGTCTGCGCTGGAGCGCGGCGATCTGCGCGAGCATCTCCCTGGTAGCTCTGGTCGCGCATGTTTTCGCCCTCTTGCCGATGGTTTATTTCCTGACCTTTTTCGGCGTTCCGTCGGTGCTGCTGCTGTTCGCGATGGCCGCGTTCGCCAGGTGGATCGATGCCAGGATATTCCTCAACGGCCTCGCCGTCGGGCTGCTGGGAGGGCTGATCGCTACAATGGTATACGATGCGGCGCGGTTCGTCTTGAATCGCACGCTATTCACTCACTACAATAGCTTCACGTCGATCTACATCTTCGGCAGTTGGATTACCGGCAAGGAAACATCGACGCCGCAGGCCGCGGTCGCGGGCTGGACCTATCATTATTGGAACGGCCTGTCCATCGCTTTATTTTATACCTTGACCTTCGGCCGACGCCACTGGCTCTACGCGGTCGGCTACGCTCTCATCATGGAGGCATTCATGCTCGGACTGTTTCCGTTCTTTCTGCAAGTGAGCGATAAACTAGACTTCATCGCGCTCAGCATGCTGGGCCATCTCGCGTACGGGGTCGTGCTGGGGCTGATCGCGCAAAAGTACGCGCTCAATTGGGAGGACGCAAGATGAATCCGCGCCGAAACGCGATGAGAAACATTGGCGGTTGGCTTGAATATGCCGCGCTGGCCTGGTGCATGGCGCTTCCGCTCACTCTGACCGCCGCTGCGGTTCTCCAGGCTCACGACTGCAGCGATCGATCCGACTGCGCGGTGCTGCCGCCCAATGTGGACGTCGCAACCGGCATCGCCGCCGGCGGCGCCGGAGCGGCCCTTGGCTGGTGGTGGCTCTTCAAGAAACCGAAGGAGGAGGAAGACAAGGCGGAAGAGTGCGCGCAACTGGGTCAGCAGTGCGAGGAGAGCCGCCAGGCGGCGGACGAGGCGGAGAAGGCCGCGAAGGAAGCGAGAAACAAAGCAGACGAGGCAAACAAGCCGTGCGCCGAGGCGAGGAAGGCCCGCGAGGCGGCGGAGAAAGCGCTGGCTGAGCTGGACGACAGCTACCTCGACAAGTCCTGGGCCGAGAGCGAGGGACGGCGCATTACCCGGCGCGACTTAAAACTCAAACGAGAGGCGTCCAGTGCTGTATTCGAGCGCTATCGTCGGGGCGAGATCACCGCGCAGCAACTGGAAGAAGAGTGGAAACGCTTGGACACACCCGAGGCGCTGGAGGAGTTGCGTAAGAAAGACGAAGCGACCCGAGCGGATCGGAAAGCCGAAGCAGAGAGAAAGCTCGCCGACGCCAAGGATAAAGAGCAGCAAGTTTGCGGAGACTCCGACAACGAGCTTGAAACGGCCGCGAAAAAGGCTGAGGACGAGGCCAGAGACGCGCGACAAAAAGCCGAGGCCGATTGCAAAGCCGCCGCGGAATGCGACCAGGGGTTAGGCACGGACGGACCGTCCGAGCCGAAGCCGCCGACGCCGCCACCTGCGCCTGAGCCACCACCCCCAACGCCGGCGCCACCCGAACCGCCGAAACCACAGCCACCCGGGCCGGAGCCGCCGGCACCGCCACCTGCACCTGAGCCGCCACCGCCGGAGTCGCAACCACCAAAGGACGATCCGGAACCGAAAGCTCCGGCAGACCCGTGCGCCTCGTTCAAGAAAAATCTGGATCGCGCTAAAGACGACTTAGACCGCGTTACACAGTCGCGCCAACGGGCCCGGCTTCGGTGTTATAAAGATGCGCTCCCTCGGCTAGAGGACGCGGAGAACAAGCGCAATAAGTTGTGGCAGGACCTAGAAGCCGCAACTAAGGCGGCGAGAAATCATTCCCGTATATACATATTTTTGGATTTGGCTTCCTCGGAATGGGCTGAGGTGGACAGGTTAACGGACAGGTACAACTCTGCTCTGTCAACCTTTAGTGCAGCAAAGGACCAGTATGAAACGGCCGAACGTGACGTGCTCCGTTACGAAGGTTCGTGGGACCAAGCCTGGCAGTCGCTTTGCGACGCTCGGGGTAACCTTGTCGACTGCCAGAATACTACGGGACCTCTAATCGAACAAATAGACAATTTAAAAAAACAGTTGAAAGGCGGCTCGCCCTAAGCTCTCTCTCATGGGCACGCCGCCCTGCGGATCGACTTGACCAATGGCACAGGCTCTCAAGCTGACACCGACCGACACCTATGGGAGGAGCGCGGAGGCTCTCGCCGATCTCATGAATCAGCGGAAGAGCAGGACTCAACAAAGGTGATCCCATCATCTGCGACGTCAAGTCGTTTCCAGGTGTTCCACGCGGAAAGCAAGAAGAAATTTGAGAATCCAAAGGCTCATATCTGCGGTGATCCTCATCTGCGCCCTCTATAGCTGCGCGACAGCGGTCGGACAAATCGACGGAACTGAATCTCGCTACTTTACTTCGCCCGAGCAGGCCGTAACCGTCATCACCGAGTTGCTGCGCCGCGAAGATTGGTCCGCGCTCAGCCGGTACTACGATCTTTCAGATTCCAAGGTGGATCGGCAGGAACTGGAGTCGGGCCGTTTCTTCATTCGCGCCGAGAAGCCGGAGGGCGCCCATCCCGCCGGTTTCTGGCGCTACAAGCACCCTTTCGCGCCGGGGTTTAAGTTCGATCGCGTCAAGGCTACCGCTGACCCAAGTGTGATCGTCGTAGCGGTTTCAGTCGAAATCGACCAGGGCGGAGGCGTCAAACAGCGCGGCTTGTCGGAATTCAAGATGCGCAACAGCCAAAAAGGGTACCAGATTTTGCTTCCATAAGCATCTTCTTGCGAGTGTCGCGATGGCCAACTACAATCAGCGTGCCACGCTCACAGGCGCCTTGGCAGGCTTGAGCATCTCCGCGGCGGCCATAGCCGTTGCGTGGATTAACGCCGCGCGCAATCCATTCCTGCAAGCCGTTACAAACTTCATCGCCGCGCCGTCAGTTCTTTTCTCCTGGGCGGTGGGCATCCCCGAGACTCTCGCGTACATCCTCTTCTTGATCTACGGCGCGCTCGTCGGAGGAATCCTCGGCCGGCTGATAAGCCGGCGCACGTTGCCCTCCCGGCTCGCCGCTCTCCTCTTTGCGATTTTCCTTCTCGCCGCGCATAGCGCAGCTCAGTCGAAGCTGGCGAGGGATATCGAAGAAGTGTTGCGCGCCGTTGTGAAGGCCCTGTTGGGCTGGTGATCGTCGCCGGCGGTGAACCGCGATATAAAATTTTATCTCAAGGGCCGAAGCTTTTCGGACGCACATGGGCCAGCCAATTCAGCAGCCATGGCATGATGGCATAGGCGAGCACAAGCTGAACGGCAACTGCGCCGAAGGCGACATGGGAATTCCAGATGAGGCCGACGCCGAAGCCGGTAAGGCCGGCGCTGATGACGTGAACTTCCGGGGCGATCCGTTTGGGCGCGCCTTGCGGCTCGATCGCCCCGATTCTAAAGCGATCCAGATCGTGACGCCAGACCAGGAAAGCGAGGACGACACCGGCTATGGCCAGCCCAATTCCAAGCACGCTCATTCGTACCTCCAGCGCACTTTTACGGGCGCTGCGCGTTGCCCAAGTAAGAGCAGCGCAGCTAGAACCCTCCACGGGTCGCCATCTGCGCGCCCAATTCCTTCTCGCAGCTTGGGGCGAAACCGAAGACCTGCTGCCAGACTTCTTTGGATTCCATGCAGAGATAGATGAAGACGGTAGGCGAGGCGGCGCGAATCCAGCGGAGCATTTTGCGATACATCGCGACACGGAGCGGTTGAAAGTAGCGCATCTTGCCGTCGGGGCAGAGAATCTGTTCGCCGGAGAGCAGCCTGGTTTCGGGAAAGCGTGCGCGCATCGTCCGCTTAAGCGCCGGCGTGTTGCGCAGCACGCCCATACTGATGAACGCTACCCTGCGGTGATCCACCGCGGCGAAAATTCTCCCGACCATATCGCGGTAGTCCGCTTCCCAGCCGGCGTATTCAACGATCGGATCGAAGTGAAAGCCGAGTTTGTAACCTGCGGTCTGGCAACGGCGCGCCGCCGTCAGTCTCTCTTCCAATGACGCCGTGTGTTTCTCGTCCCGGTCGATGACTTTCTGCGGATTCATCGACCACGACACCACGACGCGCTCCTTGGGATCGAGCTTTAAAAGTCCATCCACGCAGTCGCTCTTCGTTTTAAGCTCCAGCAGGACGTTCGGCTGTTCGGCAAAAAACGGAACCACTTCGGCGCAAAAGCCGATGTAGGGGTCGAGCGCCAGGCTGTCGGTGATTTCGCCGGTGCCGATCCGAAAGAAGAACTTGCGGTGGCGCGTAAGAAGCTCGTCGGCCTCGCCGAGAAGATCGCCGACGTTGCTGAAAACCTTGAGCGCCGGATTTTCCGCGAGATACTCCTGAAGGTAGCAGTAGCTGCAATCCATCGGGCAGTTGCTGGCGAAGTTGATGACGAAGTAGTTGCAGCAGACCTGCCCGTCGCTGCCCGGACACTTTTTGAGAAATTCGCCGCGATGGCGCGCGAGCAGCAAACGGCGCTTGGCGTCTCCGAAACCGTCGAGCGACGCAATGGACGAGGCGTCGGCCTGAAGCTGCTCCCTGGCGATGAACGGCACTTGCGGGAAAGCGCGCTTGAGGTTTCTGTAGATGACGCCGCCCTCGGAGCCGGATTCGACGACGATCTCTTGCGGCTGGAAGTCTCTCATCTTACCGCCCGGTATCGTCTCCGTGTAGCAGCGAAAAAATTTCCTTCATTTCAGCTCTCTCCGTGACATCGCCGAGCCGGGCGGTTAACCGCCGTGCTTCTTCGTAGCTCCTCGCCTCTATTTTAATCGTGACCGCGCCCCCTTCGAGACCTGCTGGCACGGTCACAGACAGGCCCGGATCGAGCTTCATCGCGCGCACCCGGCGCTGGATCTCTTCCTCAATCCGCGCCAGACGCGGGAAGCGCAGCCGGCGCAGCTCGTCCTTGAGACGCTTGAGCTTGTCGTTTCGTCCCAGGCGCGGGTCCGACACGATGCGGCTCATCTCGCCGCGCGCCAGGATCGCGGCGACGTTGATGCCATCGCGCAACGCGATCTCTTCGAGCCAATCGAGAAAATCTTTGAGATGATTCTCGCCGGCCTTAAGCTCCTGAACCAGCGCCAGCAGCGCCGCGCCATCGCCGGCGCCCAGACCAAGCCAGCGGTCGAGAGTCCGCCGGTGAAAACCCCGGCTTTTCGCGTAGTCCGCGACGAGATCGTTGAGTGCCTCTTTTGGGTTTGTCGGCTGCATGGCATTTTTTGGGTTACTTGGGTTTGTTGAGTTACTTGAGTTTGTTGAGTTTCTTGGGTTTCTTGGGTTGCTTGGGTTCAACTCAAAAACCCAACGAACCCAATGAACTCTAATGAACCCAATCCACCCAATCAAGTCAATGAACTCTCCAACATCGCCTCGTAGCCTACAGCCTCCCCGTCATGCTTTCTTTTCCGCGCTCCGTTCGCCAGAACCGTCACTTTGCGCGCCAACACTTCGACGGCCCACCTTCTTTGCTCGCCACTCAAACCGGCATCAAGCAATTTCTTGATCGACAGCGCGCGGAACCGGTCGAAGCCCCACGTCGAGCGAGAGAGTTGGTCCGCATGGCCTCCTCTCTTAACCGCTAGCGCCTCCGGGATGAGATGGATCGGCGTGTCGCGCAAAATCCGCAACCACAGGTCGTAGTCCTCGCAGACCGGGAACGACTCGTCGAAACCGCCCACCCGGTCGAACAGCTCGCGCGTCATCAGGACCGCCGACGGGCTTACGAGACAGAGTTCGAGACTCGCTCGGAACACATCGCCGGAAGGTTTGCGGTGTCTCTTTTTCGGATTGACCCGCCTCCCGTTTCTGATCCAGATCTCCTCCGTCTGGCAAATCTCAGCCCGCGAATTGCGCCGCATAAACGCCACCTGAGCCTCGATCTTCCCCGGCCGCCAGGTATCGTCGGAGTCAAGAAAAGCAAGATACGCGCCGGCGGAGTTACGTACGCCAAGGTTACGAGCCGCCGCGACGCCGCGATGGGGCTGCGAGACAACACGAACCGCGTGACTATATTTTCTTTCGATCTCTTCCGTTGTTCCATCGTCGGAGCCGTCGTCCACTACGATCGACTCAAACGGCCGATACCGCTGCGCGAGAACCGAATCGATCGCCTCCTGGAGCATCGACAAGCGATTGTGAGTGGGAATGATTACGCTGACGAGTGGTTCCACGGCGAGGTCAAATGAGCGACTCTACTTTTTTAAAGAATTGCTCCACCATCATTTTGGCGACGCCGCCCACCATCCTCTGCCCCAGGCCGGCGATCAGCCCGCCGATCTTGGGCTCGGCGCTGTATTTGAGAATCGTCTTGCCGTTTTCTTCCTCAAGATCGATCGCCACGTCGCCCTGCATGAAGCCGGGTCCTCCCGTTCCTTGGCCGCTGAGCACATAGTGCTCCGGCGCCCGCTTATCTTTAATCTTGATTTTCCCTTTGTAAGCACCCTGGACCGAAGCGATGCCGATCTTCATCGTCGCTTCGTATTGATCCGGGCCGACTTCCTTGAGTCCCTCGCAGCCCGGCACGCATTGCGCGATGATTTTCGGGTCCAGCAGCGCCGCCCAAACTTTTTCCCTGGGCGCTTGAAACGTATAGCTTCCTTCGATCTTCATTTGCCTCCGTGACCGCACACGTGCGCGACCGTGAAATTCAAGTATCACGGCCAACCCCCCTCTTCAACCTCGCGCCGCGCGCATCCCGCCCGTGGCGCTAAGAGCTTGCCCGGTGGCACCCGTTTGGACTAATATATAGCCGTTGGATCGCGATTAGCTTGAATGTGCGCTCTGTTCTGCAGACGCCACCGTATGATTGCAGGAAATAAGCCATCTGCGCTCGCCATGACTTCTTGGACAACCGGGGGGTTTGCGGGCGCACAACCTGGCCTCTCGGTTGGATCGGCACCTGACGCGCCGCCCGAATCGGAACGGGAAGGCTCGACGCTGGTTCTGCTTCGCTATGTGCTGATCGCCGCCGCCGCCTATCTCTTCCTGTTCGAGGGAACGACATCCGCCCCGACCCTGATTGTGGCCATTATCGCCGGCGCGCTCCTTTCCAATGTCCTGTTGTCGCATGTGCCGGAAGAGCGCCTTACCCGTCCCGCGACCGTGGGGACGCTCGTATGTTTCGACATCGCCTGGATCGCCTTCGGACTTTGGTACGGACGCGAAACGGCGGACAATATCTTTTTCCTCTACTTCTTCGTTCTGTTCCTGGCGGCCATGGGACAGAATCTTCTGCTGATCGCCGGCGCCGGCGCCTTGATCGGCCTTGTGGACCTGGCTATTCTGGTCGGCCCCAGTCAGTCCGGTTGGACGTCCCCCGCGCTGATTCGCGTGCCGTTCATCTTCACCACCGCCCTCTTTTACGGCTATCTCACCGAGCGGTGGAAGCGCGAGCACCGTTGGGCGGTGGTCGAAAAGGAATTCGCCCACAAGCTCTCTGAGATCGTCCGGGAGCAGACCCGGGACCTGCAAAAACTGTACGAACAGGCCAAAGCGCAGGCGGAGGAGCTGGAGCGGGCCAACCGGATAAAAAGCGAATTTCTCAGCATCATGTCGCACGAGTTGCGGACGCCGCTGAGCATCATGATGGGCTATTCGGGACTCATCAAGGACAAGACGCTGGGAAACGTCACCCCCGGTCAAGAAAAGATGCTGAAGAAGGTCTTGCACCACGGCCTGGACCTGCTCAGCATGATCAACAGCATTCTCCAGGCGACCACGATGGAAGCACAGACGCTGAAATTGGCGTACCAGGAAGCCGATCTCAAGGAATTCATCGCCGATCTGAAATTATTTTACGCGGCATCCTACAAGGAAGACGTAGCGCTCATTTGGAATTGCGATTCGGACCTGCCGACCGTGAAGACCGATGCAGGAAAGCTCAGGCAGATCCTGCAGAACCTTATCAACAACGGCATTAAATTTACCGAAAAAGGGCTGGTGACGGTCTCGGCCCGAGTGATAGGAATTAGGGATCAGGAATCAGGAATTGGGGCCGTTCTCCAATCTCCGACCCCTAATCCCCAATTCCCAACCCCTAATTCCGGAGTTCTCGAGTTCAGGGTAACAGACACCGGCATCGGCATCGCGCCCGAGGTTCTCCCGACGATCTTTGAGTTGTTCCACCAGGCGGACAGCTCGCTGAGCCGTACCTATGGCGGCATCGGAATGGGGCTTTATGTCGTCAAAAAACTCACTGAGTTTATGGGAGGCACCATCGCTGTTGAGAGCGAGCCAGCCAACGGATCCACCTTCACGGTTACCATCCCCGTCGATCCAAGCTCCGCAGCCCCTCTTCCCTAAACCGTCGACAACTTCCTGCCCTAAAACGGCCCCATCTTGCTCTCGATTCCGGCTTGGGCGAGCGCCTCGTCGAACATGCGCCGGACGGTCGGCTCTTCGTCCTCGTATTCGATTTGATCGCCGCCCAGTTTGATGCTTGTGAGCGGCCGGTCGCTGCCTTCCCCCATGATGCCGAAAAATTTTTTGCTGCCCCAGCGCAGCGCCAGGTAGCGGGCGGGTTCCGCGCCGACGTTGAAATGCTGGTGAAACCACCGGTCGGGCGGCACCACCAGGCTGCCCGGCCCCCAATCGAACCGCTGCATCGGTTCGCCCTCCCGCCACATGAGCGAATAACCCTTCCCGCTCAAGATGAGGACGTGCGCGCCCGGCCCGTGGCGGTGAGCCTTCTTATAGGTCCCGACCGGAAACTGAGCAATGTGGCCGCACATCGTATTTCCCGACAGCTCGAAATGGGCGAGCTGGCCGCCGGCACCCCTCTGCCTGCGGTCCATTAATTGAAAGCTGCGCGCGTCCGAGAGGAAGTTGGTCTCCCAGACCAGGCCGGGCAGCCAGCGCCCGTCGCCGTTGAAATAATCTCCCTCCGAATCGAACCGGTCTTTGAAGCGGTAGTCGCAGCCGAAAATGAAATCGGTGTTGTGGATAAGATTCATCATGATCGGTGCGCTGGTGACGCCGAGGAGGCGAGCCGGCTCGCCTCCGCTCCCGTTGAAGTGCTGGTGCCAAGCATTGAACGGCGGCGAGAAGAGCGATCCCTCCTGCCACTCGAAGGTTCTTTTGGCGCCGCCTTCCTGCCACACGGTGGTGGCCCCGCGGCCTTTCACCACGTAGATCATCTCTTCAAAAAAATGCTTTTGCGGCTTGAGCGATTTGCCGGGCGGGATCTCGCAGATGTAGGCGTCGTCGGTCTCGCCGGCGCCTTCGAGGCAGACTCGCGCTGCCGGCCCGCCGATGCGTTCCCAGTGTCCCAGCGCAACGGTCTTCACGTCGCCGATAAAAAATCCCCGGACGAGCGGCAGCCCCTCCGACTCCACCCACTTGACGTAGGAACTCCGCCGATCGGTGATCGGCTGCCGCGCGATCTCTTCCGGTGTCATGTTTTCTCCATCCGTGGGCGACCAGCCGGTCGCCCCTACGATTGCCTTTTGCCTCCCGCCTATTATTTCTTTCGAATCAAAATTTCCTCTATCAACTGGTTGGTCTTGTCGCGCAGCCTGAAACCATCCTCCGGCGATATCACCAGGAGCGGCACTCCACGCTCTTCCAGGCTCGAAACCTCCTCATAGAGCGCCTTCACCCCCTGCCGGGTCGGGATGCGGCCGCTGGCGGCGATGATCTTGCTTCCTTCCTCGCTCAGGATAAAATCGACGAAGAGCGCGGCGGCGTGTGGGTGCTCGGCGGCGGCGGACACGCCCCAGAGCTGGGCGACCGCGGCCGGCGTCGGGCGGCCGAAGACGAAACCCACGGGGCATTTGCGCTCATGCTTCATCTGCGCCACCCGGTAAGCGTAAAGCTCGACCGCCACTTTGATTTCTCCGGCACAGAGCAACTGGGTCTGAAGCGAGTGGCCGCGGCGGACTGAAACCCCGTTGGCCGCCAGGCCGCGCATGAAAGCGCGCGTTTTCTCCTCCCCCCAGCTCAGCAACCAACCCATCACCGCGCGCGACGGCTCGGTGTCGATCGACATCTCCCCCTTCCATCTGGCTTGAAGGAGATCGGGGTAATCCCTGGGGGCCTCTTCGACCTTCACCAGCTTGGTGTTGTAGGCGATGACCGTCGGAATGATATTGGTCGAAGTGTAATAGCCCTGCTTGTCTTTCAAGGCGGTCGAATAAAATTTCCGCTCTAGAGACTCATAGCGCGCCAGGACTCCTTCGCGCTGGACCACGACCAGATCGTCGAAGGAGATGCCGACCACGTCGGCGCCGAGCTTTTTCGCGCGGTGCTCCATGAGCACACGCTCCACGATCTTGCCTCCGCCGGCGCGCCAGAACTCGATTTTCAGGAACGGATACTTTTTAGTGAAGGCCGCGCGGTAACGGCTCAGCAGCTCATTATCCTCGCTCGAATAGGCGGTCACCGCCCCTTCCCGTTTCGCGCCTTCGATCAACCTCGACTCGCGCTCGGCAGGAGCGAGATCGCCCAGCTTCGAGAGAGTCTCGTTGGAACTCTGGGCAAAGAGGAAGGAACAGGGAAACAATCCAAGCAGCGCAATCAGCCCGCCTATGAGCTTCAATTTGCTCGCCTCCTTCGTGTCCTTCGTGCCTTCGTGGTGAATCCTATTTTTCTCATTTTGATTGCGGCTTCGCCGCGCTGTGTTATTTGCCCGCCGGCTGGCAGAGATAGCCGCCGCGGCACTGAATCCCCAATTCCCTCTGTACTTCCCGCAGGAGTGTCGCGTCGGCAACGTCGGAGATCTTTACCTTTTCCGGGTCCACGTTCGTGCGCGCCGCGCTGTACTGGATGTGCAGGCGAATGCCCTTTTCCGTAAAGCCGCCTGGATCGTCCGGGCTTAAGAATCCGATCGCCTGCCGGATCGCCTCGCGCGCGACGTCGGAATTGAGCTTCAGCTCTTTCGCCGCCACCTGGGCGGACTCCTCGGGGTTCTGCCGGATGAAGAGCAAAGCGCGCACGTGCGCCCGAAGCCATTTTTTGATGAGTTCTGGATTTTTGCGGAGCAACTGATCGTTGACTGCAAAGCCGGAAAACGGCACGGGATAAACCTCGGCGGAGTTGGTGAGGATGCGGTAGCCCTTGCGCACCAACTCCGCCGCGACGTCGATGTTGTTCGCCGAGGCGGCGATCTGGCCCGTCTCCATCCCGATGACGCGCGCCCTGGCGTCTCCGATGGGGAGCAGTCTCACGTCGCGGTCCGGATCGAGGCCGAGTTTTTTTAGAATCAATCGGGTAGCCTGGTCTTGCGAGCCGCCGGGGCTCGCGATCGCGATCACTTTTCCCCGGAGATCTTCCGGCTTTTGGATTTCCGGTCGAACGGTGAATTGGAGAATCGACGTATTATAGGTGAAAAAGACCGCCTTCAGCGGCGCGCCCATAATCGACGCTGTCATGGCGGAGCCATGGACGGCGAACTGCACCTCGCCCGTCACCAGCGCCGGCACCGAGACATTGGCGCGCATGACGACGATCTTCATATCCAGCCCTTCGCTCTCCAAGAAACCCTTGGCGCGCGCCAGGTAGGATGGAAGGTAACCGAAATCGGGCGACGAGATGCCCTCGATGATGGAAATGCTCTTGCCCTTGTCTTGAGCCAGGACGCCTTCCCGGCCCAAGCCCCAGAGCAGAAGCAACGACAGCCCGAGTACGGCGCGCACCCTGTAAGGCGTCTTGGAGTTCATGTTAACTCCTTTTGTTCGATTTCCTGCGGTAGGTGGAAGCCGGCTCCAACTGCTCGAAACGCGTTCCCATGTCCACGCCGAGAACTTCGAATAGATTCGGCGTGGCCGCGATGAAGCGCGCCGCTCGCTTCTTGTCGGTGTTGAAAAATTGATATTCGACGGGCCGCGAGAGAATCGGCAGGCCGACGCAATCCCCTTTGGTCCATGAATGCTTCTTGCCGTTCACCACGACGTAACCCTTGCCGTCCAGCATATAATGAACGATTCCGCCCGGCGACGCTTGCTTTCCCGACTGCCCTCCCGGCTCGATCTCCTGCATATAGACGACCAGGCTGCGGATCGCCGTGTCGTCTTTCGCCGGGTGCAGATACCAGCGCATCTTTCCCTGGCGGTTGAGCTCCCACGGGAGATCCTCGCCTCTGACGATCTTGATTCCCCGCTCCGCCTGTCGCCGGTAGCGGTCTCGCAACTCGATCAGCGCATCCAACAAGTTCGCTTGTGTTTTCATTATCGATCTCTCCGTAGCTCCGTGCCTTTGGTCGACTTGTTCAAAGGGTTCAAAGTTGTTCAACGTGGTTCAAAATGGTTTGAACAACTTGAACCATATTGAACCATTTTGAACTATGTTGAACGAGTTGCGTGTTTCACGCTCTTCTCCCAGCTTCCTTTCCAATCCGGCGAATCTTCGATCTGGACGATTTCATAGCCCAGGTGAGCCCGGTAGGTGTTCGTGATCAACGCGAGCCAGCGGGCCGGTCTATTCGGATTGGCATTGAAGTGCTGGTGCGAGACGCCGCCGGGCCGGATCGGCAGGAGAATCAAGTCCCCGGCTTTCCAATCGTGGCGCTGGCCGTCCACCAGCGTGTAGCCCGCGCCCTCCAGGACGAAAATCGCCAGGCCGCCCTGGTGACGATGCTTCCCGGAGTGGCGCTGGATGACATGCTCGAAAGCCTGCATCGTCTGCAGCGCGGTGTCGGTCTTGTACGGCATGAAGTAGTAGCGCACTTTGGCGTTGCGGTTCTGCATCCAGGGCGTCTCTTTGGCGCGGACGACGATCTTTCCCGTCTCCGCCCGATGATTCATCTTTTCGAGTTCTTTGATGAGGCGAGGATACCAGGTGTCCTTCGCCTGCAATTCCCGCTTCGCTTTCTTCCTGACTTTCTTGCGACCGCCGTCTATCATATTCCCTCCGTCGTGGTAACCGTGAACGTAAGGGCGACCGGCCGGTCGCCCCTACTTCCTTTCGATTGTCTTCCCGACTTCGTAGTCGTAGTCGATTTTTTCCTTGTCCTCGATGTAAAAGAGATCCAGCGACTCCATGAGCGGGCGGTTGATGGTCGCTAAAAACAGCGCCGGCTCCTTGGGATCGAGATTCACGTTGGTATGCCACGCCATGACCGGGATGCAGAGAATATCTCCTTCCTCCCAATCCACTCTCTCGTCCTCGACCATGGTGTAGCCCTTCCCCTTCACGATGTAGATGATCGCCTCGTTGCGATGGCGGTGCGTCCCCGACTGGCCGCCCGCCGGGATCTCCCGATAAAAGGTCAGCATCGTCCTAACCGGATAGCCGAGCCGCGGTGAGACCACTTCCAACCGCCTTCCTCCCGTGCGCGCCGGCACCAGCTTGACGTCCCGTTTTCTCGAAATCATCTTCACTTTTGTCTCTGCCATGTTGTCCTCCTATGGCTCTTAGCGTTTAGTATCTCGTATTTCGTCGGACTTGCGACGAACGACCTCTCTTCTGCCTTCTGCCTTCTGCCTTCTGCCTTCTGCCTTCTGCCTTCTGCCTTCTGCCTTCTGCCTTCTGCCTTCTGCCTTCTGCCTTCTGCCTTCTGCCTTCTGCCTTCTGCCTTCTGCCTACCACATCC
>JBGPGE010000095.1:0-16906 GCA_041483675.1 Binatia bacterium
CTCAGGGTCATGGTGAGGAAGATCGAACCATGAGAAGACTTGGAATCGCCATTACGCAGCAAGCTGAGGGAAATTGACCCGAACAGATTAAATGAAAATCGGCGATCCAACATGGGTTGACACCGTATCTCTTTCCGATTACGTGTAACACTCGGCACTCGTTGAAGGAGAAACAGTTCGAATGGGATACGACGATCGCAGCGTAAAACCGATGAGCGCGAGCCTGATGCGGGCGAGAATCGCCGCGCGGCTGTTCGCCGGCCTTTATGAAAATGTCCCGACGCTTTTAACCAGCGCGGTGCGCCTCGCGGTGGAACTCCCGGGCGGGTCGCCGCACTCGGGCGCGCCCTACCCTTTCACTTTCGCCGTCAGCCCGGCGTGGTGCAGCGGACTCAAGGGCGCGCGCCTGGTCGGAAGCGGCAAGCTCGACGTTGTCTGGATCAACCCTTCTGCCATCACGACGATGGCTTACCTCGGCAAAGGCCCGTTCCGCCGCGCCTATCCTTTGAGGGCGTTGGCCGTCTTCCCCTCTTGGGATCGTCTGGTCGTCGCGGTCTCGCCGAAGCTCGGCATACGATCGATGGAAGAACTGAAAGACAGGCGCCCGGCGATGCGCGTCTCCGTCGCAAAGAACGATTGTGTTGACTTTGCGATCGCGGCGCTACTGAAAGCGCACGGGCTCAAGTTAGGCTCTTTCATCGAGTGGGGCGGCACGGTGGAGCCGGTGGAGCGGCCCAGCAATCCGCGCCGCCGCGACGGGATTATCTCCGGCGAGATGGACATGGTGATCGACGAAGGGCTGGATTCGTGGGGACAGTTGGGGCTCGATCACGGGATGATTTTTCTGCCCTTCTCGGAAAAAGCGTTGAAGAAACTCGAACGCTACGGCTTCACGCGCGCTGCGCTCGCCGGCGGAAGGCTGAAGGGAGAGATCCCGGCATCGACTCAAGTCGTCGATTACAGCGGCTGGCCGATCGTCACGCGCGAGGATTTTCCCGAAGAGCTCGCCTATCAACTTGTCGCCGTGCTGGACCAACTGCGAGAGCAATTCCCGTACGATTCGGCTGAGATTCCACCCATGTCTTCGTTCTGCCGGACCACCGACCAGGGGCCGCTGGACATCCCGCTCCATCCCGGCGCGGAGCGGTATTATCGCGAGCGCGGTTATCTATAGACGGAAAGGATGCAGAATGGAAAAACTAACCGAGCAGACGTTGAAGGCGCTGATGGCACAGGCCGGCCTTGAGCCGAAGGAGGGCGACCTGGAGCGTTTCGGCGATCTGCTGGACCACTACGTCGCGAGACTCAAGGAGCTTCAATCCGTCGAGCTCGACGACGAAGAGCTGGCGCCGACTTTTAATCCCGAGTCGAAGGCGAAGTAAGGAGTTCCGCCATGCCTGCTCAAGAGAAGCCGCTGTTTCATCTCACCATCCACGAGGCGCAAAAGCTGATCCGTGACCGCGAGCTTTCGCCGGTCGAGTTGACCCGCGCCGTTCTCAAACGGATCGAAGCCGTCGACGGGCAGCTGCACGCCTACTTGAAGCTCATGGCGGAGAGCGCGATGGCCGAGGCGCGCGCGGCGGAGGCCGAGATTCTGCAAGGCCGGTACAGAGGACCGCTTCACGGCATTCCGGTCGCCGTCAAAGATCAGTTGGATGTGAACGGCGCGCCCGCGCTTATACGCGGGGATAAAGTTCGCGCCGCCGATGACGCAACCGCTGTCGACAAATTACGCAAGGCCGGCGCCGTCGTGCTCGGCAAGCTCGCGATGAGCAGCCTGCCGATCGAAATCGCGCAGCCGCGCAATCCGTGGAACACCGGGCGCATCACCGGCGGCTCCAGCACGGGAGCGGGTGCGGCGGTCGCCGCGGGCCTTTGCCTCGGCGCGCTCGGCGAAGATACCGCCGGCTCGATCCGCAATCCGGCTTCGCTCTGCGGAATCGTCGGGTTGAAAGCGACCTACGGCCGCGTCAGCCGTTCAGGCCTCGCGCCGCTCAGCTGGTCGCTAGACCACTGCGGCCCGATGACCTGGGTCGTAGAAGACGCGGCCCACATGCTCCAGGCCGTCGCCGGTTACGATCCGAAAGATCCCACCTCGATCGACGCTCCGGTCCCCGACTACGCCGCGGCGCTGAAGGCCGATATCAAAGGCATGGTCGTCGGCGTCCCGCGCGACTACATCGAGGAATGCCGCGTCCGCACCGATCCGGAAGTGCTTACGCTGGTGGACAAAGCAATACGCGAGATGGAATCTCTCGGCGCGCGCATCGAAGAGGTGAAACTGCCGACGATGAAGCTTGCGACGGTTGCCAACGCCATGATCTATTACAACGAGCACTTCGCGGCGCACCGAAACGAAGCGAAGACAAACATAAAGAATGCCGCGGCCTCGGCGCGGGCGCGAGTCTATCTCGGCCTGCTCACGAGCGCCGCCGACTACATTCAGGCGCAGCGCATCCGCACGCGGGTCAAGAACGAGTTCACGGAAGTCTTTCGTAAAGTAGACCTGCTCGCCCTGCCCTGCCAGTTGAAACCGGCGCCGACTTTCGAAGAGGCCGGGCCGCTCGATACCTTCTACAAACATCTCGCCGCGGAGTATCACGGACCGTTCAACCTCGCGGGGCTGCCGGCGATTTCCGTCCCGTGCGGATTTTCACGGGACAAACTGCCCGTGGCGCTGCAACTGGCCGGCAAGCCGTTCGATGAGCAGACTGTCCTCAGCGCGGCCTATGCCTATCAGCAGCACGCGAAATGGTACGAGCAACGGCCGCCGGTCTGAGCCGGAAGGTCGGCCGAGGTGTCCCGAGCCGTGCGCAATCGCATCTATTTTAATCGGTTGAAAACGGTGATGGACATTTCCTCTGACGTGCGATAAGGAGAAAACGCGCTTCGCGGATGGCACGCTCCGCATCTCTTGTGATCGGGCCGTGAAGCGTGAGGAGGCGCTATGGACACGCGACGATATTTCACTCTTCAAGGATTGCTCATTGCCCTCGTGCTTCCGCTCTCTGCAATGGTTCGCCCCGTCGCGGCGGAAGTTGACGCCTCGGCGCCCCAGGTGACAATTGAGTCCCGCTTGGTTGAGGTCAGCGGCGAAGTCTTGCTGAATCTCGGCATCGGTTGGAATAACATCAGCGGCCACTATTCGAGCACGGGCAAACAGGAGCCGGCAAGCGAGTCCTCCAGCGACGTCTTCGGCAGATTCGGCCTGGGCGGCAACTTGTGGCTCAACACCGGCGTTGGCGGGATGGCGCTCGGCGGACCGCTGAGCACCGGACCAGTGAGCGCTGGAGCAGGAGCGTCGATCAACGGTTTCTTCGGCAGCCAAAACAAGTTTCTGACCATCAGCCGGCACCATGGCGCGAGCCGCAAAGTCGACGTGACGGGCAGCCGGGAACTGGACGGATCGCTCGATTTCACCGCGCGCGCGCGGGTTCCAATCATCCTCAACGTGGCGCCCCGTGTCGCAACACAGGAGAGAAAGCCGGCGACCATTTATCTCGACCTGTTCGTGGGCCCTTCGATAATCAGATCCGAGACATCGCTCCGCAGCGATCAGACCTTTTTCGACGGAACCGACAAGACAAGTCGAAACACGAGCATCGACGTCGGGGCGATTCTCGGCCTTGCGGTATCGAAAGAAATTACCACGGCCAAAGTCCCGCTGCTCGGCGATATTCCGGTGCTCGGTCGCCTGTTCTACCAGGCACGATTCGCGCCCGGATCTAAAGTGAGCAAGAATTCGACGTTTGGATTCAAGGAAAAGGTCAGCGCCGATCCTTCCACAAACCACGAGATCGGGGTCGAGCTCGTCATCATCCTCACGCCCCGCATCATACGGGGGAACTAGCCGGGATACGCTGGACTAGATCGGCACATTTCGCCGCCAGCTCCCATCCCGGCAACCAGACCCGTCCCTTTCCTGACAAGTCTGTTCGCGCAGTTTCCCGGTCATCTCACGCATGGCAACCTTTCCCAGACTCACTCCCACGGCCCGCGGACTCGTCATCCTCTATACCAGCACGTTCCTGGCGGGTATGTGGTCGATGATCATCCCCACGATTCCACTGCTGATCGTCCACTTCGGCATTTCCGCGGGCACCGCGGCGCAGGTTATCACGGCGTTGGCCGTCGGCAGATTCATCGGCATGCCGATCAGCGGAATCGTGGTGGACCGTCTGGGCACGCGCGCGGCATTGGTAAGCGGTCCAACGCTCGCCGCGCTTGCATCGTTGTTGGCCGCGAGCGTGCCGTGGTTCGGAACGATGCTGATTTCGGTTGCGCTGATCGGCGTCGGGGACGGCCTGTGGACTTTCGGGCGCGAGGTTGCCGGCATCGATCTCGCCCGCCAGGACCAACGAGGCCGGGTCTTGAGCGGCTTTCACGGCGTGAACAACATCGGCCTGGCCCTCGGACCGCTGCTCGGCGGCGCCCTCGCCGAGACCATCGGGTTCAGGGCGGTCTTCGTGGTCTATGCCGGGTGCGCTGCGGTTTCAGTGCCGCTGGCCTTCACCGGCGACGCTAGCCGCCCTCTTCGCCTCCGCTCGCCCGACACCAAGGTCGCTCGGGGCTGGGGGCCGGGGTCGCTCGTCGAGGCGTGGCGCGGCTTGGAAGCCTTATTCAAACAGATCCAGCCGCCTTTGCGCGCGACCTACGTGGTCATCGTCCTCGCTACGTTCACGAGCTTCGTCCATCGCGTAACTTTGCAAAGCATGCTGCCGCTGTACGCGAGCTCCCGCCTTGGCTTCACGCCCAGCGAAGTGGGCGTGCTCTTCAGCGTTATGGGACTGTTCGTCTTCGCCATGATTTTGCCTGCCGGATTCATCATCGACAAAGTGGGCAGGAAATGGGCCAGCGTTCCGAGCACCGGCATCCCCGCTCTGGTGTTCCTATTTATCCCCTTTTCGACGAGCTTTCTTGGCCTGGCCGTGCTGATGTCGCTCATGGGCGTAGCCAACGGCCTCTCGCTCGGCTCGCTCGCAACCTCGACCTACGACGTGGTGCCTCAGAGCGCCCGAGGGCGGCTGCAGGCGCTGCGCCGCACCGTCGCCGAGATCGGCGCCGTCTCCGCGCCTTGGCTCGGCGGATTTTTTGCCGACACTTTCAACGCCGGCGTGCCGTTCCTCGCTTATTCGCCGCTGCTCGTGCTGTCCGCCGTTCTGCTGGCCGTCGTCGGCCGCGAGACTTTGCCCCGATAGCGACCGTTTTAGATTCGCCATATTTTGGGCTATCATAGCTGTACTCTATGGAATACAGGACTGACGATCTAAGGATCAAAGAGATTAAGGAGCTGTTGACGCCGGCCAAGCTGCTGGCCGAGTTTCCCATCACGCAGCGCGCGGCGAAGACGGTCTACGAGACGCGGCAGGCGATTCACCGCATCCTGCACGGCGCCGACGACCGCCTGCTGGTCATCATGGGCCCGTGCTCGATTCACGACCTCAAAGCGGCGCGCGAATACGCCGCCAAGCTCAAGAAGGCGAAGGAGCGCCTGGGGGACGATCTGTTGGCGGTCATGCGCGTCTATTTCGAGAAGCCGCGCACGACGGTCGGCTGGAAAGGGTTGATCAACGATCCTAATTTAGACGGCAGCTTCCGCATCAACGACGGGCTGCGCACGGCGCGGCGGCTGCTGCTCGAGCTGAACGACATGGGCGTGCCGGCGGGCTGCGAGTTTCTCGATATGATCACGCCGCAATACATCGCCGACCTGGTCTCCTGGGGCGCGATCGGCGCGCGCACGACCGAGAGCCAGATCCACCGCGAGCTGGCTTCCGGCCTCTCCTGCCCCGTCGGTTTTAAGAACGGCACGGATGGCAACGTCCGCATCGCGCTCGACGCGATCCGCGCGGCGCACGCCCCGCACCATTTCCTATCGGTGACCAAGGCCGGCCGCTCGGCCATCGTCTCCACGCTGGGGAACGAAGATTGCCACGTCATCCTGCGCGGCGGCCGGCAGCCGAACCACGACGCGGCGGGCGTGAATGCCGCGGCGAAGATTCTGGCCGAGGCCGGCGTGCCGGCGCGGATGATGATCGACTTCAGCCACGGCAACAGCGCCAAAGACGCGCAGAAGCAGATCGACGTCGGACGCGAAGTCGCGGCGCAGCTCGCCGGCGGCGACGGACGGATTTTCGGCGTCATGGTCGAGAGCCACTTGAAAGCCGGCCGGCAGGACCTGCTGCCGGGCAAGGAAC
Source organism: Binatia bacterium (assembly GCA_041483675.1). GTDB lineage: Bacteria > Desulfobacterota > Binatia > UBA9968 > UBA9968 > 2-12-FULL-60-19. The sequence goes on from JBGPGE010000095.1 coordinate 6,198, forward strand.
TCGTCTATGGAATGAGCATCACCGACGCCTGCCTCGGCTGGGAAGACAGCAGCAAGCTGCTCGACACCCTCGCCGACGCCGTGCGCAAACGGCGGCTCAAGGAAGAGGCGGAAGCGGAGACGGAGTAATGCTTCGAGACTCGGTCCCTCTGTAAAAATAATTGACAAAGACGTCTAGACGTCGTAACCTTTACGCGTGGCAGTCACGAGTCAAAGGAAACACAACGAGCGACGACGTCCGGGTGAGATCAGAGACGCTATCGTCAGCGTGCTGTCACGGAAGCCCCGCGGAGCATCCATTGGTGAAATTCAAGAGGCCGTTCAGGGCTTGATCGGCGACGCCGCTCCATCCAGCGTACGATCCTATCTTCGGTTGAACTGCGACTCGCTTTTTCGACGCCACGACCGCGGTCTATACACCATCCGCGAAACGGCCGAAGCATACGGCCAGAAGGCCCGAAAACAGCCGTCCTTTAAGTCCTATGCATTCGGCCGGGCAACTCTATTTGAGGGCGACTGTTTCGAGTGGCTGCGACAGCAACCCGAAAATTCCATTCATGCCGTGGTGACCGATCCGCCTTACGGCTTGGTCGAATACGCCCCGGAACAACAGGAAAAACTTCGCAACGGCAAAGGTGGGGTCTGGCGCATTCCGCCGGCGTTCGACGGCGCGAAACGTTCTCCGCTTCCCCGCTTCACGGTTCTGTCTCGCGACGAGATTGAAGAGCTTGCCCGTTTTTTCTTCGAGTGGGGTCGAGTACTGCTACCTGTTCTTGTCCCGGGAGCCAACGTCGTCGTTGCGAGCAATCCATTGTTGTCCTACGTCGTTTCCGGGGCGCTGGCCCGTGCTGGCCTGGAACGACGGGGAGAAATCGTGCGGCTCGTGATGACGATGCGCGGCGGCGACAGACCGAAACATGCGCATGAGGAGTTTCCCGGCGTGAGCGTTATGCCGCGTTCGATGTGGGAACCATGGATCGTATTCCGTAAGCCGATCGAAGGGCGGGTCCAAGACAATCTCCGCAAGTGGAAAACCGGCGGTTTCAGGCGGCCCTCCGGAGAGCGTCCATTCGGAGACGTCATTCCATCGTCGCCAACGCACAAATCGGAGCGGCAGTTGGCCCCACATCCGAGCCTCAAACCTCAAGCTTTTCTACGTATGTTGATTCGAGGCGCGCTTCCGCTCGGCGAGGGTATCGTGCTGGACCCGTTTGCCGGGTCAGGATCGACTCTGGCGGCGGCGGAAGCAGTCGGCTACCAAAGCGTGGGGATCGAAAAAGACTCGCGGTATTTCAACCTGGCCACTACCGCGATTCCGAAGCTGGCGGCGTTTAAAAACGGCGGGAATTATCCGTTCAATCTGTAAACCCAGTTCTGCCGCAATTTCTCTATCCCCTCCCGGTGCAGCGTCGCCGTTCTGGTTCCAAGCTCCCCTCTCGGATTCTTGCGAAAGTCGCGCGTCGAAACGCTACCCAAATAAATCTCCGTGAAGGTCATCGGTCCTCTTTGGCGCGCCGGCTCGGTTTCGTTATCGACGGTGTACACGAAGACACACATCCACTGATCTCTTGCGCCGTGGGTATCGACAGCGCCGCCGGTCTTCCTCGTTGTCTTGATTTCAACACCCTCTGATCCGGCCTTGACAGAATTCTTGGGGTACAGCCCGCGTACAACCAAGTCAGGATGTCCGTTAAAATAGCGGTTCTCCGTGAGCGTTCTCGAATGCTTGGCGAGACTCGCCGTCATCATGTCCGACAGAACGCCGGACATAATCGCCGGCCGAAGCATGTCATCCAGCCGCTCCAGCCCTCGTTCCACGAGACCGACATTAACATCGTGGAAAAAGTCGTAGACGTCCTGCATCGCCATGGCGAAATCCTTGAGCCGGAGTTCAAACGGAAGAACCGCCTTGCGGTTAAAGTTCGCTTCGTCAACTTGGTTTCGACGGATCGGCATGGGCTGCAACCAGTGTGCCTGCGGGAAATGGCCGAAATGCTAGCAGAACTATAGGAAGCTGAAAAGGGCCAAGGGGTCGAAAGCAAAGCCGCTTACGCTTTCCCCTCACGCCAAACTTTTCAGCCGATGCTTACCCGCCTTCCAAAGTAGCCACGCGACCGTCGCCGCCATCAAGGCGAGGGCCGCATAAAGAACCGCGCTGACGCGGATGGCCATAGCTTCCAAGGCAAACAAAACAATGCGAAGGCCGATGATCGGACCGGTGATCGGGAAAAGAAACGTTTCGATGGCGCCGACATGACCGATCGAGTCGCCGGGTTGATACGTCAGGGCGACATAAACAGCGTACGCGCCGATGGAGCCGAAGAAGAGCGCAATCGCTGAAGCGACCAGAGCAAGAAATACGAACGCGTAGCCGATCGCTTGGGACCTGCGTCGCGGCGAACTATAGAGAGTGCCGCCCAACGTCCTTTACTTCAGCGCTTTCCTTAGAATCCCTATGGCATTGGCCGCGTCGTCGGCGCTGTCGAAGGCGAAGTAGCTCACGCTTTTTCGCCCGAGGGCGGCGGCGGAGATGCCCCGCAGGTTGATGCCGGCGTCGGCCAGCGCGCGGGTCATCTTGGTGCCGAGGCCCGGTTTGTCGGGACCCTCGACGCGCACCGATTGCAGGCTGGCTGTCGTGCCAAATCCGGCCTCGGTTGCGGCCTGCTTTTGTTTCGCCGTCTTCACCGGCGTCAGGAAAACGACCCCGGTGCCGGGTTTGTCCGGCTGGCGGCGGGCGATGAGAAACTCAAGGCTCGCTCCGGCTTTCGCCAAAGCATCCAACTTTCCCGCCAGTCCGCCCGGGCGGTCGTCGATCTCCGCCGCCCATACATCAACCTTACGAATAGAGTACGCCATGGTCGCACCTCCTTGTGTTATTTGTCGAACCCACTATGCACCTTACACGCTGTTATTTACAAACCCAGCGCGCCGAGGTCCAGCCGGCCGCCCCTGACCGGCGGGCACCAGAAATAGCTGCCGGAGATCGGCCGGGTAAAGTTGAACAACGCATCGACAATGCCGTCATCGGCGCCGACCATCCTCTTCAACTGCGCCTCGAAAGCGTCGAGCGATTTGCCGAACGCCACAAAGACCAGGCCCGCGCGGGACGCGTCGGCCCAGGGCATGGACCGCCGGAGAACGAAGGTTTGCGGGTTAAAAGTTTCCTGCGCCGTTCGCTTTACGTGGGCCGAAGGCGGGGCATCGCCCAGCTCCTGGTTGTCGCTCTTCCGCCGCCCGACGGAATTGTCCTGCTCTTTGGGCGACATGGCCTCGAAACGGTCGAGATTGTGAACCCACTGCTGCACGGCGACAAAGCTCGATCCATCCAGCCCTTTGCCACGGCCCCGGACGACCGCCGCTTCGACGGCCTTTTTCCCCTTGGGATTTTCCGTGCCGTCTTCGAAGCCGGTCAAATCCCGGCTCGCGCCGTACTGAAAGGCGTCGATCACCGCCTCGGAACGAAATGCCCGAGATACCGCGCGATCGAGCGCTCTCGATCGGTGCAGCAGTTCGCCGCGGTCCTCTCCTCTCAGCCAGCACCACAAAGCGAAGGGCGTCGCTGGGACGGTGAAGGCGGGGCCGGCGTAAGACGGGAACGCGCGGAGGCCATCGATGCCGCCGCCTAAGGCGAGCGCCAACGGTTGGCCCAGCCCGACGACGACTTGATCCCCATCGGCCACGTCGCGTAGCGAGCGCAAAGCCTTGCGCGCCTCCGAAGCGGTCGCAAGAGAGAATGTCAGATATCGGGCAAGCCTCGGAACGGGTCCAAGAATCCCAGGTTGCGCGTCACTCATGATGCCTCCGTCTGTTGTTCCAGGCTTAGGATCCGGATTCGGTAATATGCGACCTTACGCGCAATCTCAGCCAACCCCCGCCTTCGCCAAGGTCGCCCCCTGCTCGACCCGCGCGCGAAGTCGCGGATAAAAGCGCAGCGGATTGTCCCAGAAAATCTTGCGTTTAAGTTCCTCGCTCACGTCCTTGCGATTGATTAAGTTCGGGATGTCGTGAGTAAAGTCGCGTTGATCCCGTTCGTGAGGATAGTCGGAGGCCCAGAGGAGCGCGTTAGGATTCCCGACCTGGGCTGCCAGAGGGAGCGCCGATTCCTCGACCTCGACGGCGAAGAAGATATTACCCTTTTTGATATACTCGCTCGGCTTCAGCTTGCAGCGCGGCGAGTAGCGGCCCTTGCGCTCCTGCTCTTCGTCCATCCGATCCATCATGTAGGGCACCCAGCCGACGCCGCATTCGATGCAGCCAAAGCGAAATGTCGGAAACAGCTCGAAGACCCCTTCGAACATCATGCTGACGAATTGCCGCATCTGCGCGAAGGGATGCTCGAGCGTGTGGGCCACGGTGAAGTTCCCCGCGAAGTCGAGGCCGAGCGACGGCATGCTCAAACCACCGTGGGTCGAGATCGGAACGTCGAGCCTTTGCGCCTCCTCCCACAACGGATAGAACTCCGGGCCGCTGTAGAGCCGGCCGCCCGGCGCGACGGCGGGAAGAACGGCGCCGACCATGCCGAGTTGATTCACAGAGCGGCGCAGCTCTTTGACCGCCTCGTCTAAGTCTTGGACCGGTAATAGGGCTACGCCCACGAGCCGGGGACTGACCGCCATGAATTTGTTGTAGAGCCAATCGTTGTAAGCGCGCGCCAGGCAGATCGCCCAATCCTTGTCCTGGAGGGCTGCATGCGTGAGTCCCTGCGTCGGATAGAGAACCGTCAGCTCGATGCCGTTCTTGTCGAGGAACGAGAGCCAGTCCTTTGCGCTCGGCCCGCTCCCACCGCCCGCCCAGCCGCCGGGCTGGCGCAGCGAGCGCAGGTAGCCGTCCATCGTGAGGCCGGGCCAGAACGAGTAGCTCTGGTGCCATTCCAGATCCTTGTAAGGCGGGCCGATGAATTCCTTAAGCTCGCTGTCGAGCTCCATGACGTGCCCGTCCGCGTCAATGATACGATACTGCGCCATTGTCCTGTCCTCCAGTGAAGTCCGTTCGCCCACGGATTCTAGGTCAATTTCGGGAGAGATAACAAGAGGGACTATTCACCCCCGATTCCGGCTTTTCATTTGCCCCCTTTGAGGCTAGATAAATCCCATGCTCATCGACGCGCACGCTCACCTGGACAAGTACGGCGAAGAGCTGTCACAAGCCCTCGCGGAAATCGAACGGCATCGCATCCTCACCTGGGCTGTCTCGATGGACCTCCCCTCCTATCGGCGGACCCGCGAGATTGCCGCGCGATGCGATTTAGTGTTGCCCACCTTCGGCGTCCATCCCAGGATGGCACCGGCATATGCCGATCGTTTAGGTGAGCTGAGTCCGTGGATCGAGCAAAGCCCGGCGATCGGCGAGATCGGTCTCGACTTTCACTGGGTGAAAGATGCGTCGCAGTACCCGGCGCAGCTAAAAGTCTTGGAGTATTTCCTGGCCGCCGCCGGCGAGCAGAAAAAGCTCGTCAACCTCCACACCAAAGGCGCGGAGAAGGAGATCCTCAATCTGCTGGAGCGTTACGACATCCGGCGCCCGATCATCCACTGGTATTCCGGGCCGTTCGATATCCTGCGCGCTCTGGCGGATTTCGGAGCTTACTTCACGGTCGGCGTCGAAATCCTATATTCGGAGACGATCCGCGAGATCGCCCGAAGAGTGCCCATGAACCAACTGCTCACCGAGAGCGACAACCCAGGCGGGATCAAGTGGTTGAGCGGGACGGTCGGGATGCCGCGAATCATCCGGGAGGTCGTCGCAGCCCTCGCGACCGCCAAACAAACGACACCCGAAGTTCTCGAAGCGGCCGTTGAGGACAATTTTTTCCGCCTGATCGACTGCGATCCCCGGCTGGCCGTGCTGCGCGCCGGTCGCTTGTCTAACACGGGCGGCTGATGTAGCTTGTGTGTCATGAAGCAAACCACACGCTTTGCGCCGGCGGCGCGGGCTCTATTCGTCGCTCTCTGTTTTTCTCTCGCGGGCTGCGCCACGATCGGACCGCGCGATGAGGTCGTGGCGGGAGTCGCGATTCCGGTCCCCGGAGGGATGAAAAAGGCGCCCGAAGAAAAAATGGAGCTTAACTTTCCCGGCTTCTCGGGCGGACGGGCCGCCTTTCGCGGCAGCGTGCCGGCGGACGAGGTCGTGGAATTTTATAAAACAGAGATGTCCGCCAGGGGCTGGAGATCCAACGCGAGTCTCGTAACTCACGGCGGGATGCTGGCCTATTCCAAGGACGGCAAGAACGTTCTGATTACGGTAAGCGGCTCGGGCGGCGATACGACCCTCAACGTGGTTGTGGGCAGCGCCGGATTCTGATCGCGGCGGCTGTTTCGTTCTCCGACCCTCGCGCCATCCGCCACGGTCTCCTCGCATCAGCCATGCAATCGGTTCAGGAAAAGCAGCGCCCGGTCCGGCGTGCGCTGCTGCGATGGTATGATCGGCGCCGCCGCGATCTCCCCTGGCGCCGCACGCGAAACCCGTACGCGATCTGGATCGCGGAGACGATGCTGCAGCAGACCCAGGTCAAAACGGTCATCCCCTACTACGCGCGGTTTCTCGAAGCCTTCCCGACGATCGAGGACCTTGCCAGAGCCCGCCGCGACAAAGTCCTGGCGCTTTGGTCCGGACTCGGCTACTACCGCCGCGCGCTGAATCTACAAAGCGCGGCAAAAATAATCATCCGCGGGCACGGCGGCCGGCTGCCGCGCGATTGGCGCGCGCTCAGGGCGCTCCCCGGCATCGGCGACTACACAGCGGGGGCGCTCATGAGCATCGCGTTCCGGGAAAGATACCCGGCGCTCGACGGCAATGCGCGCCGCGTGCTCACGCGGCTTTTCGGCTTAGCGATGGAACATGAGTTGCGGCGCGTTGCAGCCGAACTCGTTCCCTCTTCGCGTCCCGGCGAGTTCAACCAGGCGCTGATGGAGCTGGGTTCGACCGTCTGTTTGCCTCGAAAGCCTCTTTGCCCGCAATGTCCCGCTGCGTCCTGCTGCAACGCGCTGAAATCGGGCGTGGCTACTCGACCGCTCCCCTCGCGCAACTATCCGACGCGAAAAATCGACTGGCCCTTAGCCGCGATTCAAAAGGATGGTAAGATTCTCCTACGCCGCCGGCCGGAGAGCGGAATTTTGGCCGGACTGTGGGAGCTTCCCGGCGGAGAGAGGCGGAACGGAGAGAGCTTGAAAGCGGCGTTAAACCGTCACCTGGACGGCCTGGGGGCGAGAGTCATGGCGGGATCGGTCGCCGGCGTCATTCGCCACAGCATCACCGACAGCAACATCCGCGCGCCGGTCTATCGTTGCCGGTGCCGCGGAAAATTGCCCATCGCGAATCGTCGGTGGCGCTGGCTCTCGCTCTCCACGCTGGAGAGCTTTCCTCTTTCTACGATGAGCCGCAAGGCGTTGAAACTCATCATACGGCCGTGAAGAGAATCTTATTCAAGAGCTTCTTAGTGTCCGCGTTTCTGGGCTGGATCGTCTACGAGTACACGACGTTGCCCGACGTCACACCGCTCAAGCGAAGAAATCCCGGAATGACGGCATTGATGGAGCTGCGGGATCAGGAGTACCGGGACCAGGGGCGGACTCCCTCCCGGCGCCAGATCTGGGTCTCCTACGATACCGTGTCGGACCATATCAAAAAAGCAGTTGTCGTCAGCGAGGACGCGGCCTTTTTCAGCCACCGCGGAGTGGACCTCTTCGAGATCAAGGAAGCGGTAAAGGCCGACTGGGAGCGCGGGCAGCTCAAGCGCGGCGCGAGCACCATCACGATGCAGCTCGCGCGCAATCTCTATCTCAGCCCGTCGAAAGATCCGCTGCGGAAGCTCAGAGAGATCGCCATCGCTTTGCAGCTCGAAAACGCGCTGTCGAAGAGACGAATCTTTGAAATCTACTTGAACGTCGTCGAATGGGGCGACGGGATATACGGCATCGAGGCCGCATCGCGCCACTATTTTTCCAAATCCGCATCCGAGGTCGATCCCGGCGAGGCGGCGACGCTGGCGGCCTTGCTGCCGAGCCCCCGCAACCCATCCGAGAAAGCCTTGCTCTCCAGAAGAAACACCATCCTCAACCGGATGGCGAAGGTCGGCCACATCGGCGACGCCGAGCTTCAGCGTCAAAGCCGCAAGCCGCTGGCCTATCGCGGCGCGCAGAGTCTGGAGGAGCCTGCGGAACTTTTTCCGGCCCAGGAGAGTTCCTACTGACGATAGGGTAAGCGCACCGCCGCCGTTGGGCGCTCACGGGGTGTGTGATATACAGGGGTAAAAGGAGGGTTGAGCGATGAAGAAGCTCCTCATTTCGATGGCCGTTGCGTCGCTGATCGCTTTTCCAGGCGCAGTCTCGTTTTCACAGCAACAGGAGATGCAAAAAGCGCCCGCCAAGGAGGGGCCGGGAGCGCCCGGCCGGGAGATGCCTTCGGGCAACATGATGGAGATGCATCATCCGATGACGGGTCCGATGCAGTCAATGGCGTGCCCGATGATGGGGATGCCGATGCAGGGAACGGGCGGGATGCAGGGAGGAATGATGCGCGGCATGATGGGCGGCATGATGGCTGGAATGGCGCAGGGCATGGCCGGCGGCGACCCGAAAACGATGGGCCGGATGCTGGAGATGCGCGGCGAGATGTTAATGAAGATCGGCGAAGTCATGATGAAGCACGCCAAGATGTGGCAGCAGGAAAGCGCGAAGTAAGAGGTTTAAAAATGCTGATTAGAAAAGCGCTCGACATCAAATCCTCCGAGATCACGGACAAGAGCGTTTACTTAAGCCGGCGCAAATTTCTGCTGGCGGGTTCGGCATCTCTGGCGTCCCTCGCCGCCGGAGCCGCGCCGGATTGGCTGAGCGGCGTGGACCAAGCCTACGCCGGAACCAAACTCGCCGGCGTGCAAAAAAGCCCGCTCAGCGCGAGCGAGACGCAAAATTCTTTCAAAGACATCACCACCTACAACAACTTCTACGAGTTCGGCACCGACAAGGACGACCCCGCGCAATATGCCAAGACGCTCGTCACGCGCCCCTGGACGGTGGCGGTGGAAGGCGAAGTGAAGCGCCCGAAAACCTACGACATCGACGAGTTGATGAAACTAAGCCCGCTGGAGGAAAGGATTTACCGGCTGCGCTGTGTCGAGGCCTGGTCGATGGTGATTCCCTGGGTGGGCTTTCCGCTGAGCGCGTTGATCAAGCGCGTGGAGCCGACGTCAAACGCGAAATATGTCGAATTCATCACGCTGCTCGATCCCAAGCAGATGCCGGGGCAGCGCCGGGGAGTCCTGGAATGGCCCTACGTCGAAGGCTTGAGGATGGATGAGGCGGCGCATCCGCTCGCGGTCCTGGCCGTGGGGCTTTACGGAGAAGTCCTACCGAATCAGAACGGCGCGCCGATCCGTCTGGTGGTGCCGTGGAAGTACGGCTTTAAAAGCGTCAAGTCGATCGTGAAGATCCGTTTCGTGGAAAAGCAACCGCAGACCGCCTGGATGAAGGCGACTCCGAGCGAGTACGGCTTTTATTCCAACGTCAATCCCGACGTGGACCATCCCCGTTGGAGCCAGGCGCGCGAGCGGCGCATCCCGGAGTTTACCAAGCGCAAGACGCTTCTGTTCAACGGATACGCCGACCAGGTGGCGCAGCTCTACAGCGGGATGGACCTCCGAAAATACATCTAATTTTGAATTTTAAATGATGGGTTTTGAAATGAACAACCCCGCCGCAAGCAGCGGGGTATCAAGAGGCCCTCGGATGACTTTTCTCCCAAGTTGTCACCCCCGAATGTTTTAATCGGGGGTCCAGTCCGAAATTCGCCTGGATTCCCGCTAAAAGCATGCGGGAATGACGGACTTCGTAAAAGAAATAAATATACGCAGCAAGCTGCGGGGAATTGACCCCAGAGAGATTCAAAATCAGCAATTCAAAATTCAAAATTTTCAAGGCAACCGTCTTTGCCGCCTGCTTGATCCCGCTGGCCCTGCTCGTCTACGACGGCTTAACCGACGGTCTCGGCGTCAATCCGATCGAGACGATTACCCGCTCGACCGGCAAATGGACGCTGACTTTTCTCCTCATCACGCTTGGCGTGACGCCGCTGCGCAGGATCACGGGCTGGCAGGCGGCCATCAAATTCCGCCGCATGCTCGGCCTGTACGCCTTTTTCTACGGCTGTCTCCACTTCACCACCTACATCTGGCTCGATCAGTTTTTCGATCTTATGGAAATCGCCAAAGATATTCCCAAGCGGCCGTTCATCACCGTAGGCTTCGCCAGTTTTGTATCGTTAATTCCGCTCGCGGTCACTTCGACGAGCGGCATGGTGAGGCGTCTGGGCAAGCGCTGGCAGCAGCTCCACCGGCTGATCTACTTGATCGCCATTGGCGGAGTGACTCACTACCTCTGGCTGGTGAAAGCCGACACGAGAAAGCCGCTCATCTACGGCGCGATCCTGGCAGCGCTGCTCGGCTATCGCCTGCTGGCAAAATGGCGCGTTGGAGAATTTTTTGCCAGGAGATTTTCCTTCTCTCCCGCTGCGAAGGAAGAATAGACAGCAGGGCGCCCCGTCAAGAGAGCGTCATTCCTTCCCCCCTCCGCTCCGCGTCCAGCACCGCCTGGAAGATCGCGCCGTAAAGATCGACGGAGGTCATGGCGCAATAGTCGAGACTGTAGCCGGGCCGGGTGTCGGCCATCCCGTCTTCTAACAGCCGTTGCAAAACCATACGCCGGAAGCTCCCGTGAC
>JBGPGE010000096.1:0-16588 GCA_041483675.1 Binatia bacterium
ACCGCGTCGATCTGCCGATAGAAAAGCCGTGGGAGAAAAAGTGAGTCGTCGCCGCCCCTGGTTGCCCGGCCTCATCCTGACGCTGCTGTCTGCCGGAGTTGCGCTGACGGCGACACGCTTAGCCGCTCAGGAACTTAAGAAAATAACACTGTCCTACTCGGCCGTCAGCATGACCTGGCTGCCCGTTAAAGTCGCCGTCGAGAAGGGCTTCTTTCGCGAGCAGGGATTGGAGCCTCTGCTGGTTCAGATGCGCGGGAACGTCGCGACGACCGCGCTCGCGACGAGCGATGTCGATTTCTCGCTTAATATCTCTCCCGTGCTTAACGGCGCAATCCAGGGTTTGGGGTTGAAGCTCGTCGCCGGGTTGAATACCCGCCCCCTCTTTTCGCTCGTCGTTCGCCCGGAGATAAAAACGCCCGTCGATCTCAAGGGTAAAGTCTTCGCCGTGAACGCCTTCGGCAACACACAGGCGATTCTAACGGAAAAACACCTTCAGCACCTGGGCTTGAGAAAAGAAGAATACAAGTTGATCGCGATGGGCGGAACGGGCGCCCGCCTCGCGGCGATGGAGAAAAACATCGCCCAGGGCAGCCTGATGCCTCCCCCGGCCAACGTGATGATGGAAAATCAGGGCTACCGCCTGCTCGGCAACACCGCGGAAATCGTCGTCCATCCGGTCGCCGGTCTCGGCACGCACGAGAGCAAAATCAAGAACCAGCCGGAGATGGTGAAAAAGGCGCTCCGCGCCGCGCTTAAAGGCCTTCAATTTGTCCGCAACAACCGCAATGAAACGGTGCGCATCATCATGGGCATAGCGAATATCAACGAGAAGGACGCGGCCCGAACTTACGATCTTTCCAAAGTCGGCTTCAGCGCGAACGGCTTTGTCTCCGACGACGACCTCAGCATCGAATGGGGCTTCATCCAGCAGGAAACCAAGAAGACCAACGTCCCGGTTTCAGTCGCCCGCGATCTCACGCTGCTCAAGGAGGCGCAAAGAGAATTGGGTATTGAGTGAAAGCGAACTTCCTGCTATGAGTCATCGCAATCTAATACAAGCGCATTCACCTCAAGGACGAGCGTGATAAGGAGGACGCCTTGCTTCGGACATTAGAGCTGCTCGCCAGCGACTCATCTCACCTGCCGCTGCTCACGGTTTTCAAAGAGTCGCGCGTGATGGAAAAATACGGCTACGAGCTTGCGCTCGATATCGTGGGCGGCCGCAAGGCGCCGACGATGGCCCACCGGGCGAAACTCGCGCTGGCCGGGGAGATCGACTTCTTGAGCGGCCTGCACCACGAGACCTACCGAGAGCGGGCACGCGGCGAAAAGCGGCTGGTCTATCTGGCGCAGGCGCAAAACAACTGGGACGATCGGCTGGTCGCGCCGGCGAAGATTCAGAGCTTCAGGGATCTCAGAGGCAAAAAGATCATCTGCCACACCAAGGCGCCCTGCGTCGCCGGCAATTTACGCGCGGTGTTGGAAAGCTGCGGTCTCCGACCGGATGAGATTCATATCGAAGCAACCGAAGTCGCTTCCGGAAAGCATTTAGACTTCGTCGATCGCGTCCTTTCGGGAGACGCCGAAGCCGCGCTCGTGGATATGCCTTTCGACCTCTACGCACAGAAGAAAGGGCTCCATATCGTGGAGCTGCCCGACCGTCCGGTGATTCACAATACGACGATTTGCGTGACGACGGATTACATCAAGGCCAACAGAGAAACCGTCATCAGCTTCCTCAAAGGCTTCATTGAGGCGGTGCATTTCTTTAAAACCCGGCCTGAGGAAGTAGTGCGGATTCTAAAGACCAACCTGGCGGGCCGCTACGGCTTGGCAGATGAGGAGTACTACATCCATCTTCAGCGGGAATGGGCGCGGCTACTGTCGAAGAAGCCCTACCCGCTGCCGAGCGCGATTGAAAATGTGTACCAGCTCGACGTTGGAAAAGATCCCGCGATGAAAACGATCGGCCCCATGGAACCCTGGGACCTCCACTACCTCCGCGCCATCGACGACAGCGGGTTCATCGACAAGCTCTACACCTCCTGACAGCGCGCGCTGTTCGTGATTCGTGTTCGTGTCCCTTCGAGGCGTTCCTCTGAGCTTTCGTGTTCGTCCCCTCCCACGAGCACGAGCCACGAGCACGGCATTTCTCCGGCCACGATCCGACTGGGCCTTTTTTACCGGCCTGCTAAGTTTCGATTCTTCTGAGCGCCGGCACGCGCCAAGCGACCAGCAAGGCAAGCAGAATCACCACGCTCCCCATCCACGCCACGGTCGCCGGCGCCCCGATCGCGTGAGCCATCACCCCCGCCAGCAGCGAACCGGCCGGTTGCAGGCCGCGGTCCAGCATGTAGAGACTCATCACGCGGCCGCGCAGCGCGTCGGGCACCAGCAGTTGGAGCATCGTATTGGTCGTCGTCATAAACACTATCTGGAAGGCCCCTGCGCCGACCAGCACCATGAGCGCAAGTGGGAACGAAGTCGTGCGGGAAAATAGAATGAGAAAAGCGCCCAGAAAAATTAGGCTCCACAGCAGCAAAAGCCCTTTCCGCTTGATGCGGTGGGAGACGGAAGCAAGCATGAGTACCGCGAGCACCGCTCCCGCGCCCGGCGCAGCCATCAACATGCCCAGCCCCTCCGGTCCCACGCGCAGCACGTCCTTTTGAAACACCGGCATCAGCAGTTGATACGGCACGGCGAAAACTCGCGGCACATAAGCTGCGGTCATCAGCGCGAGCACCGTGGGATTGGACCAAACGTAGGCGAGCCCTTCTTTAAGGTTGGCGAACGCCGATGACTTTCTGGCCTCCTCCAGCGTTGGAGGAAGGCGCATGAGGTAAATCATGGCCAGGACGCCCAGGTAGGCGGCGCCCTGAACAAAGAAATTGCCCGACGCGCCGAAGGCGGCGATCAGCACACCGCCGACCGCCGGACCGATCACTTTTGTAAGATTAAAGCCGGCCGAGTTCAGCGCAATCGCGTTCACCAGCTCCTTTTTCGGCACCGTTCCCGGAACCAGGCTCTGCCGCACCGGCTCGTTAAACGCCCAGGCGATGCCGGTGATAAGCGTAAACACAAACAGGTGCCACGGCCGGAGAAAGCCGGAGGCCACCAGGACGCCCATGCCGATGGCGGTCGCGAAGAGCACATACTGCGTCCGGACCATCAACCGGCGCCGGTCCATGCGGTCCGCCGCCACGCCGGCGATCGGCCCGGCCACCAAAAACGGCAGCGCGCGCAGCCCGTTCAGCGCGCCGAGCAACATCGAAGAGCCGGTAAGATCGTAGAGCAGCCAGCCGAGCGTGACCTGCTGAATCCACTGGCCCGCGCTCATCAAGACCGTGCCGGCCCACAAATAGCGGAAATCGAGATGGCGGAGAGACGAAAAGGTGCGCGACCTGAATCGGGAGGAAGAGGATTCAGCGTCGTTTTCAGTCTGAGGTGTGAAGATCTCTGCCAAAAGAAACGTTCCTCGGCCGTTGCAGTTCCAGGCGGGTCAGAGTTACTATTAACAGGAAGCGGTTTGAGTTTCTACGTTATTTGTCTTTTTGAGGACTTCACTTGTGAGATCAGCGAGAAAATTCGCATCGGCGCTCGCCCTGACTATTTTGGCATCGGCTTGGTTGCCTGCATTTGCCGCGGAGAATCAAGTTATATCGAACACGGGGTTTGAATCCCCGTGTTCGACCAAAGGGGAGAGCTACCGCTTCTCCCCTTTGGAAACCCCATCGGCTTTGTGCCCGCCTCAAGAGGCGGGGTTTGCATTGAATCAAACGACGGCGGGTCGCGCGATGGAACTCAAAAGCTCGGGTTTTCAGAGCGGCTCGGACATTCCGCGCAAATACACCTGCGATGGAGCGGATCTCTCCCCGCCGCTTCGATGGGAGAATGAGCCGGCAAACGTTAAGAGCTTCGCGCTGATCGCCGACGATCCCGACGCGCCGGTCGGGACATGGGTCCACTGGGTCATCTACGATTGGCCGGCAGGAAGCAACGAACTCTCAGAAGGGACGCCAACAACCGACACGTTGAGCAACGGGACGAAACAAGGCTTAAATGATTTCCGCAAGGTCGGCTACGGCGGCCCCTGCCCGCCGCCCGGCCTCACGCACCGCTATTTCTTCAAGCTCTACGCGCTGGACGTCGAGACGAGACTCAAGCCGCGCGCTACGAAGCAGCAACTCCTGGACGCCATGAAAGGGCACATCCTCGCCGAAGCCCAGCTCATGGGACGGTACAAGAGATAAACTTTATTTCGGCTTTTCGAGCCGCAGCACAAACCGGTCGTCTTTGTTTCGTTCCTTGTTCACGTTAAAATCCCGCGTATCGTCGGGACGCCGCAGCATCTGACCCTCCGCGGCCAGCGTGAAGCCCGCCGCCGTGACTTCCTGGATCACCAGCGCCTTGTCGATGCGATGCAAAGTTTTAACGGCTTCGTTCCCGCTGCCGTCCTTGGCGGAATGATCGACGACGCCGTACACTCCGCCGCGCTTGAGCGCAGTCAGGATGCGCTTGTTCATCGCCGTTCGGACCTCCGGCGCGAGATCGTGATAGTCAAGATGAATCAGCACGAAATCCAGAGAACCGTCCTGCGGCAGCGCGACGTTATCGAGCGGTCCTTCCACGACGCGCACATTGGCGAATTGCGGATTCTTGTAACGGTCGGTCCACTCCGGCCGCGCGCTCGGGTTCACCGAGTAGACCGCGCCCTGAGGACCCACGACCTGAGAAAGGATCGCCGTGTAGTAACCTCTCGCCGCAAAAATATCGGCAACCTTGTCGCCGGGCTTGACGCCGTAGAACCGCAGCACCTCATCGGGCTTGCGCGTCTCGTCCAGCGCTCGCTCGGCGTCGGGACGCTCCGCGTTGGCGAGGATGGCTTTGAAATCCTGGGCCAAGCCCGGTGCGGCGCTCCCGGCAAGCGCCGCGGAAGCTGCAAAGCAAAGCAGCGCAGTCGACAACCTCGATTGTTTCATCGGCTTCTCCTCCAGGGTTATCTGCTCTCGCTCGATCTTCCCGCAAACATCGCGTCGTCGCGCTTAATAAAACCCGGCGGCCTCCCCTGCTTCGACCTCACTTCAAGCCAATCGCCCTCAGAGCCTACGACCGTGACTCGCGTTCCTCGGGTGATGCTCGCCACGTCCCGCCCGGAAGGCGATGGCCGGTCGAAGACCGTGGTGGTGCGAATGACTTCATACTGGCCCGGCTCGGCCGGCGGCCGCGAATAAGGGGGCGGCGCCGGCTCCGGACTCCTGGCGATTGGCTGTTCTTTGGCCGGGGCGGGAGGCGGCGGCGCAGCCACCGGCCGCTGTACCGTCTTGAGTTTTTCCTGCGCCGCGCCGAGCGCGCGGTTGGTTTCTTCAAGCCGCGTCTCCAACTGTTTCACTCGATTGGAACTCTCCTGAACTTCTTTGCGCAACTGGCCGATTTCGCTGTCTGGCGCCTGAGCCGGCAGATCCCTGGCGCTTTGGATCGGCGCCGTCGCAAGGCGCTCGCCATCGGTCCGCGTGAAGGTTTTCGTCGCCAGCACGGCGACGACCACTAGCAAGACGCCGATCACTACGTAAACCCACTGTGGAACTCTCTCTTGCATACGGGCTCCTTTCCTTGAAGGGACCTCAAACTCCTGCCGCCACTTCCGAGCCGGAGCTTATTATGCACACTCTTCGCTCGCTTTCCAAGTCAACGGGGCCTGTGGTAAACAGGAAACCGGAGACAAAACAATGGCGATTATCATAAGCGAGAAAGAGACGCGTAAGCTGATCGGCATGGCGCAAGCGGTCAAGGTCGTCGAGGAGATGTTTCGCGACCGCGCCGCCGGAAAAATGCGCGCCCTGCCACGGCGCAGACTCAAGGGCAGCGAGAAGCAGCTCAACATCATGGCGTCCTGGCACGCAGGCTCGGACCTGCTTTGCCTTCGCGCGTACGCCGGCGGGTCCAATACGATTACCCTTTACCATGGCCGCACCGGAGAGATACGGGCGATTTTAAACGCCGCCTACCTGAGCAGCCTGCGCACCGGCGCAGCGAGCGGCGTAGCGGCAAAATACCTCGCGCCGGCGAAGCCCGACGTGGTCGGCCTCATCGGCCCCGGCTGGCAGGCGACTTTCCAGATCGAAGCGATCGCTCATGCTCGTCCAGTCCGGGAAGTTCTCGTCTGGGGCCGCGATCCGAAGAAGAGCCAGGCGTTCATCAAGGAGATGAGCGGAAGAGTTTCCGTCGGCTTCAAGGAGTGCTCTTCGCTTGCCGACCTCGAAGCCGAGTCCGATATCCTCGTTGTCGCCACGGACGCGAGCGCGCCGTTGATCGACGGCAGCCGGCTTAAAGCGGAAGTCCTGGTCATCTCGATGGGCGCAAACCAGCCCGTGAAGCATGAAATTTCCGGCGAATTGATTCGCCGGATGAGCTTCATAGTCACCGACGATCTCGCGACGGCGAAGATCGACAGCGGCGACCTAATTGCCGCTTGCGATCAGGGAATCCTTCGCTGGGAGGACATCGCGCCGCTCGAGCGGATTGTGGCGAACGGCCTGCCCTCGCCTCGTCCGAAAACAATTCTCTTCCAATCGAACGGCATCGCCGACGAGGACCTGGCCGTGGGGCGATACGTTATGGAACAGGCCCGAAGGAAAAAGGCCAATGTGAAATCCGTCACGGAGATTTGATGGAGGCGTGTATGCGCACGGGTTCATACGTTAACGGCGAGTGGTATCACCCGAAGTCGAACCGGCTGGTCCGCAACATTAACCCGGCGGATACGAGGGATGTGCTGGCGGAGTTCCCCGCAGCGACGGCCGAAGACGTCCAGCGCGCCATCGACGGCGCAGAGACCGCTTTCCGAGGTTGGGAAAAGACGCCGGGACCGGAGCGCGGGCGCGTCATCTGGCGCGCCGCGGAGATCGCGCGCCGGCGGGCGGACGAAATTGCGCGCGCCTTGACCCGCGAAGAGGGCAAAATTCTCAAAGAGGCCAAGGGCGAGGTGCTCAAGGGCATATCGCTTCTGGAGTTCTACGCCGGTGAGGGATTCCGCATGCACGGCAAAACTCTGCCGTCGGAGGCGCGCGACACCTTCACCTACACGATACGCCGGCCTCTCGGGGTCGTCGGTCTCATCGCGCCGTGGAATTTCCCCTGGGCGATCCCTGTCTGGAAGTCCGCGCCCGCCATCGTCGCCGGCAACACCGTGGTCTTCAAGCCCGCGGAGTTGACGCCGGCCACCGCCTCGCTGTTGGCCGAGGTTTACGCGGAGGCCGGCCTTCCGCCCGGCGTCTTCAACATGGTTGTAGGCTCGGGCTCCGTGGTCGGAGAAGCGATCGTCAACTCGCGCGCAGTGCGCGCGGTTTCCTTTACCGGCTCAAATGAAATCGGCGGCGCCCTTTACGTCAAAGCCGCCGCCCGCGGCGCAAAGGTAACCTGCGAGATGGGCGGAAAAAACGCCGTGATCGTGATGCCGGACGCCGACCTGGACAAGGCGGCGGTCGCGATCCACGGCGGCGCCTTCGGCTCCACCGGCCAGCGCTGCACCGCGACCTCGCGCGTGATCGCCATGCCGGCGATCAAAGAGGCCTTGCTCGATCGTCTCGTCAAGCAGGCAAAACAAATCAAGATCGGGGCGGGCATAGACGAGAGCGTCGATATGGGGCCGGCCGTGGACGAAAAACAGTGGAAGACCGATCTCGACTACATTGAGTTGGGAAAACGGGAAGGTGCCCGCCTGGTCCTGGGCGGAAAGCGACCAGAGCACTTGAGCGGCGGCTATTTCGTCGAGCCGACGATCTTCGACAACGTCGCGCCCGACATGCGGATCTTCCGCGAGGAGATTTTCGGTCCGGTCCTCTCCGTAAGCACGGCGAAAGACCTGGACGAGGCGCTTCGGATTGCCAACGCGGTCGACTACGGCCTCACGAGCTCGATCTTCACCGAGAACATTGACTCGATCATGCGCTTTGTCGAGGGGGTCGAGACCGGCATGGTCCACGTCAACGAGCCGACGATCGGCGGCGAGGCGCAGTTGCCCTTCGGCGGGACCAAGGCCACCGGCGTCGGTGAACGCGAGATGAGCGAAGAGGGGATCAACTTCTTCACCGAGCTGAAAACGGTCTTTATCAACTACTCCGGCAAGGCCGAGCGGTTGATGATACGCTAGCCGGGGTTTATTCTGCTGTCGGACTTTGATGGGTAAGCAGAATCTCGCGCCGTTCGCGGGCGGATTGCATGATCGCGAGGCAAACTTCCAGGGTAGCCATCCCCCATTTCCCGTCGTGGAAAACGGGCCGGTCCTCGGCAACGGCGTCGTAGAGTTCTTGCAGCTCGGAAAATCTTGAGGCGCTGCGTCCCGTCACGGGAACCTCTTTCCTACCGTCATCGCCATAAACGTAAAGTCCTTCGGGCGATTGGCGGATGTCGCCTTTCTCGCAGGAAACCAGCGTAACGCCGAAGAAATGGCCGCCTCCCTGGATGCCTCTTTGCAGCCGCTCCGCCTGAGCCGTGCTGTCGTGGGCGAACTCGCCCTCTTTTTTCCCGCCGAAGCGCATCGCCTCTTTGGCCTTTTCTTCATCGAGCGTTTTGTCTCTTAGCGCCCGTCTGACGCTTATCCGCTCTTCCGGAGTGTAGTGCCGCTCGCCGATGCCACCGGTCAGCTCCGACGAATCGAAGTAGCCGTAGCCGTTGTACACCACCGTCGCGGGCGTGCCGTCTTCGAATTCAAGAAACGCGGCGTAATATCCCGGCGCGGGGCGCTCGGCCATCCATTGCCCGGTCATCGCCCGCACGCTTCTGACCAGCCCGCCCCCCAACAGGCGGATCGTGTCGATCTGGTGCGGCCCCTGGCGATAGACCACGCCGCCGCCGAGCTTCACATCCAGCTCCGGCGCCATTCTGGGTCTCAGCATCCAGTCGGTGTACATGAAAGTTTGCAGCGCGCAGAGCCGGCCCAGCTCGCTTGATCGGATAACCCGCCGCATGGCGCGGATCGCCGGGTTGAAGCTCTGCGTGTGGCCGCAGAGCAGTTTGACTCGGTTTTTTTCCGCCGCGGCGACCATCTTCTCGCACTCTTCGATGGACAGCGCCATCGGCTTTTCCACGACCACGTGTTTGCCGTGCGCGGTCGCCGTGACCGCGTGCTCGCAGTGAAACTGATTCGGCGTGGAGATCCAGACCGCCTCGACCTCGGGGTCCTGGCAAAGCTTCTCGACGCTGTCGTACCCCCGGCCGCCGTACTTCTGCCGGAAAGTCTCAAGAGCGTCCTTGCGAAAGTCCGCCGCGGCGACGAGCTTCAAGCCGGGCATGCTGGCCATCGCGGGAATAATTTGCGTGCTGCCGACGCCGAGCCCCGCGATGCCTACCTTCAGTTGTCTCGCGCCCGCCATTCTTTCACCTCCCACCAGCAGTACAAAAGTTTGTTGGGTTTGTTGAGTTCATTGCGTTGATTGGGTTTGTTGCGTTCTTTGGGTTAATTGGGTTCCTTGGGTGAAACTCAACAAACCCAACCAACTCAATCAACCCAATGGACCCGACAAACCCAAGAAACCCAAAAACCTTTACCACCAGTCAAAAAAAGTTTTCCGCCGCTCGGGCGGGGGCGGCTCGGCGCCCGAAGGATGGTTCTGTGTCATAGCCCGATCCACTTCGTGGCGCAACAGGTCCCAGATTTTTTCCAAGCATCGGATAAAGTCCGGATCGGACATGCTCTTAAATGTACGCGGGCGGCGCACGCCCACCGGGATGACGGCCTTCACCACGCCCGGCGCCGCGCTCATCACCGCAATCCGGTCGCACAGCATCACCGCCTCTTCGAGGTTGTGCGTCACCAGGATGATCGTCTTGCGGTGTTTCTCCCAGATACTCAACAGCTCCTCGCGCAGCAACAGCCGCGTCTGGGCGTCGAGATTGGCGAACGGCTCGTCCATGAGAATCACTTCAGGATCGTTCGCCAGGGCGCGCGCAATCGCAACCTTTTGCTTCATGCCGCCGGAAAGTTCGTACGGATGGGCGCCGCTGAAATCGAGCATGCGGACCATTTCTAGAAAAAATTGCGTGACCCGTTTGTAAGCCGGCACGGCCTCCTTGCGGAACTCCGGGCCGAGCTGGACGTTGCGTCCCACAGTCCGCCACGGCATCAGCGCGGCGTCCTGGAAAACCATCGAGACCAGCGCCTGGGTCCGCCTCTCGCCGACGAACTCGACGCCGCCTTGGGTCGGCTTGTCCATGCCCGCGACAATGTTGAGCAGCGTGGTCTTGCCGCAGCCGGTGGGACCGATGATGCCGAAAAATTCCTGATCCCTGACCTCCAGATCGACGCCGGCCAGGGCGCGGAGCTTTCCCTTGCCGGTCGTAAACTCTTTGGTCAGTCCGTGGATAACGACGCGCACGGCTAAAAACTCACCTGGACTTGAAGATTTCGTGAAACAGTTTCACGTAGCGGTCGAAGTCGTCGAACACCTCCGGCGGCGCGAACGCCGGTTTGATGCCGGTCACCAGCCGCGGCGGATCGGGCAGCGTGTCGACACGATCGGGAATGCGCCTGAGCGCGCGCACGACCTCCTGCCCTTTTTTCGAGAGGAGAAAGTCGATGAACAGCCGTCCGGCGTTGGGATGGGGCGCCTTGGCCGAGAGGCCCGTGGGATGAATGTTTGCAAAGACCGGCTCCAGCGCGACCCACTCGACCGGGGCGCCGCTCGGCCTAAGATTCTCAAAGGTTTGAGAATAGGCGGTCAGCGAGCCTTTAAACTCCCCGGCGGCGACCAACTGGGCCAACAGCGTCCGGCCGGTTCGGAGCTGCGGCTGCTGCTGCGCGAGCGCGCGCATAAAAGCGATCCCCTTTTCTTCGCCCATCCCCCGGACCACCGTCGCAAACCACTCGTAGGGCCTGCCCTCCATGCCGAGCTGCCCTTTCCACTCGGGCTTGAGCAGATCGGCGTGAGAGCTCGGCACATTCGTCCTGGCCACCAGCCGGGTGTTATAGCCCAAAACGGCATAGTTCGTGTAGAGCGAGCTCCACAGGGCCTGCGGGTCCTTGTAGCCGTCGCGATAGTATTTTCGCTCCGGAGAGTCATACGGCGCGAGCAGACCTCTCTTCTTTAGCGCGTGGCCGTAGAAGCTGGTGACGGTTGCGACGTCCCACAGGGGCTTTCCGGCGCGCGCTTCGGTGAGAATCCGCTCCATCATCGAAGAGTCGGTGGAGCGATAGAACTCCGCGTCGATTTTCGGATAGGCCTGCTTGAATGCGTCGGTCAGCGCCTTCACGTCGGCGTTGTTCATCGTCGCGTAGAAGACGACTTTTCCCTCCGCCTCGGCCTTTGCCTGGTGCTCCGACGCCGACAACGCCGATAGCGGAACAAGAAGCGCCAGTAGAATCACGACTGTTGGCAGTAATTCAGTTCTTCTCATCTTTCCCCTAACCCCTCACCCCTGACGCCTACGAACCCCCATGATCGAAACTCCCCAACACGCGGCCGGGAAGCGCTCCGGTGTGCTCTCCGTTCGCGATCAGAATCTCGCCGTTGACCAGCGTCGTGTGAATCCCTTTGGCCTTCTGGACAAGCCGCTTCTCTCCGCCGGGCAGATCGTTCACCATCTCCGGCTCGCAGTCCGCGACCGTGTCAGGATCAAAGAGGACCAAGTCCGCAGCCATGCCGGGCCGGATCAGCCCGCGGTCGTGGAGGCCGAAGATCGAAGCGACCATAAACGTGAGCTTGCGCACGCCCTCTTCGAGGCCCATCACCCGGCGCTCCCGGATCCAATAGCCGAGAAAGCGGGTCACATAGCCGTAGCCGGCGTCGTAGATCAGATGCGCCCCGGCGTCGGACTGCCCGACCAGCGTGTACGGGCTTCTCAAAATCTCAGCCACCGCGCTCTCGTCGCCGTTGTTGCTCGAAGTCTGAAACATCGTGTCGAGCCTTTCCTCCAGTGCGAGGTCGAGAAACGCGTCGATCACATCCTTTTTTTGCAGTCCCGCGATCTCCTGCACGCTCTTTCCTTCGAGACGCTTGTTCTTCGGCAGCGCTGCTTTGATAAGATAGACGAGGTCCCACCGTCGTGAAAAGCGCGACGGCCGCTTCTCTTCCACCGCTTCGTGGCGCAGCTTCTCGCGCACTTTGGGATCGCGGAACAGCGCCGCCCGCTCTTCCTCCTTCCTGAACATGATTCCCTTCCAGGTCGGAAGATCGTCAAACACCTGGGCGTTTTTCAGCGTGAAGCGATTGTTGAACAGGCGCGCGTTGCAGAGCGGATAAGACGGCGCACCCGTGGCCAGAGAACTCTGGGCCATGTCGAGTAATCGCCGCCAAAGGTCGGGTTGGTCCCAGCGGTGCGCGATGCTTTGCCAGATGACAGGCCGGCCGGAAGTCTCGGCGATGCGACGGAAAAAATCGACCCCCTGCTCCGCCGGAATCGAAACGCCGAGCGTGCCGCGCGAGATCTGTACCGAGCCTCGGTTCAGCTCCCCTAATACGCCAGCCAGTTCGAGTATCTCCCCATCGGTCGCCAACCTGCTGGCGATGGGCTTGCCGTCGGCCCGCATGTGGACCGGATTCTGGTTGGTGGAAAAGCCGATCGCGCCGGAGCGCATCCCCTCGCGGAGGATCGTCTTCATCTCCTCTATCTCTTCCGGCGTCGCCTCCCGTTCGCACGCCTCTTCTCCCATGACGAATTGCCGGATGGCGCAGTGGCCCATCAGCATCGCCACGTTGACGCCGAGCTTTTGCCTGAGCCGGCGGAGATATCCGGGAAACGTCGTCCACTCCCAGCTCACTGCGGCGCGCAGCACGCTGAGCGGCATCGCCTCGACGCGAGAGAAGCTGCCGAGCAGACTCTCGCGGTCTTCATGCCGGCACGGCGCGAGAGCAAGAGCGCAATTGCCGGGAATCACGGTCGTCACGCCGTGCCAGCAGGAAGAAGTTGCGATGGGGTCCCAAAGGAGCTGCGCGTCGAGATGGGTGTGAAAGTCGATAAAACCGGGCGCCACCGCGAGCCCTTCCGCTTTGATCTCCGCGCGCGCGCTGCCGCTCACGCGGCCCACCTCCACGATCTTTCCATCCTGTACCGCCACGTCGCCCAGGTAGGACGGCAGCCCGCTGCCGTCTATCACCCTCGCGCTTTTGATCAGCACATCGTATGGCATATCTCAGATCTCCCGTATATTCCCTGCACTCCCATACAACGATTGGGTGGTACGATCAAGCCGAAGCGGCGCGCGCTCATCGTGGTTCGTGTTCGTGGCACTGCGAAGCGGTCCTCCGAGGTCTCGTGGTTCGACAAGCTCACCACCCTGAGCAAAGTCGAAGGGTGTTCGTCCATCCCTACGAGCACGAGCACGGATCTTTCCAAACACGAGCACGAGGGAGATGGCCCTTTTTCACCGGCCTACGCTGCTAGTCGATGCGGTTGCGGAATGGCTTCTTAAGCATCCAGTTGACGATCTCTTCGATGGTCTCGGACTCCTTGCCGTAAAAGCCGTGCTGGCTGAACGGATCACACGCATCCGATTTAGCCGCCAGACCGCCCAACACCGATATCAGCGGATACTTGTCCGACAGGCGCTGCGCCTCGCCGTAACGGCTGACATCGCATTGATCCGAGACGTGATGCACCAAAAGCAGCGGGACTTTGATGGTCGTGAAATCGAACCGGCTCAAGCCAGGACCGGGCTCCTTCGAGTTGCGGCCGGTCTGGCGAAACATGCTGGAGGTGAGAACGCCGCCCCTGACCTGCTCGCCGAATCGGGCGGCCAACGCCGCCGCGGAGATCGACCCACGACTTGTGCCGACCAGAAAGAGCGGCAAGCGGGGAAAGCGGGCGTTGAGATCCGAGACGACTGCGGAGATGTCGGCAAAATGCTGTTCATCGAGGCGGAATTCGTCGCTCATGCCGTAGCCGGTTTGCTTGTCGGACGGCGCATCCGATACGGCGGTAACTATGGTTCGCTTGGTGAATTCGCTACGACTCCTCACCAGAAAGTTTTCCGCGCCGAACTTGATCTGATCGTTCTCCTTCCGCAGCCGGATCAGGCCTCCGGAGCCCGGAAACAGCACGACGATCGCCTGCCGTGTTTTCGGCACGCCGGCCAGAAAATAAGATTGCGTGACTCCGGGCCGCGTAGGCAGCGTGATGATCTCCTGGGCATAAGCCGTGCCCGCAAAGAAAACTCCTACGACGGTCAACCATTCGACGATCGCCTTCATAAGTCTCCCCCCGACGCTAACGGAAACACATAGGTCTCTCGCTCACTGCGATCCGTTGAGCAGCCGAGCTTTCCATAACATCCACTGCGCCCCACGATCAAGCAAGCACAGAGACAGCGGTCACCGCAGAAGAACGCCGCAAGCCTAGAGGACGCTTAACACCCGAAGAAGATCTACAGCCGGATCCCCCGTCAGCGACGAGGCAGTAATGTTACCCCCTGGATCATGATAATGGTGAGGAAAGCTCGATATGTTTGGGAAATGAGGAGCGTTATCCCAGCGACGCAGGGGTCTGTCGGCAATTTCCTGATAAGAATAGCGCAGGTCGCCGCTGATTGCGCGAAGTCTTATCTGAAGAGCTTGGCCCGAGATCAGCTCGCACCGAATTTTGAGGAGGAAGTTACTACCGTCAAGGGGATCGTTATCAATAACCTGAAAAGTCTTTACCTTAGGGGAAGCTCTGAGGATGGTTTCAAGAAGTGGAAGCATTCTGCAAGTCCGCTTCCACTGCCTGCCAATGGGCGAGGAACTGCTCCGCAGCCTGCCATTCTTCTAAATCATCTTCCGCCCGAACGATCTGCTGCTGTCTGTCCAGACCGTCCAAGGCGGAAATCCGGCCGGAACCCTGGCAGAGATGAGCAACCTGTTTGGCAAATTGTTCTGCAGAGGTCTGGTAAAAGGATCGGAAGTGCTCGGCCCGTTCCTGATATCGCGTCACCTGTCTCTGAACGTAGTCGTCCGCCAGCATCTTCAACGCCTCATCCTCATTCTTGCAAATCCCGTGGGCAAGAAAGGGGGCAACAATCTTCTTCACCGCGTCAAGCCCACTCATGTATCGCAATCTATCACGACTCTCAGCCCGCCGCAATAAAATTACCCTCTGATCTTGCGCTCAGCCGGCACCGTTTTCTCTCGCCAGCGACGGCAGCACCGCTTGATAAAACTCCCGGTCCCCCTCAAATATCTTTAACTCCGAGATTTCTTCAACCGTGAGCCAGCGGGCGGCGCTTGCCTCCCTCTCGTCGAGCGCCAATTCTCCGGTAACGTACTCCGCAAGCCACCAGTGGAGCCGGTAAATTCCGCCCGTCGAGATATTCTCCCAAACCTTCCGCACCGGCCGCACCGTCAACCCCACCTCTTCCATCGACTCCCGAATGACCGCCGCTTCCTGGCTCTCGCCGGCCTCCACCTTACCACTCAGCGGCCCCCAATACCCCGTAAACGGCACGCCCGCCCCTCTTTCAACAAGGAGAATCTTATCGCCGTTCGTTATCACCGCAACAATCGCGTCGGAGAGCATGGTCGGCGGCCAGCCATTAGGCTTGCGTAACGTCGACACGGAAAACCAGCCGACCCATTTCCGCCCTTACTTCTCGACCACGCCGTCTACCATCTTCTCTAATTGCTCGAAAGTCATCGTTTCGGCTACCGGCTCGACCTTGCGAAACAGCGTATCGAAAACGTCAAGCACTTCCGCCTCTTCATTCGTCTTTTCACCGGGAAGCCTGAACAGCATCTTTTTTCTGCTGAAAAACGGCGACAAGTTTTTTGGTCCGGAGGCCCAGGAACCGATCCGCACACCGACGTAGAGAAGACTCGCCTGCTTTAAGGAGCAGCCGCCCGCCAGGCAGGCGTAATAGAACATTTTGTCGGCTTCCTTTCGGTTCACGGCAAGATCGTCAACGGCGACATCGTGCACCACCGACGCATTTCGATAATCGTCCGTGTACGGCGATCCTACAGTGGACCAGAGCGGCCGCGGGATGCTGGCGCCGTTGACGATGCTCCCCTTCGGCGCCGGCCACTTTTTCCCATCGGGATCGGTGTACGAAAAGTCCTCCAGCAGCTTCATATCCCTGTCGGGACTGGCTTGATTCGCCAGCCACTCCGTCTTTGGATTACCTGAAAAAGATCCGTGATTGGGACTCATGACATCCTCCCGTCAGGTTTTTCCTCGGCGTTCCTTTATTATCTCCATCGCGCGTTGGAGATAACTATCATACACCGAGTCACCTTGTGTCGCGCCTGAGCCGGTTCGAGGCGCATCTATAGCTACGTCTGGCGTCAGCCCCTTTCCCTCTGGGCTCCAATTTTTTGCGGT
This sequence comes from Binatia bacterium, assembly GCA_041483675.1. Classification (GTDB taxonomy): domain Bacteria; phylum Desulfobacterota; class Binatia; order UBA9968; family UBA9968; genus 2-12-FULL-60-19. The sequence continues at coordinate 16,285 of JBGPGE010000096.1, forward strand.
GAGCCATTTTGCCGTCGTCAATTTTACAGCCGAACCGCCGGCGAGCGGGAAATAGACGGATATCGAGCCGTGGCCGAAAGTACGATCTCCCAAAACCAGTCCTCGTCCAGACTCCTGAATGGCAGCCGCCAAAAGTTCAGCACCCGCAGCAGTGTCCTTATCTACTAGCAGGCTGCTGAAAAATGCACTTGAGGACAAGAAACTTGACGTTGGAAAGATGATTTCAGAGGATAGTTGAGCACAGAGGATGAAAAGATGAGCATGGAATGCTCTACAAACTCGGTTTTCACCCCTCGCTCCATCA
>JBGPGE010000097.1:0-16579 GCA_041483675.1 Binatia bacterium
GGTTCGATCTTCCTCACCATGACCCTGAGCAAAGTCGAATGGGTCAAGGTCCGTCATTCCCGCATGCTTTTAGCGGGAATCCAGGCGAAACTCGGACTGGACCCCCGATAAAAACATTCGGGGGTGACAACTTTGGGGAAAATTATCATAAAGTTTTTCGATACCCCGCAGTTTGCTGCGGGGTAGTTCATTCGGAAACGGTTCGACTCTGCTCACCGTCCTGTCGAAGGATCGGCAATCTAAAATCTAAAATTGTTTGAGCCTCCCCCCGTACTTCTCCCACCCGCTCTCTATTCTTTTACGAAGCTCCTCCGTCGCGCTCTCAAAATCCTCGATTCTCACCACCAGCTCAACCAGAAAACGCACCGCCCCTTCGACGTCCCCGATGTGCACGCCCTCCGCCCCGATCCGCGTCGTTCCCTGATTGTGATAGTTGTGGAGCGGGATCGCGACGCCGCCGACGACGTGGCCGCGCAGTTGATACGGCGTCGCCTCGCACGTCCCACCGTCCATCACCCGGCGTTGAAAGCGAAAGCTCCTGTCCCCTTTTTGCAGCTCGCGCGCCACGCGATCCATAAAAACCACCATCCGATGGTCGAACATGCTCGCCTGGTCGCCGAGACGGATCACCGGCCCGCCGCCCAAGACGACGCCGGGCAACGCCTTGCTGGTCTCCACCGAGACAATCTTCGTTGACTGCGGCAACGAGCCGTTACGAATCATGCCGAGCGTGCCGATAAAGCCCTGCTCTTCGGCCCGTGTGAAAACCGCGCGGATACCTTTTTTGACGCCGCGCCTTTTAAGCTCCTTGAGCATTGTCAAAATCGCCGCGCAGCCGACGAGATCGTCCGCGCCTTTGGTGTGGATCAGCTCTCCCTGGCGCCGATAAGGCGCCAGGTCCCATGTCCCGAAGTCTCCCGCCTCGACGCGGCCATTGACGCGCAGCGTCACCGTCTCGACTCTGCCCAGAGCGTTCTTCGTAACCTTGACGACCGTCCCTCGAGCGCGGGTTGCGCCTGAGGCTCGATCGTAGATCGCGACGCGCGCGCCGGCGAAATATTTAGCGTCCACTCCGCCGTACCATAGAGCGTCGGCCGCAAGATCTCCGGCCTCCGCTATCTCGAAGCCGGGATGGTCCATGTGCGCCACACAGGCGAGCACGCACTCGCTCCCGCCGTCGGAGGCGACGATATTGCCGTACTCGTCCAGTGAAAAGTCGATGCCGCCGGCCTTTAGCTCGGCGCCCAGAAAGGATCTGACGAAGCGCTCATGGAAAGGCGCGGTGGGTAGAGAGAGAAGTTGTTGAAGCAAACGCAGAAGGTCGGACCGGGCTGCCATACTTTGGAAGACCTACCGCGAAGAGTCTACAGCTTTACGAAATCGAGGCGCTCGGATTTGGTAAAGCGGCTACAACAACCCCAGGGTGAGAACCTTGAAAATAGTCGTCCAGACACTCTCAGACGGCTGTGGTTCGTTGGGATCGCTCTGATTCGCTGTTTCCGCGGGCTCGCTCTGCTTCTCTGCCGGCTCCGGCGCTTTGGCGACGCTGCCAGGGGCTTTCTCGGAACCGCCCGGAGACAATTTTGACTGATCTGCGGGAGGGCTCTGTAGGAGCGGCTGTGCTTTGTCTTCTTCGCCTCTGTTGCGCGACCCCAAGGTGAGAATATTCAAAATAGTCGACCAGATACTTCCAGACGGCTGTGGTTTGTCGGGAGCGCTCTGGCTCTCTCGCTCCACGGGCTCGCTTTGCCTCTCAGCGAGCGCCGGCGCTTTGGAGACGCTGCCACGGGCGTTCTCGGAACTGCCCGGAGACAATCTTGACTGATCCTCCGTAGCGCGCGGTCTCTGTATAAATGGCTGCGCCTTGCTTTCCTCGCCCCTCGTCCGCTCTATCTCGCGTGTAACCCCCCCAACCTTCTCTTTGAACTCTTCGGTAACGTCTTTGCTCTCCTGTACGTTGCGGATCACGTGCGGCGTGATGAGCAGGACAAGCTCGGTTCGTTTCGAGTCTTCCGTGGTCAGGCCGAAAAACCGTCCTATGACGGGCAGGTCCTTGAAAAAGGGAACACCGCTGCGACCCCAGTGCTTGCTCTCGTCGATCAGCCCGGCGATGACTAGAGTCTCGCCGTCTTGCACCACGGCTGTCGTCTCGACGTCGGTTGTATCGAAAGCGGGAAAGGTGTTGGCCGAACTCGATGACGACACTTCCACGGTTGATGACGATGCCTGAGTTCCGATTGGCACATTTGCGCCACGCTTGCTTACCTCGGCCTTGATCTGGAGATTCACCAGCCCCTTGGAGTTGACCTGAGGGATGATCGTCACGATTTTTCCCGTGTTCCTATATTGAATCGTTGTGGAAGTTGAGGTGCCGGCGCCGTCCGCCGCGGTCACGTTGCCCGTCGGCACAGGCTCTTCGGAGCCTACTTGAATCCTGGCTGGTTTATTGTCGGTGGCGAGAATGCTCGGCGCGGCGAGAAGCTTGGCTCGCCCGTCGCTCGCGAGCGCGGTGATCAGCGTGCGAACGTTGCCCCCGAGCCCGATCAGCGCGGTTAGTCCCGCAGCCCCGCCACGGGTGGGGATAGCGGCAAACAGCCCTGGGCCGCCGTCCTTGCCGGCCGGGAATTGGTCCGTTTTGCTGTTTCGCAGGGCTGCCCACTCAACGCCAAAGCTGTTGGTGTCGCTCAGATCGACCGCCGCCACCAGCACGTCCATGAGCACCTGGCGCGGCATGATGTCGAGCTCTTTCAGAATATTTTTGATGTTCTGAAACTCCTGCAGCGTCCCGTAGATGATGAGTATGTTGGTAGTCGGGTCGGCGATGATCCGCAGTTGCTCTTCCGGCTTGGCGTCGGGTTTTGCTCCGGGAGCAGGCGCTCTCGGCGCCGCGCCCGGCGTAGGCAAAGGCGCGGCCTGAGGTCTTTGCTGTTGTTGCTGCGCTGGCGCGGCGGCCAACATGCCTTCCGCGAGGTTGTACATACCACCGCCGGATTGTCCAGAACCGGATTGTAGGCCACCCTGCCCCTGCCCGCGCTGCCCGCCCGGCGTTGACGGCTGCGAGGTCGTGCCCCGATGGAGATCTTGCAGCGAGCGCGCCGCTTGGGGTCTCGCGCCGGCGGTCAGACCCATGGCCTGGGTCAGAATATCGGCCAGATCGGCCGCCTTGCTGTTTTCGACCGGGTAGACGAAGATTCTCCTGCCCGGCCCGCCGGCGATCACGTCGATCCGCTCCAGCCACCGCTTTGTGTAAGTCCAGGCCGCTTCGCTGTGCGCGACGACCAGCAGCTGATTAATTCTCGGAATCGGCAAAAATTGCGCGGCGAAGTTTTCCGCCTGCGAGCTTGAGGCGGCATAGGCCTGCATGACTTTCGTCATCTCGGTCGCCAGCTCCTCCGCGCTCGCCACTTTCGGCTCATAGATTTCCGTCCGCGTCCCGGCGAATGTCTGCACGTCGATCAGGTCGCGAATCTCCATCAAACGCTGGATATTGGCGGGGATATCCATGACCATCAGGAAATTGCCGCGCGGGTAATCTATGATCTCGCCCTTCGGAGTGATAAACGGAGTGAGCAGCTTTTTCATCTCCACCACGGAGAAAAATCTCACCGGCACCACCTGGATCGCGTAACTGTCGATCGAGTCCCGACCCAGGGGGCGGGCCAGCCCCTTGCCCTTTTCGATCGGAGCGATGCGGTAGAGATCGCCGTTCTTGACGGCCACGGCGTCGTTCATCCTGAGGATCTGATGAAAGATCGGCAACAGGTCTTCTTTCTTCAGCGGCTCGGCGCTGTTGATCGTCACCGTCCCTTTGACCTCGGGATCGATCGTGTAGGTCAGCTTCAAATGCTGCGCGAGGACGTGGACGACCTCGATCAGGTCGGCGCGGTTGAAATTGAGCGAGACCAGGTCGCCCTTGAGAGGCGCCGCAGGACCTCCCCGGCGCTCGGGAGCGGCCGGCTGCCGCCGCGGCTGGCGCGGCGGCTGGCGCGGCGAGGGGGCAGGCGGAGCGCTCGGCTGCTCTTCCGGGCCGTCTTCGTCGCCCTCCGGGACCTGTATCTCGGTTGCTTCTTCTTCCTCCTGAGGCTGCGCCGCAGCCGCCATCGCCTGGAGCCATTTTCCGCCCGGATGCGAAAGCAATGAGAAGCCGAATAATGCCACCGTTGCGGCGATAAAAAGCTTGCGCGCAATCTTTCCTATCATGGCTCTCTCCTTACAACTCACTCAGAACTTCCGGCTGGAGCGGATTCCGGCGTCGCGGGAGGCCGCTCAGGCGGACGGGCCGCCTGCTGCGGCGGTTGGAGTTGGCGCTGCTGCCGCGCGGGGCGCCGCTCTTTTTCCCCGTTGGCCGATCTGTTCCGTTCCGCCCTGGCGTTCCGCTCCGCTTCAGTCCGGGCGGCTCTGTCTTTCACGGCGTCTCGCGCACGAGCTTGCGGCTCCGGCACAACGCGCGGCGCGGGCTGCGAGGGCGCCACCGCTCTCGGCGCTACCGACGCCCTTGGCGCCGACGGAGCGCCGAGACGGGAAAAATCAAGCGCCAGTTCCACGCGCGAAGCGCCTTGGGTAAACACCACGCTCCGCTCCCGGACCTCCGACAATCTGAAACCTTCCCAGGAGTCGCCCTGCCGAAACCGCATCTGACCCGAGCCCGACTGCGTCTTGGCCGGCCCTGGGGTTTTCGCAGGATCCTCCACGATCGCGTAGCGGCTGTCGCCGAGCAGCGCCGTGCCGAGCAGCACCAGGCTGCGGACCCGCTGCATCGCCGCGGACGAAACTTCCTCGTTCTTCGTCCGGTTCTGTCCTCGCTCGGGATCGAAGAGATTTCTATCGACGATCGTTCTGGTGTTTGCGACCTGGGGCGGGCGGCTCTCTTCCGCTTCCGGCTCCTCGTTTGCAACGGGCGCCCGCGCTTTGCCCGGTTTCGGCAGATCCCACGGTCCGTTCTCCCACAATCGGTATGCGCTCGAAACCGCGACGACGATCGCGGCCGCCAACAAAACGCTCAGCAGCGAGGTGCGCTTCAGCATGGTTCATCTCTCTATAGACGCGGCACAACAGGTCATATATCGCCGAAAACACCCCTAGTCAATGCATTTTAACAAACGAAAAAGGATGATGAACGGATCGTTGGAGCGGGGGAAAAAAGTACCGGGTGGCATTATAATCCTACTGTCCCGCGAACTGTCGACCAAGCACGGCTTCCAGCGTTTTTAACATCTTCTCATTGTCCCCTATGTACAAGACGAGGAGTTTTTCCTTCTTGTAAAAATGCGGCGGACCCATCCAATGAACCTTGGTTGTCCCCACCGCGCCGCCATCGCGTGAAACCAGAGCGGCCTGTGCATCCGCTGCCGCGGCATTAGAATACTGGAAGACCTGGACATCCTCGCCGTGGACTTCGATCGCCATGCCTTTAACCGAAAAAAAGGGTTGGTCTACTTCTCCGTCCGGTTTGACGCTTACTCCAGCGGCGCGCAAGCCGTCGAGTAAACTTGCATAGTCCGCCACAGGCCCGGCGCGCGATCTCCCCGCTTGAGGCTCCGATTGTCCGCCGCAAGTTGTGGAACCGGCAGCAACGATAAAGAGCAAACACGCCGGAAACAGCAATCGTTTCACAAGATTAGGCCTTGGTCGCCCATGGCGGCTCGGTTCCTGCGCGGACCGATTGAAGCACCCCGCAGCAAGCTGCGGGGTATAAAGAGGCCCTCGGATGACTTTTCCCCGAGTCGTCACCCCCGAATGTTTTAATCGGGGGTCCAGTCCGAAATTCGCCTGGATTCCCGCTAAAAGCATGCGGGAATGACGGACTTCGTAAAGGAAATAAGTTCTACCATTCGAGAACCTCATGGTGGTGAGCAATGTCGAACCACACAGCAAGCTGCGGGGAATTAACCCGCAGTGATTGCCACGATGAACAAGCCGAAAACGCGGAGGGGCGAGGCCTATGCCTCGCCCCTCGCAAACCTTACCTCACTGAAGTTGGGGACGAACTAGGAATTGATGTTGATCGCGACGCTCTTACTCCTCCGGGTCCGCCCAGATCACCTGGGTCAACACCTTGCGTCCACGGCCGAGATCGAGATCGTACAGCTCGGTGCGGCCGTGGTTGGTCGACCGGACCAGCTTGCCCCACTGGGCAGTGCCAAACTGGGCCGGCTCGTCGTTGTTCGCCGCTGCCGGCCTATTGGTAACGCTCTGCTTAACAGTGGCCGCGCTGTCGAGGTGCAAGTAGATAATCCCCATCTCGTCGTAGTCGTGCTGGTTTGGATGCTCGTTACTCAACCCGTAAGATCCGCCGCCGTCCGGGTCATTGGTGTAGTCCATGCAGGTGCCTAGATTTGCGTTTCCGAAGGTTTCGTCCTGGTGATCCAGGCCGAAGGTGTGGCCGACTTCCTGGCACATCACGAGGCGTCTCCATGCGGGGGTGTTGTACTGGTATTTTGGATTGTTGAAGTACGAATCGTTCATCTTAACGGTGCCCTGCGTGATGTGGAGGCCGCTGATCCAGATCGAGGCCACCCCGAGCCAGCCATTAGTGCCGTAGGTATAACTGCAAACCTCAACCCGTCCGCTGGTAGGGGGGCACTTCCTTAGATTTGAACCGGCGTTGCCCGCGACGACCGTGGTGTCCAGCACGCTGGAGAAGGTCCAGTCGGACGACGCGGTAGCGAGATACGAGTCCCAAGCGCTTGACACGTTATCACCGAGCTTCAAACTAAACGATGCGGTTGTGCGCGCCCAGTGATAACCGCCCCACGAATGAGTCGCAAACGTGAGCGTTGGAAACGCGGCAAGCGCCAACGGAATCAGAAGCGCCGCTAGTAAATGCCGCTGGAAAGTTATGAACATAAGAAGTCCCTTTCGCGCTTAACTCTTCGGGCTTGTCGGAGTATATCCCCACCACCCAGGCCGGTCAATCAACTTATACCAAAGGGGAGAGCTGCCGCTTCTCCCCTTTGGAAACCCCATCGGCTTTGTGCCCGCCTCAAAAGGCGGGGGTTGCATTGAATCAACTTATACCAAAGGGGAGAGCTGCCGCTTCTCCCCTTTGGAAACCCCATCGGCTTTGTGCCCGCCTCAAAAGGCGGGGGTTGCATTGAATCAAGCCCGCGCCCGGTCAGTCGTCGGAGTCCTCTTGGGGCGATCTCGGTGGAGCCTTGGCGGCCTTTTTGACTTCGCCCCCCTTGGTTTTTGTCGCGCCCGCCTGGCCCTTGGAGGAAGCCGGCTGGGTCCATGCATAGCCTGAGACCGTCAGGCTGACGCGCAGATTTTGCTGCACCTGGGGCGGCTGAGCCTGGGCCTGCGCTCGCGCTACGCCCGGCTGGATCAGGGAGCGAATGTTGATCTCGTTGATCACCAGCAGCCGCTCGGCGGTCTCGATGCCCCGAACCATGTTGGCGATCTGCTCGATCTGTCCGCCGATTTCGAGTTGGATCGGAATCTTGGTAAACGAGCCCATCACTTCGGGATTGAGCACCCGCGTGGAGATCACCTGCGTGCCTTCCTTACTCGCCAGGCCCTGCACGGCCTGCTGCAGATCCGAGGCGCTCACCGACGGCGTGTCGCCCGCGAGCAACGACGGCTCGAACGCTTTAAGCTCGGCGCGGGCTTTTTCGAGATCCGCCATGATCTCGCCCTTCTTATCGATATAACGGAGATTTTTCTCCAGCCGCTGGGGCTGAAGCTCGAGCTCGGTCTTGACCCTTTCCCGGCGCTCCATCACGGGGACGAAGATAAGGTAGCGCCCGACCACCAAGGCCAGAATAAACAGCGTCAGGGCCACCATCCCCTTCTCCCGCTTGGACAATCGCTGCCAGATTTTTTTCATGGCTTTCCCGGACTTTTCTTGAGCCGCTCGATCTCCGCTTTCAAGGAAAACGTCTGCCGATTGTCGCGCGCCTGGCTCGAAGGGGCGGTGGACGTTACATTCTCAAACATCGGCGACCGCTCCAACAGCGGCACTAAATTAGACGCGTTCTCGGCGCTCCCTTGCAGCTCCACCGTGCCGTCGCGAAAGCGCAGGTTCGAGACATAGGCGCCGATCGGCACGAGACGCGACAACTCGTCGAGCGCGCGGAGGACCACGCCCCGTTGGTTTTTTAAGCCGGTGAGGAAATCAACCTGCTTGCGCAAGCCGGTGAGCGCCGTCTCTTCGCGGCGCAGCGCCTCGACGGAGGGCGCCACCTTCTCGTTTTCCTTTTGTAGTTGGCGCAAGCGGATCTCGTCCTTGACGAAATAGATCCCCGTCCAGCCGAGCAGCGCGATCAACAGCAGCGCCGTCAGCGACGCATGGAGCCAGGTCAGAGCCTTGCTCCGGCCCCGCTCTTTCGCCCCCGGAAGCAGATTGAGATTGAGCGTCGCCTCTCTCAGCCCGCTCAGCGCCGCGCCCATCGCGGGAAGGCACATGGGATGCTCCGCCGCCCCATCGGCGCGCAATTTGCTTTTCGCCAACTCGCGCAGATCTTCGAGCTGTAAGGCGTCTTCGTTGAGCGCCTTGAGGAATTCCGCCGCATTGCCCCATCCGAAACACTTGGGCGAAGAGCTGAGCGCGCTGTAAAATATCTCTCTGCCCGACCCTTGAATCCACTCCGACTGCGGCAGCCAGTGGCTGAAGGTCAGCGCCGCCTCCTGCTTCCAGCCGTTGCCCCCAGGCTGGAGACCGATAATCTCCCAGTCCCGGTTCCGACCGCCCAAAAGCACCGACGGCCCGGTCAGGTCCGGCGCGCAGAAGAGCAGGAAATTCGACAGCGCCGTCGCGGAAGTCTCCACGCCTCCCGTCTTGGCGCCGAGCGCGGAGCAAATCTCTAAAATCTCGTCGACCGCCTTCTTGGGAGCCGCGAACAGCAGCAGCCCGACTTTGTCTTCGGTCTTGCCGAGCGGCAGAAAGTCGTAATAGAGATCCTCCCGGCGCAGCGGCAGGTGCCGGTCGATTTCGTATTCGACCACCTGGGCCAGGTTCTCCTCGGCGGCTTGCGGCAGCGACAGCTCCAGGCTCATCACTTGATCGGGCGAAAGGCAGATATGGATGGGCTCTTTCGCGGGATTGAAATAAGGCAGAAAGGAGCGCAGCGCCTCGCGCAGCGCCTCGGCGCGCGCCGCCGCGTCCGCGCCGCGCGGGATCTCGCGCGACTCCGCCTCGAGCACGGACAGATGCCGCAGGCTCTTGCGCAGGCGCACCAGGTAGAGCGCTTCGGGAGCGACATAGAGACCCACGCTCGTCAAGAAATCGACGCGCGACAGATCCTTCAACCAACGGGCGTAATTCATAATACAGTGATGAGGGCTGAGCGCCGAGGGACAAGTCCCTTCCCGCCTCTCTCAGTCCTCAGTCCTCGTTACTCAGCGCTTCTTTCGTTCCGGATTATATCACGATCGGTCCACCGAATAAGCTCAAAACCCCTCTGCCCCCCCATGAGGCGCACCACTCCCTTCACCTGCCGCGCGGCGGCCGACTGCGCCTGGCGCCCGCGGGCCTCGATCGCAATCACCGTTGGATTGGCGAACATCACCTGCCGCCGCATGATATCGTCGTTGCCGATCGCCAAAAGCTTTAACATATCCGCCAGCGTCTTTTCGGACAGCTTGTCCCGCTCCGCAATGAACGCGCGGCACCGCTCCATGGGAAGACCCAGCAGCGCCATGCACACTTCCGCCGTGGTGGTCCGCAGATTGACCCCGCTGGGGCTATCGACGGTGAAGATGTCTTTGAGGCCGATCGTTCCCTCGCCGCCGTAGAATATCTCCGCAGTCACGCCCCGCACCCATAGCAGATCCTCCACGGTGTCGAAAGGGCCGTTTCGGGCGGTATAGGGCGGCGAGAGCGAAAGGTAGTAGTCGCTTTCCGCGCCGTTCAGCCGGTGGAGATCGTCTTCGTCGCGCCAATCTAAAATAGAGTCGACCAGGATGTTCCGGCTCGTCTCGTCCAATCCGAGGTTGAGAAAAATGCGGCGCAGAAGATCTTCGGTGGCGCGATTGAGGTTGATCTTTCCCGCCTCGTCCACGAAGCGCGCCTCGTAGAGCCCCGCGCCGAGGTTGCCTTGCCGCCAATCGCCTTTGAACAGATCGCTGCCCTGCGGGACCGTCACCTGTCCGGTCTGCGCCGACAGCTTGAGCAATTCGTAAAGCCCTTCCTGGAAGCCCGCCACCGCCAGGTAATAGCCCTCCGCCTCCTCGGCATAGCGGTGCGCCGCCATCCCCTCCTCGCGCACGGCGGCGGAAAAGTCCATGGCGATGACGAAGAGAAAGATAAAAATCCACAGCACCACGAGGAGAGCCACGCCGCGCTCGTTACCCAGTGCTGAGTGCTGAGTGCTGAGTGCTGAGTGCTGCGTCATGGCGTCAACACGCTCATCATAATCGGGAAGGTCCAGCGAACCTCATCCCCTCTCTCGTCCCGGTAGGTCATGCGAACCGCGCGCGGCAGGGCTTTTCGCAGGCGTCCGTCCCACTCTCCTACCCAACTTTCCACCTCGCTTTGGGAGTCGAGATATTCCATGCGTAACTGGCCGGCCTCTTCGGCAAGCACGAGCCGGTTGCGATAGCCTCCCTCGCTCGCTTGCGAACTCAAGTTCCCCGGCGGACTTACTCGCGCCGGCATCTCTTCCTCGAGGGTCAGGGTTCCCGCGCTTTCCCATGCGACCCTGACCTTCGACATTCCGCGGCCGCCCAACCCGTTGGAGAGCGAGGAGATGAATTCAAGGCCGCCTTCCGCGCCGGAGAAATAGACGGAAGGATCGCGCGGCGTGGAGTGGTAGGGATAGGCCGACCTTATATACCCGGCGAGAAACTCCTGCCGGGTGCGCAGCCTCTGGCTCTCTTCGGCCCGGGCGGCCGCCTTGGTCGCCGCCCTCTCCCCCAGGTGGAACGAGCCGTAGAGCATCAGCACCATCATGGCCAACAGCGTGATGGCGATGGCCACCTCGACCAGGGTAAACCCGCTCTCGATTTTAGATTTTAGATTTTCGATTTTGGATTGGGAATCGAAGATCTTCATTGGCCCGTCCGGCTGGGGTGGATGTTCGATTTTCATGGCCTGGTTTTCTTGAGGATTCTGAGCGTTTTCATCTCCATCTGCTTCTCGCTCCGGCCGTCGGCGTAACGCATCGTGAGCGTAATCTCGTTGAGGTCCCAATCCGACCGGGCGAGCTGCGTTTCGTCCCTTAAAGAGCGGACCTCTACCTGCCAGTGGTAATTGCGCCCGATCGGCCCTCCCTCGCTGCCTTCGGTGAGCGCGCGCCGCGCCAGCATCTCATCCATCACCTGGCGCATGTAAACCGCGGCCTCCGTGCGCGCGCTGCTTCGAGTCTCGAGGCGCAGGCCAACGGAAAAAATTTCGAGCAGGGCGACCACTCCCAGCCCGACGATGGCCATCGCCACGACCACTTCCAGGAGAGTAAAACCACTTTGAATTTTAGATTTTCGATTTTGGATTTTCGATTTCCCAAACCCCAACCACGAGCTACGAGCCACGAACCACGAACCACGAGTTTTCATTGCTGCGTCACCACCACGCGGCCCGCCAGGGGATCGAACGAGATCGTGTAGCTGGCTCCGTCGCGGTCCGAAAGCTCGATCATGCCGTCGAGAATGCTGCCGTTGGGAAAGAAAACGAACTGCCTGAGGCGATTGTCGATCGGCTCGCCGCCCTCGACCCGGCTGATCCGCAACTCATGAGACAAGTACACCGGCGGCTTGCCCGACGCGTGGTAGCCGTTTTCCGACGGGCTGACCGTGAGGCGCATCGGGAGTCCTCCATTGATGGCCTGACGCCTGAGATCGCGCGCGACCGCCGCCAGCCCCAGCGCGGACTGCTTGACCTCCCTTTTCCGCATCGCCCGGTCCATGGCGGGAACCGCGATGGCGGCCGCGAGGGCAATGAGCAGCATGACGGCGATCAGCTCGATCAGGGAAAAGCCCCGCTGCGGGGCATTGCAAAGTGCGAAATGCAAGTTCCGAAATTTTTCAGTTTTCATTTTGCATTTTTCATTTTGCATTTTCTATCCGCCTTCACCCTTCCCAGCTCAAGATATCTCGATTGTCGCTGTCTCCTCCGGGAACGCCGTCCGCGCCGTAAGAGAAAAGGTCATAAGGGCCATGCTCGCCCGGGCTGCGATAAATGTAGGGCTTGCCCCAGGGGTCCTGCGGGACCTCTTTTTTTAAGTACGGCCCGTCCCATCGGTCCGCGTTGGACGGCTTGCGCCGTAGCGCGTCCAGCCCCTCGTCGCTCGTCGGATAGCGCCCGATGTCGAGACGGAAGGTATCCAACGCGGTGCCCAGCAGCTCGATCTGCGTCCTCGCGGTCTGGGAGCGGGCCGCGCGCTCGCGACCCATATAGTTCGGCAGCACCAGCGCCGCGAGCAGGCCGATGATCACCATCACGACCAGCAACTCGACCAGCGTGAAGCCGGCGCGCGAAGCCGCGCGGCAAAGAGCCAAATGCGATTTTTTTTCTTGTGGATCCATTTTTTTAAGCCCTCCGTCGCTTAGAACGGCAGATTATTCATGCTGAAGATCGCCATCAGCATCGAGATGACGACCGTGCCGATCACGAGTCCCATCGTGAGAATCAAGAGCGGCTCCAACAGCGACATGAGCCGCTTGGTCGTGCGCTTGATCTCCTGGTCGTAGTGGTCCGCCACCGTGACCAGCATCGTTTCGAGCCGGCCGGTCTCCTGTCCCACCGCGATCATGTGCAGCGCAAGCGGCGGGAACACGCCGCTCTCCGTCAGCGGCGCCACCATGCCTTTGCCTTCCCTCACCCGCCGCTGGACCTGCGCGATCGCGCGGGCGATCAGTTGGTTGCCGACCACGCCTTGCACCGTGCCGAGAGCATCGAGCAGCGGCACGCCGCCTTTGAGCAGCGCGGCGAGCGTGCGGGCAAAGCGCGCCACTTCGAGTTGGCGCAGCAGATCGCCCACCACCCAGAGGTTCAACCGCCAGTGGTCCCACTGGAGCCTGCCCTCCGGGCTGCGAACATAAAACGATCCTCCCGCCAACCCGACCGCAGCGATCAGAACCGCGACCCATCCGTAAGTGGATAGTCCGGTGCTCAAGTCGATCAGCAGCTTGGTGATCAATGGAAGCGCCTGGTTCACGTCCTTGAAGATCAGGGCGAATTTCGGGATGACGTAAACGAACAGGACGACAAGCGAAAGCCCCGCCACCACGGTCAGCAGCAAGGGGTAGGTCAAGGCCGATTTGAGATCCTCTTTCAAAGCCGACGCCCGTTCGAGATATTCCGCGAGATGGCGCAGCACACCGTCCATGATGCCGCCCGCCTCACCCGCCCGAATCATGTTGACGTAGAGCTTCGAAAAAACATCGGGATGTTCCGCCATGGCGGCGGCGAGAGATTTGCCGGCGCGGACCTCTTCCAGCAGGCGGCGAACGATCTTTTTGAACTCCTCGCCCTGGACCAGATTCGACAGGACAGAGAGACTGCGGTCGAGCGGGAGGCCGGCGCCTAGGAGCGTAGCGAGCTCCTGGGTAAAGTGGAGGAGCCCCTGCTCGCTCACCTTGCGGCGGGCAAAGAGAGCGCCGGGAAGGTATCCGATTTTGCCGGCCGTCTCTCCCGGAGGCACGATGCGCAGCGGGACGAAGCCCATGTCGTGGAGGCGGGACACGACGCCCTGCTCGGCCTCCGCCTCCATGACCCCCTCGACGACTTTGCCGGAATAGTCGGCGGCGCGGTATTGAAACAGCGCCATACGCGATCAAGATTATGGTAAAGCCCAAGATAAATCAAACGTCAAATCAAACCCGTGTTCGACCAAAGGGGAGAGCTGCCGCTTCTCCCCTTTGGAAACCCCATCGGTTTTGTGCCCGCCTCAAGAGGCGGGGTTTACATTGAAACAAACGTGGCGCGACGGTCGAATAAACTACTCCGCAGCAAGCTGCGGAGTATCGAAAAACTTTATGACCCATTCGACTTTGCTCAGGGTCATGGTGAGGAAGATCGAACCATGATAATTTTTCCCAAAGTTGTCACCCCCGAATGTTTTTATCGGGGGTCCAGTCCGAGTCTCGCCTGGATTCCCGCTAAAAGCATGCGGGAATGACAGACCTTAACCCATTCGACTTTGCTTAGGGTCATGGTGTTGACGGCGAAAATTGACCTGGAAGCGCGGTTCTGCTAACAACGTAACAAGTCGAGGTACATTTGAGATTTAAACTTACCCTGCCGGCGTTGCACTTTTTCCTCTTCCTTCTCTTTGCAGGCCCATCGCTCGCTCAGGAGCCGGCCGATCGGACTTCGACTCCGGCGGCCAGATTCGGCGACCAGGCGATCACGCTTGAAGAGCTGTATCGGGCGACCGAGAAAGAGCTGAACCAGATCGAGCTCCAACGGCACGAGCTTCTGGAACAGAAACTGGACCAAATGATCTCGCAGCGGCTGTTGGACGGCGAAGCCAAGCGGCGCGGGCTTTCGGTGGAGCGATTGCTGGACGAGGAAGTCAACCGCAAGGCGCCCAAGGTTTCCGACGAAGAGGTTAAGGATTTCATCGCGAAGAACCAAGGCCGCCTCTCGGCGGGAGATGAGGGCGAGCTGCGCTTGAGAGTCTGGGACTATCTGCGCGGCCAGAAAGTCAATCAACAACGGAGCGACTACGTCCGGACTCTGTGGAACAAAGCCGGCGTGAAAGTGCTGCTGCCGGAGCCGGCCGCCGCCCGGGTTCAAGTGGATTCCCGCAAGGGCTTCGTTTTGGGGCCGAAGGACGCCCCGGTCGCGATCGTCGAGTTCTCCGACTTCCAGTGCCCGTTTTGCAAGGCCGTGGTTCCGACCCTCAAGCAGGTCATGGCCGAATACAAAGGAAAGGTTAAATTGGTCTTCCGCGACTTCCCGCTCGACATCCATCCCCTGGCGCCCAAAGCGCATGAAGCCGCCCGCTGCGCCGCGGAGCAGCAGAAGTTCTGGGAATATCACGATCTCCTGTTCGAGCGCTCGCCGAACCTCTCGCTGCCGGAGTTGAAACAGTACGCGGCGGATCTCAAGCTCGTCGGCGCGAGCTTCGCCAAATGCCTCGACAGCGGCAAATACCGCCAGGCGGTGGCCGATGACGTTCAGGAGGCGGCGCGCCTCGGCGCCTCCGGAACCCCCACCTTCTTCATCAACGGCCGCCTCCTCGTCGGCGCCCAACCCCTCACCGCCTTCCAGAAGGTCATCGACGCCGAGCTGACGAAAACACCCCAGCCGAAATAGCCTCCTCCGCTCCCGCAAAACCATTGCCTGGGAAAAAATAAATTTTTCCCTTGACAAGCATTTATCCTCTCGATATAAGTCGCGCCACTGGCTGGAAATACCAGAATCCAATTGTTGTGATAATAAATCTGTAGTTAGCTGCGAGGCCGATTCGGCAGTATGCCGGTGGGAGGTGACGCTGTGAAGACTTCAACGCGTGGCCGTGGTTCGATTCTCTTTCGACCCTTTGGGGCTTTTCTCCCCGCCTTCTTCGGCCTAGCCTCTTTGTCCGTCTTACCCCTAATCGCCGTTTCGCCGGGCAGATCCCTTGCCCAGTCGAACAAGATCCCAGGGGCGAGCATAGGCCAGTTTCGCGTGGGGACGACGGGGAGTAGCTCGTATTCGATTCCCCTGCTGGTTAGTCCAGGGACGAATAATCTTAGCCCGAAATTGGCCTTGTCGTACGATAGCCAACGGCAAAGCGGCATCGCCGGTGTCGGCTGGTCGCTGGAAGGCCTGCCCGCTATCCACCGCTGCCCGCGCACCGTGGCCCAGGACGGTACTAAGGGCGGGATCATGTATGACGCCAATGACCGATACTGTTTTGAAGGCCAAAGACTCATGGTCATCAACGGGTTAGCCGACGGAGCGAACAACGCGGAATACCGAACTGAGCTGGATAGTTTTGTCCGGGTTTTCTCTTATGGGCAGGTTGCCTCGCCTGGAGTCGGCCCCCAATATTGGGTCGTCAAGACCAAGGCGGGCGAGACGATGGAATTTGGCGGCAACGCGACCAGCGTTGAAGGCCGCATCGAGGCGGTTGGAAAGACCTCCGTGCGCGCCTGGGCGCTGAGCAAGCTTACCGACGCAAACGGCAATTACCTGACCGTGACTTACACGGAAGACCCGATTAACGGCGAGTACCGTCCGACCCGTATCGACTACACCGGCAATACCGGCCAGGGTTTTTCTCCCCAGCGTTATGTCGAGCTGCTCTACGAGGACCGCACCGACGCTCCCCCGCTCTACGTAGGCGGCTCGCTCATCAAAACCACCAAGCGCCTCAAGACCATCCGCACCAATGCGCCTCCCCCCCAGGGCGGCGCGGCCGTGCCGGTGAGGGAGTATCGGCTGACGTATGAGTACGGGGCCGTTACCAGGCGCAGCCGGCTAACGAGCATCGCCGAATGCGCCGGCGACGGCAGTTGCCTTCCCGCAAACCTGTTCAACTGGCAGGAAGGAAGAGTTGTTACCGCCTCGCCCCCGGGACAGTCCGGTTTCGATCTCCCGCTTAACCCCACCGCGAGCGCCCTCGATACTGCCCAAATAAAGCAGAACTTGGTGGCGGATCTTAATGGGGACGGCCGCGCAGACATACTGGCTCTGGTCGGCGGAACGGGCGGA
>JBGPGE010000098.1:0-16495 GCA_041483675.1 Binatia bacterium
CAGCGCCAGCATGGTTGCTTGTCTCTCCTGGGTTCCTCTCATCGATGCCTCCCATTTTGGAATTTCAGGCATCTTAACATACGGAACGCCCTTGAGAGTATGAAATATTTGCCAAACACGAGTTTTTCAGCAACCTGCTAGTCTGTCACTCATGTAACTGCCCCCCACCAGGTGCTGCTGGCCCTTGTAATTTGTGCTGCTTTGACTACGAGCCTCTTTGAATGACCGGCAAGGTGACGCAGGTGGAAGAGGGAGAAGAAAAAGGAGATAACTCCAATATTGACACGGTTGCTTGACCAAGAAGACCCAAATGAACTGCTGAAAGAGGCTCTCAAGCTTCCACCGGAAGCGAGAGCTGCGCTTGCTGGGTCTCTTCTCGACAGTCTCGACCACGAGGTGGACGAGGAGGTCGAGGCGGCTTGGCACGCTGAAATAGATCGGCGGCTGAGGAATATCGATTTGGGGAAGGTCAAGCTCGTTCCCTGGTCTGAGGCTCGCCGAAGAATCGCTGGCCGGTAAGGGCTCGGCTACCCGTCGCAACTCATCCCACTAAACAAATTCAACAAAAATCGAGTCTGCGACCGTCAGGCCGCGGCGGGTGAGGCGAAGGCGGTCGGTTTGTTGCTCCATAAGTCCGGCTTCTTGCCATGAACCGATCTGAGGATAAAACTCGGCCGGTTTCTTGCTGAAGCGGCGGGCAAAATCGCACACACACAGAGAATACGCACCGGGAGACTTTTCTTCGCTCCCGGCCCAGCACGCACTCCGGCTTGCGATGAAACCGATAGTTCCCGGAGCGCGCAAGTGGGGTTCGGACTCTACCCATCGCCTGCCGCGTGGCAGGCTGGTCATCTGACGGGAAACAGGTTATCCTTTGCTAGGTGCCACAGTACAGGTTCACGGAATATTTCGAGAAGGAGGTTCTACGCAAGCGTCCCTATCTGAAAAAGGAATGGTGCATGCGGGTCTTGGAGAATCCGCTCAGAAGCGAACCGCAAGAGGGAAATCGCTACCGGTTTTGGGGGAAAATCGACGAGTTTGAGGGACGGGTGCTACGAGTTGTCACGTTAGAGGACAAGGTCACGATTCACAACGCTTTTCCAGACCGAGGGTTTAAGCCATGAAGCTAAATTATTATGCCGACACGGACTCGCTTTATATCGATCTTTCCGAGCGGCCCAGCGTGAACAGCCGGGAGATCTCAGAAGGCGTCGTCCTTGATTACGATGTCGAAGGTAATTTGGTGGGCATCGACATTGATAATGCCAGCCGAAAGGTTGACCTCAAAAAGCTTACGCTGAACAAGCTGCCGGCGATCATACAGACGAACTCCGCCTAAGCGATCGCGATCACCTCGCCCTTCTCCATGCCTGCTAAACGAATTCAACAAAGATCGAGTCGGCGACCATCAGGCCGCCACGCCGGCAGCAATTGCCAGAAAACGTGGCTTGACTTTCGAGTCGCAGGTGAGCGATACAGTTCAACAAGTAAGCTTGGAAGTCGTGTAGAGCCATTTGGGATAGCCAGCCATCAACGGCGCGGTCTAAACGGCTCACTTCATAGTTGGGTAGTACCGACCACAGGCTCGTATGCATAAGGCTTTTCTCTTTCGATTTGACGGAGCGCGGGAAAACGACGAGTTTCTCGACCATGCACGTTCGCAAGGTCATCTCGTCTACTCGGGTATCGAGATGAAACTCAGCCGAGGTTGGATTCCCGATTTCATTGAGGTATTGTTCGACGACAACTCTGCCGCGTGCTCTCTTACAATTTTCGAGCTCGAAAGCACTGAAACTGTTGCCCGAGTCTCAGCACGTAAGTATTTACCGGAGTCCTCCCACGATATCTTAAAGACCTTTCGTCAATACCTTCATCGAGTTCTTCAACGCTGCCGCTCAACCGCAGATCCGCGCGCCCGAGATATCCAGCAACTCAATGACGCGCTAGGTCGCGATGCACACACGAGTATTTGGGCTGCGGGCGCCCTGCGGCGGCCGCCGCAAACCGTTGAGAGATTGCCACTCATCGACCAAGGGGCTGCCCCGCGCAATTCCGTGATTGATTCCCAGCCTCACCAGCCAGCTAACTCACTTTCGGGAGAATTATCGCTCTCTCCACGTGAGCACAAGACGCTCTCTCGATCTGTCCTCATCTTGGACGCGGTTACGCGCGGATGGGACAAAAGCGATGCCTCTCTTCGAGCATGGCGAAACCTTCGCTCGCAGCCTTTAAGGAACCATATTCAAGGAAATCCTTCCAACTTTCCCGCTCTGTCCGTGCTATTGCTTGGGCAAAAGACCGGGGTGCGTGTGATGATTGAAGACGCTGCGCGAGAACTTTGCACCATTTGGAGTCAGTTCCAGCCTGGACGCCACGCCGAGACCACAGTCCTACGCGCACTTACGAACTTCCTGCCGATCGACCGCGAGCTTGATCCTAGTGCGTCAGTACGAATGGCCTTCGAGAAGGCACGTCAGGTTCTTGATGAAAGTGCTGCCCAACCACTCGGTGCAGCGGACGCACAAGAAGCCGGGCGCCGCTGACCGACACGTTCGGCCTCTGAGTCACCGCCACTGGCGTTGGAGTGATTGACAACGACCGCCAATGTTGGCACTATCTCCAACGTGAAGGCTGTTCAGCTTGTGCGGACTCGCATAGCGTTCTCCGCGTCAGCTTTCGCTGAGTTAGTGCTGTGGCAACTGCCGAAGCCGGGGGCGGGCTCGGCTCACAGCTTCAAATACCGGCTCGCGTACGTCGTCAACGGTGTATGCGTGCTTCGCTACGACAACGAGGTTGGGAAGAGCGATCACCGACACTTCGGGGGCAAAGAGAGTCTGTACAAGTTCAGCACACCTGAACAGCTTATCGCTGACTTCCAACGTGACATCGCGAGGTGGAACCATGAAAACCGTGATTCTTGACGTTCGCTCACCCGCTGACGCGATGGGCGACTTCGCGCGTGCCTGGAAGACGGGTAAATCCCAAAAGTCTGCGCGTATCAGCTTCGCCACCCCAGAGTTACTTTGGCAGGTCTTAACCGTTAAGCGGTGGGAGTTGCTCAAGGCGTTGTGCGGAGCCGGTCCGGTGTCCATTCGTGAGGCTGCACGACGCGTCGGCCGCGACGTAAAGGCGGTACACAGCGACATCACCGCACTGCTCAACGCCGGCGTGCTCGAACGTGCGGAAGGTGGTGGCATAGTCTTTCCGTTTGAAGCGGTGAAGGTGGAATTTGTGTTGCAGGCAGCGTAGACCGTTTACATAGCAGAGACCGAACCATGCCTTGCACCGAACCTTCACCAGCGGCGCTACGCACCGCCGGTTTTCGGCCGGTGAACGCAGACGTTCGACTCAAGAACGGTCAAGCTCGTTCCCTGGTCTGAGGCTCGCGCAGAATCGCTGGCCGGTAATTGCTCGGCTAGCCGTCGCACTCATCCCCACTAAACGAGTTCAACAAAAATCGAGTCTGCAACCATCAGGCCGCGGCGGGTGAGGCGAAGGCGGCCGGTTTGTCGCTCCATAAGTCCGGCTTCCAGCCAATCGCCGATGTGAGGATAAAACTCCGCCGGCTCCTTGCCAAAGCGGCGAACAAAATCGTCAACCGAAATTCCCTTCATCATGCGTAGCCCCATGAACAAACATTCCGCCGCTGCTTTTTTGAGATCGAGAGTTTCCGTTTCGGCTACTGCGGCGCCTTCGCGCTCGACCGCTTCCATGTAACGCTGCGGATTTTTCTCGTTGTGCCATCTGAGGCCGACGATGCCGCCGGCCGCATCACGTCGCAGGTACGAGTGCGAGCCGGTGCCGATTCCCAGATAGTCGCCCCCTTCCCAGTAAGTCATATTGTGCCGCGACTGAGATCCCGGCCTGGCATAATTTGAGATTTCATAGCGTTCGAGTCCGGCTTTCGAGAGCGTTTCTTCGATCAGCTCCGCCATTGCGATCTCCTCTTCCTCCGGCAACGGTCGAAACTTCCCGGTGCGGAGTTGGTAATGAAAGGCGGTCTTTTCTTCTATCGTGAGGTTGTAGGCGGAGAGATGCGGCGGCTGAAAGCTTAAAGCTTCGGACAGGTCGGCGCCTAAGTCCGGGAGCGATTGTCCCGGAATTCCATAAATCAGGTCGAGGCTGAAGTTCTCGAAGCCCGCGTTCCGGGTTGTTCTCAACGCATCGCGCGTCTCGTCGGCGGAATGGAGCCGTCCGAGAAGTTTAAGCACGTGAGGCTGAAACGATTGGGCGCCGAGACTCAACCGGTTGACGCCGCGGGAGCGGTAGCCGGCAAAGCGTTTTTGGTCTTCGCTTTCCGGATTCGCCTCCAGCGTAACTTCGGCGTCGTCGGCGACCGGGAACAGCGACGCCGCCCGGTCGATAATCTTGCCGATGCTCCCCGGAGAAAACATCGACGGGGTTCCGCCGCCGAAAAAAACAGTCTTTAGCTTTCTGCTACGCCAATCATCCGAGCGCGCATACGACTCAAGCTCGCTGAGCAGCGCCGCAGTGTACTCACCCTCCGGAATCCGGCGCGCCACGCGCACGTTGAAATCGCAATAGGGGCACTTCGCCGCGCAGTAGGGAATGTGGATATAGAGGCAGAAAGGCTCATTTCCGGTTTTCACATCCGCATCATATTTTGCTTGCGCAAGCTGCGCAATAAGAGGCTCGGAGTGTAGCTGCACCGGACAGCGAGCATCCATGCTGATTTGAATTGGCCATAGGCGGCTGTTATAGTTAATTTTGTTTTGCGCGTGAGGTAGCGCTTGCATGTCGGTCGCCGAGCACAAAGAAAAAGGCCAGAAGAGTGTCGGCTGTTTTGTGCTGACGGTCAGCGACACGCGCGATGAATCCACGGACCAAAGCGGCCGGTTGATCAAGGACCTCCTGACGGAGCGCGGCCATCGCATCGCCGGCTATCGAATCGTCAAAGACGAGCCGCTCCAGATCGAATCGCTGCTGAAAGAGACGCTGGCGACGGGCGACATCGACGCCGTGATCGTCAACGGCGGCACGGGCATCGCCCCGCGCGACGGGACCTACGAGGTGGTGAGCCGCATGCTGGAGAAACGGCTGGACGGCTTCGGCGAGCTTTTCCGTTTTCTCAGCTATCAGGAGATCGGCTCGGCGGCGATGATGAGCCGCGCCGTGGCGGGAACGGCGAAGGACAAGATCCTCGTCTCGCTACCCGGCTCGAGAGCAGCCGTTGACCTCGCCCTCAACCGGCTGATATTGCCGGAATTGGGACACATGGTCTCGCAGTTGCGCGGTTAATCAAGTTATATCGAACACGGGGATTGAATCCCCGTGTTCGACCAAAGGGGAGAGCTACCGCTTCTCCCCTTTGGAAACCCCATCGGCTTGGTGCCCGCCTCCAGAGGCGGGGTTTACTTGAATGAAGGTCAAGGTGAAATTCTTTGCTATGTTGCGGGAGCGCGCCGGCGCCGGGGAGATCGCCAGAGAGATGAAGGAAGGCGGGACAGTGGCCGATCTGTGGGAGACGTTAAAAAAAGACTATCCCAGGCTAGCGCCGGTCGATACGAGACTCCTCTACGCGGTCAATCAGAATTATGTGCGCCCCGATCATATCCTCAAGGAGAACGACGAAGTGGCGTTCGTCCCTCCGGTAAGCGGCGGCTAAAGAAACATGTTTCGCGTAACCAAAGAGCCCCTCGATCTTCAATCGCTGGTGAGATACGTGACCGATCCCGAGGCCGGCGCCATCGCGACATTTATCGGCACGACGAGAAACAACAACGAGGGACGGAAAGTCATCGCGCTCGATTACGAAGCCTATCCGGAGATGGCCGAAAAGGAGCTGGCACGGCTCGGCGAAGAGGCGAAACGGAAGTGGAAGATCGAGCGCATGGCGATCGTCCACCGGATCGGCCCGGTTCAGATCACCGAGCCGAGCGTGATCATCGCCGTCTCGGCGGCGCACCGCGACGACGCCTTTCAGGCCTGCCGCTTTGCCATCGAGGAGATAAAGAAGAGCGTCCCGATCTGGAAGAAGGAAGTCTTCGAGGGAGGAGAGATCTGGATAGGCACGCAGAGCGGCCAACCCCTGCCGGGCCGCTGAAATCGTGCTCGTGCTCGGGTTTCGTGCTCGTTTACGAACACGAGTGACGAACACGAACACGGAAGTTGACATCATGGAAACATCGCTTTACGCCGTATTCGGTCTCGGATTGATTTTCGGACTTAACCACGCTCTCGATCCCGATCACCTGATCGCCGTTTCAACCATCGTCAGCGAGCACAAAAACTTGAAGTGGGCGTCCCTGATCGGCGCCTTCTGGGGCCTGGGACATACTTTTACGCTTTTTGTGGTCGGCGTTTTAGTCCTAGGCATGAAGCTGACCATCCCCGTCAAAGTCGCCGACGGGTTGGAGCTTCTGGTAGCGGTCATGCTCCTGCTCCTCGGCGCCAGGGTCCTGTGGCGCTCGTTCCAGCGCGAGAGGGCTCACGTGCACGCCCATATCCACAATCCGCAAGCTCACGCTCATTTCCACGTGCATGGCAGCGCCGAGGAGGATCACGGCCACGCCCACGCATTCAAAGCGATGCGCCGGCCGTTTTTTGTCGGAATGGTTCACGGCCTGGCCGGCAGCGCGGCGCTCATGTTGCTGGTGCTGACGACGATTCCGTCGGCGCTTGCAGGACTCATCTACATCGTGATTTTCGGCGTCGGTTCGATCGGCGGCATGCTGATTTTAAGCACTATGATCGGCCTGCCGTTTATCTTGACGGCGCAACGATTTACGCTGCTCAACCGCTGGATTCGTCTTGCGGCGGGAGTCGTGAGTGTGCTGTTCGGGCTCTATCTCGGCTGGAAGATCGCGTCCGAAATGGCCCTGCTTTAATCTCTTTGGGGTCAATTCCCCAGAGCTTGCTGCGTAGTGGTGGTTGGTAGCACTGCCAGAGTCCGTCATTCCCGCATGCTTTTAGCGGGAATCCAGGCGAATTTCGGACTGGACCCCCGATTAAAACATTCGGGGGTGACCACTTGGGGAAAAGTCATCCGAGGGCTTCTTGATACCCCGCAGCTTGCTGCGGGGTTATTCATTCCCCGCTGAGCAACTTCCCTTTCACTTTCGCCCTCAGCCACACGATAAGACCGCAGACCGCGAGGATCAGCAGGACGGAAACGACCGTCTCGGCCTGGTCGATCCCGTACGCGATTTGGTGATAGGTCTCGCCCAGCCACCAGCCACGCGCGGTCTCTTTCTAAACGATGCCCGTCACGGTAAGCAGATAGGCCACAGCCAGCAGGGCGTAGGCGAGGCAGGAAAGGGAGAGGAAAACCAAATTCAGCTTGCCGGGGCGCGCGGCCTGTGGCAGATGGCGCGGCAGATAAACGTGGTTCAAGAAAATGAGCGCAACCGAGAACAGCACCGTCCCGACGAAGCCGATCACCGCCGAGAGCAGGATCAGCGGGCCGGGCTCGCTCAGCAGCATGGTGACCGAGGTCACTGCGGTCAGCAGGAGCAGAAAAAATAAATACCATCGCCGCACGGGGATGGACTGCGCGCGCGGGAAAAATCCATAGACACAGTCGGTGTGGATGCGGCTCACCGCGTCGACCGTCGCCAGCCAGGTGTCGGAGAGAAAGGCGGCGGCGATGACCAGAAAGACGACTCTGCCGATCCATCCCCAGCTCACTTCAAAGAAGCGGCTCTGCACCACGGCGATCTCATAGTGATCCGGCAGCAGCCCTTTGGGAAAGAGCAGCGCGTAAGCCAGCAGGCAGGTCATGAGCGTGGTGAGGATGTTGCCGCCGATCCCGATGCTCACGTCCCAAAACAAAAATCGTCGCCACGGGGGCACATGGACCAGCCCTTCGTCCTCCGTGGGCGTCGAGCCGGAGGCGGGGATCACTTCCGGCTTGCCCGTGATCGGGCCGGTGAGCCGCCCCATGTAATGCGCCATCCCGATTCCCTTGTCGCGTATCCAATACGAATAAAAGAGCGTCCAGAAACCTCCCAGGCCCGCAAAGGTTATCGCCGTGAGCAGTTTGGTGGCGTCGGCCGGATCCCAGGCTCTTGGCATCGCCCCTTGCGGCGCGGTCAACCCCTTCAGGAACGCGGGCAAGACCTCCCACACATCCGTCCGGGCGCACGCCCAGACAAGCCCGATCAGCGTGATCAGCGCGACCGCCCACATGAAAGTTTCGACCAGCCGGTAAATCACTTTGCTCAGGAGAATCGCCACGAGAAAGACGAACATCGAGAGGTAAGCCCAGAAAAGCGTCTGGCCGCGCTGGCTCCAGCCTGAAGGAAAATCGGTCAGCGCGGCGAGCGAAGTCCCGCCCGCCGCGGCAAACGCGCCGAACCAGAGAAACGAGAGCGTCATCAGGATCCAGAGGAGAAGGGCGAACTTCCGGTTGAGCCGGATGAAACCCTGGAAAATGCTTTCCCCCGTGAGCATCGTATAGCGGCCGATTTCATACGTGACCGGAAACTGGAGGAGGCAGGCGGGAAGCAATAGAAACAGAAACGTAAGGCCGTACTTGGCGATGATATAGGGCCACCAGATCAGCTCGGCGCTCCCCTGCGCCAGCGCCATGAAAACGATGCCCGGCCCCAAGGCCGCGATCATGCCGGGAAACGGAGGGAGAGGCGCCTTTCGATAGGATGGCAGCGTGCCCCAGGATCGCTTTCCTTCCATCGCTTGAACTCTATTCGATCCGTTGGACCGCGCCCGCGGGCAGCGTTTCGAGGAAACGCTCGAAGGCCCGGCGCAAGTAACTCGCGTCTTTCGATTCCAGAGTCACCTTCACCTTGTAGTCGGGATTGTCGAGCACCGGGTAGGAGCCCAGCAACAGCTCGGGAAAACTGGCGAGGAGATTGTTGAGGATCGAAGCGATCACACCCTCCCCTTCCCTCACATAGACCACTTTCAGAAAATAGGGCGCGTCACGGAATGTCTCTTTGATAATTTCAAAGCGCTCGTAGAGAATCCTGGGAATGCCGGGAAAAATATAGACGTTGCGGAATTTTACCACTGCGGTCGGCACGGCGCCCCCGCCGACCAACGCGGCCCCGTCCGGGACCTCGGCCATCCGCAGTCGCGCCTCGTTGATATTGTCCCCGTGCCGTTGGCGGAGGGCTCTTTCCAGCTCCGGATGGTGGACCACCTTGACGCCGAATCCGTGCGCGATCCCCGCCATCGTCACGTCGTCATGGGTCGGCCCCACGCCGCCGGTGGTGAAAACGAAATCGAAGTCGCGCGCGAAGCCGGCAACCTCCCCTCCGATCAACTCGATCTCATCCGGGATCACCGAGATCCGCCGCACTTCGGCGCCGAGCGCGCGCAGCTCTTTGCAAAGGAAATGAGAATTGGTGTCCTGGGTTTTGCCCGACAGGACCTCGTTGCCGATGATCACAATGCCCGCAGTCTTAGACATGGTGGGGAGGGGTTAGGTATCGAACTCGCTGCAGCTTTGGAAGTAATGGCACTTGGAATTGGAGCAGACAAAGCGGCACTTCTGGTTGACGAGCTTGGCGCCGCAGACCGGGCAAAACTCCCACCAGTTGTCCTGTTTGCTCTCTGGAGTCTCGGGCTCTGCCATGACCATTCTCCTAGCGGAACAGCTTCTGCGCGTTGGCGCCGAGCACTTTCTTCTTCACCAGCGCCGTCATCTTCGCTTGCCGCACGATCTTGACCGCGTCCCGCAGGCGGTCGATGGTCGGAAAATCGCTCCCCATGAGCACCTGATTCTCGCCCATCATCCGCACGGCGAAGCCGATCTCTTCCGGGCTCCAAAACGGCGGCGCCGTGTCGATGAAAATGCGCCGTTTGTACTTGTCGAAATAGCCCTTGGCGCGCTTGTCGAAGTAAGCGGGGTTGAGGCGGTTTTTGATCGCGAAAAAAGCCCCCCCCAGATGTGAAAAAACAAAGCGCAGATTCGGAAAACGCTCGAGCGTGCCGCCCAGCGTAAGGCGCGCCATGTTGATCGTGGTGTCGAAGACGCGGCCCAGATTGCGCGTGAGGTTGAACTGCTCCATGCCGTGGGGATGGGCGAGCGGAATCTCCGCCGCCGGATGGACGAGGATCGGCACGTCCAGCTCCGACACCGCCCGATAAAAGGGATGCATTTTCTCGTCGTCGAGCAGCACGCCCCCGACGTGCGTGTTGATGGCGACGCCTTTGCATCCCAAATCCGCCACCGCCCGCTTCAGCTCCCGCGCCGCGTCCGGCTCCAGCGGCGGCACGTGCGCCAGGGGGATGATGCGGCCCGGATAGCGCGCCGCGGCTTCCGCCATGCGATCGTTGATCAGCCGCGTGGCTTTGAGATCCAGCCAATCGAGCCACACGCCGACGTGGAGCGCCGCCCGGTCCACCCCCGCGCGATCCATCGCCCGGATCTGCTCGTCGAGCCGCGCGGTCATTTTTGGCGGCGAAAAGAGCTGCACACCGGCGCGCTGGATGCGGAAGCGGTCGGGCTCGTGTACCACCTCTTCGTTCTGCTGTACGTAAAGCTCCGGCCGCCGGTAGTGCTCTTCGGGCATCCAATGATGATGCACGTCGATCACAAGACTCCGCCCCGGCATGCCCTGGTTCTAAACGAATTCCCCGTTATTAACAAGACTTTTTTTCCTTGGCAGTGGACTTCACGGCGAACCCATAATATGATTTCCGTTTACTATGTCCGAGTCGGTCGTCCGCATAGAGAATCTCAGCAAAGCCTACGGCATCGTCACGGCGCTCGACGGGATTTCGCTGGAAGTCGATGGCGGAAAGATCTTCGGCCTGCTCGGGCCCAACGGCGCCGGCAAGACCACGACGGTAAAGATTCTCGCCACGCTGATTCGCCCCGACGGCGGCAAGGCGGAAGTGGCCGGGGTTGACGTCCTGGCCGACCCGGCGAAGGCCCGCAGTCTCGTCGGATATATTCCGCAGGAGCTGACGGTCGATCCCTACCTCACCCCCCTGGAGCATCTGAGTTACTATGCCGATCTCTATCACGTGCCGGCGGCACTGCGTCAGTTGAGAATCCGGGACGCGCTGGCGTTGGTCGGATTGGCGGGCCTCGAAAATCGACGCGCGCGCCATCTCTCCGGCGGAACCAAGAAAAAACTCGATCTCGCCTGTGGCCTGATTCACCGCCCGCCGGTCATCATTCTCGACGAGCCTTCCCTGGGTCTCGACGTCGAGGTGCGGCGGGACGTCTGGAATCACATTCTGCGGCTCAAAGAGGAAGGCACGACGATTTTTCTCTGCACCAACTACATGGACGAGGCGGAGCGGCTGTGCGACGAGCTGGCGATCATCGACCACGGTAAAATCGCCGCCATGGGATCGCCCGCCGAGCTTAAGGGCCGGCTCAAGCGGGAGATCGTGTCAGTGGAGATCGCCCGCGGGAAGGACCCGAACGGAGAATGGCTCGCGACCCTGGAAACGGCGGCGGCCAGGCTCTCCATGGTTCGCAAAGCCGTCAAGGACGGCGCCATCCTCAAACTCTACGTGGATAATAACGAAGCCGCGCTGCCCAAGATCCTGGAGGTCGCCGCGTCGCTGAAAATTCCCCTGGAGTCGATCACCTACAGCCGCCCCGGCCTGGACGAGGTTTTCCTACACTTTACCGGGCGCGCCTTCGCGCGCGGGGGCGAAAACGATGGCTGAGTTCTTCCAGGAGACCAACGCGCAGTTCAGACGCGGGATGCTCCACCTCAAGCGCGAGCCGTTTACCCTCGCCATTACACTGCTCAATCCGATTATTCTGCTGATCTTCATGGGCGGCGCTTTTCAGGGGCTGGCGCGGGATTCGGTCGGCGGCGATTATCGGAGCTATCTATTGCCGGGGATTCTGGCGCTCACGGCCTTCGGCAACTCCATCGCCGGCGGCATCCCGCTGCTCTTCGAGAGAGAAAACGGCTTTCTGCTGCGGCTGATGAGCGCGCCGATCTCGCGCAGCTCGATCCTGGTCAGCCGTTTTCTCGCGGTCAACGTCAGCACCATGCTCCAGTGCCTGCTGATGCTCGTCCTGGGACTCCTCTTCGGCATCCGCATCGCCGCCGGTGTCGGCGGAGTCGTCGCCCTGCTGGCCATCAGCCTGCTGCTCGGCTTCGGCGTGACGGTCATTTCCCTGATCCTCGCCTTCAGATTGGGAAACCACGGCGACTTTTTCGCCGTCATGGGACTCACCACTCTCCCCCTCACCTTCCTCTCCAGCGCCTTCGTGCCGCTCGACAGCCTGCCGGCCTGGATGCGAGCCGTCGCCGCCGTCAATCCCATGACCTACGCGGTCGACGCGATGCGCTCTCTTATCCTCACCGGCTGGGACGCGCCGCGGCTGCTGTTGATGTTCGTCGTGCTGATCGCATTCGACGCCGCGATGTTCTGGCTCGGCCGCCGCGCGTTGAGCCGCCATTTGGCCTAGCGACAGACCGGACGGAAGCCCCAGCACAACATGGCACAGCCGGCCTTGACAGGGCACCGGTAGAGTCTGCTAAGTAACAAGAGATTATTCAGGAGAGCCATGGCAAACGGGACAAGCGCAGCGCCGTCCGGCGGTCGGAAATTGAAGCTCGGCATCGTCGGCATCGGCGTCGGCGCCTCGGAAATCTTACCGGCGATGGAAGCGACCGAGAATATCCAACTGGTGGCCGGCGCAGACGTGAATCCGCGCGTCCGCGAGACCTTCGAGCAGCGTTACAGCGCGCGGACCTACGACGGCGTCGAAAAGCTCTGCGACGATCGCGAGGTCGAAGCGGTGTGGATCTCCACGCCGAATAAGTTCCACGCCCCTCACACGATCATCGCGGCCAATCGCGGCAAGCACGTCGTCGTCGAAAAACCGATGGCGATTTCGCTCAGCGAGGCCGAAGGGATGATCGAGGCCGCTGACAAAAACAAGATCAAACTCATCTGCGGCCACACCCAGAGCTTCGGCCCGCACATCCGCACGATGAGAAAAATCATCCGCTCGGGGGAGCTGGGACGGCTCTGCGCCATGAACGTCTTTGCGTACACCGATTGGATGCTGCGGCCCAGGACGGCGGAAGAGCTAGACGTCTCGCAGGGGGGAGGCGTTCCCTACCGCCAGGGACCGCACCAGATCGACACGCTGCGCCTCCTCGGCGGCGGAATGGTCCGGAGCGTGCGCGGCATGACCGGCCAGTGGTTTCGCGGGCGGTCTATCCCCGGATACTATGCGGCGTTCATGGAATTCGCGGACGGCACGCCGGCGACGCTGCTGCACAACGGCTACGGCTATTTTCTAGCGTCGGAACTGGTGCCGTGGGGGACCAATCGGAGCCGCTATACTTACGAGGAGAGGGCAGCGATCCGAAAGCAGTTGCTCGACGGCACCCGAAACGAAAACGAAGACAAAGACGCCATGCGGATCGGCGGCGCGCAGGAAGGGCAGCTCTTCCGCAACCGCGGCGAGCGGCGGCCGTGGGTCCCGAACGACCTGGGCATTCTGATCGCCTCCTGCGAGAGAGGCGATATCCGCCAGTCTCAACACGGGCTTTACGTCCACGGCGACGACGGCGTCAAGGACGTCCCGATTGTCGAAGGGAGCACGTCGAGGCGCGCGGAGCTGGAGGAGCTTTACAACGCGGTCGTTCTCGACCGGCCGATCCGCCACACGGGCCCGTGGGGAATGGCGACGTTAGAAGTTTGCCTGGCGATCATGCAGTCGGCCAAAGAAAGAAAAGAAATTTTGTTGTCCCA
This sequence comes from Binatia bacterium, assembly GCA_041483675.1. Lineage (GTDB taxonomy): Bacteria > Desulfobacterota > Binatia > UBA9968 > UBA9968 > 2-12-FULL-60-19. Next base: position 13,666 of record JBGPGE010000098.1, read on the forward strand.
TCAAGTTCCGGCGCCGGAAGAAAACTAGCCCGATTTATTCATGGTACGAGGATAATCCATGATACCGTGCCGATCGAGGGGGCGAGCTCCCCTTCTTTTCTATTGCCGTCGACCGGAACGGCTCGTCCCCGAGAGCGCGTACCATACGAACTAAGAAAACCAAAAGAGGAGGACAAAATGTTCCAGAACAACAAAGTCATCGACGTTCACGGCCACATGACCACGCCGCCCCACTTTCGCGGCCACCTCGGCGGGATGATCTCGCTCAACACCCCGGGGAGAAAGCTCGAGATGACCGACGAGCAGCTCGCCAACGCCCAGAAGAGCCACTTGAAAGGCATGGACGAGAGACATATCGACGTCCAGTTGATCGGCCCCCGGCCGGTCGCCATGTGGCACTGGACCAGGCCGTTTCTCCAGCAGGATATCTGCCGCATCACCAACGACGTGATCGCGCGCATCGTCAAGCTCCACCCCGACCGTTTTTTCGGCATGGCGCAGCTGCCGCAGAACGCCGCCCTCGACACGAGCAACTGCATCGCGGAATTCGAGCGCTGCGTGAAAGAGCTGGGGTTCGTCGGCGCCTACGTCAATCCCGATCCGAGCGGCCGCAAAGACGCGCCGGGGATGCACGACCCCTACTGGCACCCACTCTACAAGAAGGCCGAGGAGCTGGACGTGCCGCTGATGGTTCACCCCGCGACGAGCTTCGATCCGCGCATCGAAGTCATTCCGCACAACTACCAGATGAACAACTATACCGAAGAGTTCATCGCGATGCATATTCTGTCGCACAGCGATGTCTTTCAGCGATTTCCGCGCTTGAGAATCGTGATCTGCCACTGCGGCGGCTCGCTCAACCGCTTCATCCCGACCGATCATCACATCGCGCAGAAGGACCTGAGCAAAAACCTTTACTACGACTGCTGCGCTTACGACGAGAATTTCCTGACCGCGGCGATCAAGCAGAAAGGCGTGGACCAGGTGATGTTCGGGACGGAGTTCCCCGGCTCCGGCGGCGCCGCGCGCCCCGATACCGGAAGACCCTCGGACGATGTCCTGCCGGTGATCGACAGCCTGGCGTTCCTCAGCACCGAGGATAAGGTCAAGATCTTCAACAAGAACCCGCTCAAGGTGTTTACTAAAGTGAAGGTCTAGCAGGCCGCTGAAGAAAGCTTTGTCGTCGATGATCGTCACGGGATTCATCGCAGCGTAGCCCGCGAGACTGCCGGCCAGTATTTGGTCTGGGGATGAGCCCGCCACAGTCACCCGAAGAGATGGAAGCGCTCAGAGCCAAGCGCCGCCAAGAGCGCTGGAGCGCGTTTCTCACCCCTTTCATCACCATCGCCTCGATCGTTATCGCCGTCTCCCTGGCCATGTATTTCATCAAAGCGTGCAGCGAGCGCCATCCCCGGTCACCCGGCCTCCAGCCGCGTCCCACCCAGCCGGCGCCTCCTAGATGAATTCTTCCTTACCTGGGAAGCTCTACTGCTGATGGGTTGACATTGGTAACGTAAAGGTTACTATGACACATGTCCGTCAGGAGAATCGTCGAATACCTGGACGAGCATGGAGAGTCGCCGTTTAGAAAATGGTTCTTGCAGCTTAATGCAGAAGCCGCAGCGAAAGTGACGACGGCGATGAAACGCATCGAACTGGGGAATTTCTCTAGCGTTAGTTCCGTAGGGCGTGGAGTTTTCGAATACAAAATAGACTATGGTCCCGGCTACCGTGTCTATTTCGCACAGGATGGGATCGATCTGGTGATCCTTCTGGAAGGTGGCACAAAGAAACGACAAAACGAAGACATCGGAATGGCGCAGCAACGCTGGGCTATCTACAAAGTCAGGAAGAAAACAGGAAAGGGGTAGGTTATGGCACTAACACGTGAATTTAGGGAAACTCTCATGCTACGGGCACGACGCGATGTAAAGTTTCGCCGTGCTCTGCTCAAGGAGGCGGTGGAAGCGTTCCTTTCCGGAGAGCTGGAGACGGGAAAATCTGTGCTGCGTGACTACATCAACGCGACGATTACCTTTGAAAGCTTGGCCAAGTCCCTTGGAAAGGACAGCAAGAGCCTGCACCGCATGTTGGGGCCGAAAGGCAATCCGACGGCGGAGAATATTTTTGCGGTGATTAAGACTCTTCAAGATGCGGAGGATGTCCATTTCCAGGTGAGGACTGAGAAAACCAAGGCGGCCTGACCGGCTGCTGATAAATTCTTCCTTGCCTGCAAACCTATATCTCGGTTAAACTCAGGCTGCATGGCCGCGACACCAACCGGGATCACGCAGCTAATCGAGAAGTTCGAGCAGAATCTCGAATCCTACCGTAATCCGGCGTATGGGGAGGCCCAGGTCCGGGTCGAATTCATCAACCCGCTATTCGAAGCGCTCGGCTGGGACGTTGCCAACAAAGCCGGGCATGCCGAGGCGTACAAGGACGTCATCCACGAGGACGCGGTAAAAGTCGGCGGCGCCACCAAGGCGCCGGACTACTCCTTCCGTGTCGGGGGCACCCGCAAGTTCTTTCTCGAAGCCAAGAAACCCGCCATAAGCATCAAAGACGACACCAGCCCGGCCTACCAACTGCGCCGCTACGCCTGGAGCGCCAAGCTGCCCCTTTCCATCCTCATCAACTTCGCGGAGCTTGCGGTCTACGATTGCCGCCTGCCACCTAAGGAAACGGACAAGGCGAGCGTCGGCAGAGTCCTCTATCTCACCTACAAGGAATACGAGGCGCGGTGGGACGAGATCGCCAAGATATTTTCCAAAGAAGCGGTACTGCAAGGCTCGTTCGATAAATTCGCCGAGGCGGGCAAGGGCAAGCG
>JBGPGE010000099.1:0-16216 GCA_041483675.1 Binatia bacterium
CGAGATGTCAAGACGCAGTGAGCCCAGCGACCCTCCGAGCTTGTTTGCGCCAATCCCGTTCGCGTCTGCCGCGCGCGAGTGAAAAACCGGCGGGCGCGCTCTATCGCTGAAACAGATGGCTCAGGACGGCAAGCCTTTACCAACTCTTCGCGGGAGAAGGGAGTTAGACTGATTAGTCGGATAAGCTCGTCACCGTGATCGCGTAGGCAGACGAAGAAATTGGCAACTTCGGAGTCCAGGTCGTTATAAGTCTCGACAGGCGCCGGCGGCCGGTTGATCAGGATGGCAGCGGAGCCGCCGAAAGGCTCGCAGAAGTGAGCAAAGGTCGTCGGCAACAAGGGCAGTAGAAAATCGAGATGGGAAAATTTTCCTCCGTAATAGCCAAAGGCAATCATTTTGCTGCGCCGGTCGCTGGCCCGCCCCATCAGCCGGCGGTTGTTGAACCGCGGCTCCGGCTCCGACTGCCTGCCATGTTTGTAGCCGTTTCGAGTCGGACCGGGTGAGCGTAGTTTGATCGGTCTTTTCATTTCGATTGTATCCCGGTTAGCCTAAGATCAGATGAGCCACCCATGAGATTTACCTCTATACGTCTGTGCGTCTGCACTTTTGTAACAGAGAGCTGAGGGGAGCAGCGGTAAGGATCGATCGATTTGAAACAGGGTTAGATGACTTTCCAAGCGGTTTGCTACTTGGAGCGTTCCAGACCTCTTCTCCGCTTTGCCGTTGCAGGAAAACGGGAAGGGGACTACGACAACATCTCCCTTTACAAATCCCGCCAAGCCTCATCCTCCTCCCTGAGCCAATCTTTCTTGAGAGAGGACTCGCTGGCGATGGAACTGTCCAACATCTCCCGCATGTTCCTCGCTTTAAGAACGCGCACAAACTCCAAAACCTCGCCGAGCGACTTCTCCGGGACCTGCTCTATTTCCTTAAGAATCTCTTCTTTCTTGCTCATAAATCACCCTACGTCTTTTGAAGCTTCGTTAATCTTAGTTCATCGCCTTAGGGGCGTCAATGCACTCGCATGCGTCCACGATTCTTCAACCCGCGCTCCCGGCGGGAGGAGCTTCATTCTTGAATGTTGAAGAATAGAGCCGCTTGGCTAGCCACCGAAGAGTGGACGAGATCGCCACGAATAGAACCATTGTTAAGAGAAAAACAGCGACCCCTTTGTCGATTTGATAGGCCGCACCTGCGACCACCACCGCGAATCCCAGCCCGGCAGTCGCGTTCGTCATATCCGCGTAGATGATCGCAGTAAAAGCATAAGGTAAGGCATCGTCAGCAGCCAAAAGAATCTTGCAAAGGAACGGCTGCTCGTGGAGTCCCCAAAGAGCTTGCACAAACGGAAAGAATGCGAAATGTGCAACACACAGGATCGACCACACACTACCTACGTAGCCTAACCAGCCAAGCCAAACCGGCAGCAGCGCAATCGGCGCGACATAGGTGACGGGAAGTAGCGCTAGCATCAGGGTTTTAGACGCAACACCGCCCGACAAACCCATGGTAGCAAGTAGCGCAACGCCACCGCCGAGAATGATCCCTCCAAAAATCTCAACAAGCGACACGCTTATGTCTTCCCCGATCTCTCCTCCTGAAATCAAGAATACTAAGGCCTTTAGCACATCGACAGGAGAAGTGCGTAACAAACCGATACCGCTTAGGACCTGCCAGGCGGCCAGACCTAGCAAAACAAGCAGCATCGCCCTCCAAAGTGACGATGAGTCTCTGTTCCTCAACTCCCCGAGAAGAATCTCCCCGCGGACGCTTGCAGTGTGATCGAAGCTCGATCGAAAAACCCAATTCACGGCAAGGAGAGAAACTACCAGAGAAACCAGTACGGCATAACTGATGGGACGACCTTTCATCCCAGGGTAGATAATCCAGCGCTCCACCCCTACCGACATGTCCAACAGAACGGAAATGAAAAATCCCTGAAGGACGACCGCCCTTCCCACTTCGGATACAACCCTGCGCCGCTCTAAACCGAGCGTGAGGCGCGCAGTCAGGAAGTGATAACAAGCCGCCAGGGCCACAGCCGGCGCGCCTATCGCCCAAACGAAGAAATAGCGAGTGACCTTGACGTCCCACGGTATGAGTAACTCCTCCGCGATAACCCACCAGATCAAAAACGGCGCCCACTGACCGATTCTCAGAAAGCGCAGCGACGCCCGGCTCCAATTAGAACTACGGACGATCAGACCCCCAAGCGCAAGTCCAATCAATCCTCCGGGCAAAACAGAAAGTCCGAATTGGATCAGTATGCTCCTTAACGCGCTGCGAAGATTTTCCCCGCCAAAAATTTCAGGAAACGCAATGATCGACGCCGAACCCGGATCTACCGTGGGTGACCGGGTAAACAGCAGGAGCAAGGCAACCAGGAATGCGAGAACAGGAATCAACAATGCCCATCCGACGTTTCGACTGTCCTCCTGAACGGCTGGATTTTGCTCCACCATAGCGATGCTCAATTTCTATCTGCCCATCATCAGCGTCCGGAAGCCCGGGAGAGGTTTTTCACCGCCCGTATTTCGATGCCCTCTCGCTGACCAAAAACCCTATCTTCCGGGGTGTGGATTTGGGCGGGGCCATGAGTTGGCGGATCGCGTCGAAGACAATCTTGAATTGCGCGTCGTACTTCTTTTCCATAGCGTCGAGCTTACGCGCCAAGTCCGCGTTGGAAGCAATGATCTGGCGGAGACGGACAAAAGCTCGCATGATCTCTATATTGACCTGGACAGCGCGTTCGCTGTTTAAAACGCTCGATAGCATCGCTACTCCTTGCTCGGTAAAAGCGTAAGGCAGGTATTTCCTGTGCCTTCCCCGACCAGGCTTTAAGGTCGCAATTTGCGACCTTAAAAGCGCGTACTCCTCATCCGTCAGCTGAAACATGAAATCGTCCGGGAATCGGCTAATATTCCGACGAACTTGCTCGTTGAGCCTTTTGGTCGGCACGCCATAAAGTTGGGCCAAATCGTCATCCAACAGTACTTTATGCCCGCGCAAGAGGACGATGCTTGCCTCGATTTTCTCCGCCGCCACGAGGGAACCCATCACGCCCATATTGCGCGGGATTCTATGTGAACGATTAGCCGCTGGCAAGCGGTTTTAAGTCTTCTGTCCCAGCGTCTCCGGCCATCTCCGGATAGCCAAGTCGGCTAGGAAGAGAAAGAGGGCGAGGGCGGAGAGGGGTTGCCAGGTCTCGCGGGAGGCGGTGGCTTTGCCGGGGTCGGGGGTGAAGAGGCGCTTGACGCCTTGCTCCAAACGCTCCGGGTCGAGAACTTCGCCGCCGCTCTCTTCGGCCAAGCGGCTGAGCAGCGCCATGTTTGCAGTCAGCTCGCGGTACTCCCGCGGGTACGGAACGATAAAGGGCAGTGTTGCGATGGTGGATGAAGCCTGATCTTTTTCTTCGTGAAGCGTGAGCAGATAAGCGCCACGCTGGTTGGCTCTCAATCGGCCTTCGTAGCGCCCCGGCGCGATCTGATTGAACGTCGTGACGGCGGGCGCCTGCCCCGGCGCCGTCAGGTTCCCTTTGAGCTTGAGCTCGTTGATAAAGCCGCCCTGTTTGGAAAAGAGATCGACGACCGCCCTGATCTCGTCGCCTTCCTGCTGAATGTCGGTCTTTACCCGATGTTCCGCCGTCGCGCGCATCGCGCTGCGCGCCAGCTGTCCCGCCCAGCGCGGAAAATCCTGCCAGGCTATCCAATGTCTTCCCCACCGACCGCTCAGATCCGAAGTGTAGGCGATGACTTTGCCGAGCCCGTAGCGCCATGAGACGAGCAGCGGATCGTCGCCGGCTTTCATCAACAGCTCGGCCTGGGGCTTGGGATGCGTGAGGACGTAGCCCAAGACGGGCGGCAGACTCTGCTGCGCGAAGCCTTTGAGCGGCCCGACGGCCGCGACGATCCTTGGCTGCGACGGTTTTTCGATCAGCAGATCGCGCGAGATCAGCAGCGTTTCCGTGGTGAAGATTTGCGGCACCGTCTCCGGATCGATCGCCGCGTAGCCTCTCCCTTTTCCGTCGCGCGCGATGTCTCTCATGAGCGCAAGATCGGCATCCTGACCGATGGCCACCGTCGAGACCGTGATCCCTTCCCGCGCCATTTGCTCGACCAGGGCGTGAAATTCCGCCTTGTCGGTAAGCCCGTCCGAGAGCACCAGCGCATGCTTGATCGCCGCCGGTTTGGTTGCAAGCGAGCGATGCGCCTCGACCATCGCCTTGTAGAGATCGGTGCCGCCGTCGGACTGAATCTCCGAGAGCCGCTCGGAAATCCACTCGCCCTTTCCGACAGGGCGAAACGGCAATAGCCAGTCCCAGGCGGCATCGAACGTGAGGATTCCCACCTGATCGGTGGGGTTGAGCAGATCGGCGGCGGCGAGCGCGGCGGCCTTGGCCAGGTCGAGCTTGGTCGCCCCTTCCGCGCCGGCGCCCATGCTGCCCGACTTGTCCAGGACAAAGAGCAGCGCGACGTGCGGCATCTCCAGCCGCGACGGCGGCCTCATCTCAACCGGCAGAATCCTTTCCAGCGGAGTCCTATAGTAGCCGCCAGCGCCGTAGCTCTGCGGCCCGCCGACGACGACCAGCCCGCCGCCGAGATCCCTCACGTATGTTTCAATCGCTTCCATTTTCGCCTGCGTCAGGCGATAGGCGGGGACGTTATCCAGCGCCACGAGATCGAAGGCGGCGATCTCCGGCAGCGCCAGCGGGCTCTGCTCCGGCGGCGATTCGACCACGGCATAGCCCTGCGCGCTCAGCGCATCGGCGAAGGCATGCCGTCTCTCTCCGGAATAAACGTAGAGCGCGCGCGGCGGGCCTTTGACTTCGACGATGCCCTGGAGGCGATTATTTTCCGGCAGCGTGTCCGCGGCTGCGTCCACCCACAGCTCGTAGGTATGGCTCCCCGGCGCGGACAGGCTGTCCTTGAAGCTGACCGGGTTGGCGCCCGGCCTCAAGCGCACAGCCTCCTCTCGTTGAATCATGCCGTCGCGCAGCAACCTGACGCGGGCTTGAGTTTCGAATCGGCTCTCGATCGCCCCTTTGATCTCGAATGTCTCCGCGCCGTCCACCTGCTGCGGCAACGCCAGCTCCCGAACATAGACCTCGTTTTTTCCGCCGGAGAGACTCACGGGAAGAACCCAGACGGGGACGCCGTGAGAGCGCAGAAACGGCAGCGCCCGGAGTGCCTCGCCGCGAATCTCGTTGCCGTCGGAGACGAGGAGAATTCTTCCCTGCCGCCCTTCGCCGATTTGGGCGACGGGCGCTTCGAGCGCGGCTTGCAGATTGGTCTCCTCCCGCCCGACCTCCGGCGAAAACTCGGCCGGTGTAATATCGGCGCGCGGAAAAAATTCCCACGCGGGCCGCTGCCCGAAGAAGAGCAGCCCGGCCCGCGCGTCGGCCCCTTTGATGCTGCGCGCCTCTTCGAGGACCGCCAGGGCCTTTTCTTTCCCTTCCGCTCCCACGCTGCGCGAAAAATCGGCCGCGACAATCACGTCGAGCGCGGTGGTCGCGCTGAAGAGCTTCGGGTTCCACAGAGCGGCCAACATCATCGATAGCGCAAGCAGCCGGGCCGCGACGGGATAGAACGCAGCGCCGCGGCGAAACACCAGGTAGCCTTCGCACAACAGCAGCATGACCGCCGCGGCCAGCAGCGCGGGCCAAAGCGGCGACGCCGTTTCGGATTGCTCGACGGATTTTGCTCCGCGGCCCGCAGTCTTCCCCGAATCGGGCGCAACGCGCGGGCGGATGTCCGATTCGCCTTCGCTCAAAAGGTTCACGGCGAACTCGCCCTCTCTGCCCGCGCTCTTGTAAGTGTAAAAACCAACCGTTGGCGTGCCCGTGAACAGCAGCGGGTTCGCCGCCGCGCGCAGGATTTCCTTCGAGCCAAGTGGACTTTTGACTTCGACCTGCTGATCGGTCGGCGCTAATTGGATTGCGTACGGCTGGCCGGCCTGGGCCTGCGCGCCGGGAAACTCGGGCGCGCGCGGGCGAAACCAGTGAAACGCGTTGCTGAACAGCACCGGAAACGCAACTTTCCAGGGGAGATCCGAAGCCGAGAGGTCGAAGCCGATCACGAGGATTTTCAGTTTCGGTTTTTCCAGCGCGACGATCATCGGCCCTTCTTTCGACGCCGCCAGCGTAACGCCGTCATTCACGGCCAGCCGGCGGGCTTCTCTCACATAGAGATCGTCGAAGCCGAGCCCCTCGGTAAGCGGATGTTTGACGAGCGACGGCAGCAGGCGCGGGCTGACTATTTTTCCGCCGGACTTAAGCGGCCACCCTGTGGCGGGGGTGTCGATGAGGATGAAGTTCCCTTCGGCGAGCGACAGCGGCGCGGCGCCGTCCAGCACCACGGCGTCGTGCGATTTGAGCCTGGCCGAAAGCTCCTCTTGGCTGACAGAAGCTGCGCGCGTCACCAGAATATTCGGCAGCGAACGAAACAGCCGCTCCAGATAGGGATTCTCCTTGCCGGCGTAGAGCACGCGCAAGGGCGCAGCGCCTCCGACGGCGAGATAGGCCCGATTGTCGACGGTAAAATCGTCCTCAACATCCAGGCGCGCTTCCAGGCGGGCGGGAAGGTTCCCCGGATAAGAATAGACGCGGACCCGGCTCTCCCCCGCGCCGAGCTCCACCGTCTCTTGAACCCACGGCTTTCCATCGGCCGCGAGCGCGAGCGGAGCGCGCGCCGGATGCGCCGTAAAGTTTTTGACGCGAACCATCGCTTCATGCCGTTCCGCTCCGCCGGCCGCCCGCCGCAGCTCGAAACCGACGATGCCGATGTTTTCTCCGCCCTCTCCCACTCCGACGAGACTGAGATGCGCGGAGTTCCACGGCAGCTCCGCCGCGCCGTCGAAGGCGCCATCGCTGACGACCACGACGCGATCGCCCCCGCCCGGCCTTAAAAATGAGTGGGCGAACAGCACCGCCTCTTTGACCGGCGCCGGCGCGTCCGTCGGCTGAATAGCCCGCGCGATTTCTCTCAGCTTCGCCCCGTCGCCCGTCGACGGTATGAGAATCGCGGGCCTGGGCCCGGCTCCGATGACCATCATCTTATCGTTCGCGGTCTTGGCGTCGATGAGGCGCAGAAATTCACGGCGCGCGTTTTCAAATCGTATCCCGCTCCGGCCTTTCGCTTTCATGCTCGCGCTCAAATCGAGCACGACGATGGTATTCCCTCCCACCGAGCCGAAGCCGAGCAGCCGGGGATCGGCCAGCGCCGAAATGAGGAAGATTGCGGCCAGGATTTGTAAAATGAGTAAAAGGTTCTTGCGGAACAGCCGGCCGAGCCTGGTCCCTATGGGACGCTCTCTCAAGACCCGCTCCCATAGAAAAAGCGCCGTCGTCCTGACCTTAAGACCGCGAGGCCGGAGGCTATGAAGGATGAGGATGAGCGGAATTGCGCCCAGGAGAAGCAGGAGAGCGTATGGAGAGCCCCAGCCCATTGTCTTGTCCGATTCTGTCATTCCCGCGCAAGCGGGAATCCAGTCTTTGCCTGCTTGATCTCGTCGCTACAAACCTGGATGCCCGCTGGAGCCTGCCCCCGACTCCGATCGGGGGCGGGCATGACGATGTTTTCGACCATCGCGACGGAGACACAACCTCTAAAACTCATATTTTTATTTGACCGATCTTGCTTCGCGGAGCGCGAGCAGGACGAAATCTTCGAACGGCACCGAAGTCGTCGTCCGGAGATAGTCGATCCGGCGGCTATGACAAAACGACTCGATCTCCCCGCAATAATTCTCAAGCTCCTGCTGGAAGCGCTGGAGCAGTTCGCTGTCCAGGAAAAGCCTTCTTTCCCGCTCGCTCTCGACATCGTAGAGCGAGAGATCTCCTCTGGGCGCGATATCCAGCTCGCCATTGTCGAGGACATGGATCACCAGGAGCTGGTGTCTTTTTCCCGCAAGTTCCTCCAGGGCGGCGCGCCAGCCGTCGGGATCGAACAGATCGCTGACGAGAACGATCAGGCCGGGGCGGGGAAAGAGCGACGAAAATGTCTGAAGCGAAGCGCGGAGATCCGTCTCACCCTCGCAGCCAAGCGCCGAGAGAAAGTTGAACAGAGAAAGGATCTGTTTTTTGCCCCGCCCCAGCGGCAGCGGCGCGAGCAGATCCGAGGAGAAGCCCGCGCCGCCCACCTTGTCGAGGTTTTTGAGACCGATGTAGCCCAGCGCCGCGGCGATTCGCTTCGCGTATTCGATCTTCGGCGGATTGCCCTCGGCCATCGAGCGGCTGGCGTCGATCAGGAGGTAGATGTTCATCTCCTCCTCGGCGGTGAAAAGCTTCAGCCACAGCCGGTCCAGGCGGCGATAGATGTTCCAGTCCACGTAGCGCAGATCGTCGCCCGTCTGGTACTTGCGGTAGTCGGAGAATTCGAGACTGAAACCGCGGCGGACGGAGGGATGCTCGCCTTTGGCGCCGCCCCAGGAGAGCCGCTTGGCGACCAGGCGGAGACGTTCGAGCTTCTTTAGAAATTCAGGCTCGAAGAACGTCCGGGCATTGGGAATTAGGGATTGGGATTTAGGGTCCGACTCGGAACCCGGAACTCGGAACGCGAAACTCATGACGCACGACTCCTTGCTATGCCATCTCCGTTACCTGCTCGACGACCTCCGCGAGAATTTTCTCCCCGGTGATCCCCTCCGCCTCTCCTTCGAGATTTAGAATGATCCGATGACGCAGGCTCTGCGGCAACACGGCGCGGATGTCCTCGAACGACACATTGGGCCTTGCGGCCAGAAGCGCGCGCGCCTTGGCGGCGAGAATCAGGCTTTGCAATCCTCTGGGACTTGAGCCGTAGAGCACATATTTCCCGGCCGCTGGAGCGTGGCCGTCCTGGTCGGGATGGGTCGCCAGGACGAGACGCGCCGCATAGTCTTTGACCGGCTCGGCGATCGGGACCTCGCGCACCCAGGCGCGGATTTCGAGGATCGCGTCCGCCGCCAAAACTTTTTTGAGCGCCGCGAGCGGCGCCGCGGTCGTCAGATCGGCGATCCTTCCCAGCTCTTCGCGGCTGGGATATTTGAGCAGGAGTTTAAAGAAGAAGCGGTCGATCTGCGCCTCGGGCAGAGGATAGGTCCCCTCCATCTCGATCGGATTCTGCGTCGCCAAAACCATAAACGGACTTTCCAGCCGATGGCTCTTGCCGCTCACGGTGACGTTCTGCTCCTGCATCGCTTCGAGCAGCGCGGATTGCGTTTTGGGCGTCGCCCGGTTGATTTCGTCCGCCAGAACGATATGGGCGAAGATCGGGCCGCGTTGAAAATCGAAGATCTTTCTCCCCGACGCGTCCTCGGTCAGCATCTGCGTGCCGGTGATATCGGCGGGCATGAGATCGGGCGTGAACTGGATGCGCGAGAAGGAGAGATTCAACACCGCCGCCAGGCTCCGCACCATGAGCGTCTTGCCCAACCCCGGTACGCCTTCGAGCAAACAGTGGCCGCCGCAAGCGAGCGCGGTAAAGACCTGCTCGATCAACTCGTCGTGGCCGACCACGACCCGCTGAAGCTCCGCTCTTACCCCCTCGAACGCCCGCCGCGCAATTCCCATCCGGTCACGAACCTCTGCCAAAGCTTCCATGATGACTCCTTCTATTTTTTTTGTTCCGTCATCCCCAAGGAGAGAAAATATTTTCTCACCGTCTCCTTCAGCCCCGGCGGAATTTTTTCCGAGGCCAGATCCTCTTCCGCCTGCCGGCGATAAGCGCCAACTACATCCTGCTCCGTGACCTTGCTCTCGCCGAGCCTCCCTCCGCCCCTCCACGCCATGCCGCTGCTCTCACCCTCGCGCAGGATAGCGGGGAGATGCGTCGCGACGCCCGCGCGAGCAGGCGACGGCTGGGCAACCTGGCCCTTCTCTCCCGCCTCCGTGCCCGGCAGCGACCCAGGTCCTTCAACTTTTTCACCCGGCGATGGACGCCCTCGCGCCGTTTCCGCGTCAGCGGATATCGCCTCTCCCGGCGCCTCTTCGCCGCCTCCGCCGAGCAAGAGCGCGAGAAAAGTCTTCACATCATCCAAAGACCGTTGGTCGAGCTCGCGCGCGATCTCCTGCTCGAGCCCGAGCAGAAACTTTTCCATCTCTTGAGCGCTCCGCCCGCCGCCCGGCCGCAAGCTTCGCTCCAGCTGCTCGCTCAGTCGGGGCATCTGCGCGAGTCGCTCGCCGATCTCCCGCTCCGCGCTAAAACCGGGCCGAAGACCCCAAAGCCCAAAGTCGAACGCATCCAGCTCCGCTTTTAGGGCCGACAGGGCTTCGCGGGTAAGGTCGCCGAGAGTCGCCTCGCTCTCGGCCGCTCCCGGCTTCATGGCATTGAGCGCATTGCGCACGGCTGCGATCTCTTGGCCGAGTTTTCCGCCGGCCCTCTCATCACTGCCGAGATTTTTCTCCGCCAGCTCCGCCAAAGTCTTAGCCACTTTAAGGCTCTCGTCGAGCTTCTCCGCCTCCGCTTTCCGCTTGAGCGCTTGGGAAAATTCGAGCAGCTTCTCCGCTGCGGAGAGCGGCTGGCCTCTCTTCGCTCCGCCGCCGAGATCGAGCCGGACATCGAACCAGGCCAGCCCCAGCCAGAGAATCAGCAGAGGCGCCGCCGCGAGCGCCTGCCACGACCATCGCCTCGGGAATTGCGCTTTGAGATCGACGGTGAGGAGCTTTTCACCGGCCTCGCGGACCACCATCTCTTCAGCGGCGCTGCATTCTTCACGCGTAAGAATTTCCCAGGCCGTGATCGTCCGTTCCGCAAGGCGAAGCCGACGATCCAGCCGGAGGAGAACGTGGACGGAATCCCGTTTCGTCCAGCGGCCGCTCAGCAGCAGCCACGCCGCCAAGAGCAGAAAAAACAGCAGCGGAAAATAAAATAGGCTGACAGAGGCGGGAAGGAGCGCCTTCGCCGCGAACGCGGGGAGCGAGAGCAACACGGCGTAAGCGACGGCCGCGAGCAGGAGCCTCTCGGTCCGCTTATGCTGCTCCCATTCCAGCAGCCCGGACAATTTCGTCCTGAGCAACCCTTCTCCGCTCACCAGTAGACCTCCCGCCGCAACCCCCAGCGATGAACCGCGAGTCCCGCCCAGAGCAGCAGGATGTGAAACGTAAAATGCGTCGCGCCCGCCGGCCACTGCCAACCCCACAGCGCGAGCGGCGCCATCTCCTTTTCGCCCAGGTAGGAGAGCAGAAAAGCCGCCGGGTTGAGCGGCAGGTAAAACACAGAAGTGAGAAAGACCATCATAATGCCGAAGACCCGCACAAAGAGCTGGCGGGTCTCGAACCTGCGTTCCCACAAGGCGAGCGCCGCCAGCCCCCAGATGCCGTAGACGAACGCGTAAAACAAGAGAAGCGAGAACGCCGAAAAGATCGCCGCGGCGGAGGCGCGGGCGATCGCCGCCGCCCATAGAAGCAGCGGCGAGCAGAGCAGGACGAAGAGAACTACCTGGAGAGAGAGCAGCGCGAGCTGCCCCCGGGCCAGCGCGGCGCGGCTTAAGCCTTCCTCATGGAGCCAGCTCTTGACCGTTCGGAAGCGCCACGGCGCAAACTCCTGATTGGCCGCGCGCAAGCTGAAATAGACGATCAAAACCAGCGCCGCGACAAACGAGATCCGGAAGAGATGGGCCGGCCCGACCCAGACCTGGGCGTCGAGCGACGGCAGAAAGAGCGTCAGGAAGACCACCGGCGCGAGCAGGATAAGAACATAAAAATAGGCCGCGAAGCCGTGCCCCTCGGCGAGGTAGACTTCAATTCCTTCGCGAAAGACCGGATTGAGCCTCATGGTTCGACTTTGCTCACCATGACCCTGAGGGAACTCGAAGGGTCATAGGTCCTCGTCCTCGCCGAGCGGAAACACCGCGCGAAACAGGGTGAAGTCCTGCGCCGAAACCCGTCCATCTCCGGCCTGTATCCGGCGCGGCGCGTCTTTGACCCAGCCGAAAAACAGCGCGGTGTTGCCGCTCCAACGGGCCAGGCCATGCTCCTGCGGGAAAAACGAGGCGCGGAAGAGCAGCTCGCGGGTTTTGTCTTTGAACGGGATGTCCCTGAGATCGACCTGCCTGGAGCGGCCGTCCGCCGCGCTCGACGCGGCCGGAGCGAGTGGAAATTCCCGCGCCCGGGTCGAACCCGAAGCGACATCGCCCAGAGAGACGCGCTCGCCGGCCAGGATGAGCCAGCAGTCGGTGAGATCGTGGGCGGTGAGATTCGACACTTTGAGCACCCGCTTATCTTCGCGCGCGTCGAACTCGACGCTGAGCGGAAAGCGGCTCACGGAGCGCCCCCGGAATAGGCGATGGTCCCATTCTTTCAACGCGACGCGGAATCGCGGCCGGCCAGCCTCTTCCAGCGCCACCAACGCGTTGTCTTCAATTCTGCCGCCGCGGCGCGGCACGGGGTCGAAGTCGCTCCAGCCGCCGTCGAGCGCGAAGTCGTACTCACGCCGCAACGTGGAAAAAATCGCGACGTTGGAATTTCCCTCGACGTAACCGTCCGCCAGCGGCTCCAGCACGGTGGCGGCGAGCAGCACGCCGTCGGGAATCTGTCCCCCTTGCCTGAATTGGAGATATCCGCCGCAGGCGGAAAAGACCACCAGCGATAGAAAAATGACCGCCAGCCTGCGCCAGCTAAGCCGCCGTTTTTGCCACAGCCAAGTCACAACGCCCAGCCCGGCAAGATAAAAAACCATCCACATGAAAAAAGCGCCCACCGGCACATAACTCGACAGCAGCGCCGGGTTCAGCAACAGCTGCGTAAAAACCGTCTCGTCCCAACTTGTCGGCATCGCATTCTTATTCTCCACGGGAGCGCCGAGGATATCGCGGAGCAGCCGGGGAAGCCCCTCCCATTGCGACAGCGGCGGCCGCCCGATATCGAGAGCGAGATAAAGAATCTTGCCCTTTCCCCGGCTCCGCTCCGCTAGAATAGGAGTGCCGTTTTCTTCGATCAGGCTTCGGCCGCCGAGCAGCGTCGAATCCATCGCCGTGAGATTCTTGAGCGAAGCTGTCTTCAAGCCATAGCTCCGCTCCAGGCCGGTGAGCGCAGCGAAGTTCTTAAGCCCCGTCACGCGCACCGGCAGAAACCGGCCGATCGACGGCTCTTGATAAAGCGCGTAATCGAGGCTCCCCAGCACCGCCATTCGCCCACCCGATGCGAGCCAGCTCTCCAGCGCGGCGGCCTGCGCTTTTGAGAGATCGCGCAGCGACGGCTCATAGAAAACGACGGTCGACACGCCGCCGTACGCCCGCGCGTCCGCCGGCAGCTCCTCCGGCGAAACCGCCACGAGGGGCGCCGGCGATGCGGGCGCCAGGGGAAGATGGGGCATGAAGTTGCTTGCTGTCAGGAGCAGGATCAGCGGAGCGGGCGAAAAGTGGCGGCGCAGGTCTATCTCTTTTCTTGCGCTGTCGCCGCGCGCGCTATGGAACGTCACCAGCAGAGGACGGCTGATCGAGCCCGGATCGACCGTAAACCAGGCCGACTTGCGCGCGTCAGCGCCGAGCGAGATCGTCCGGCGGTGATAGACCGCAAAGGGCGCAAGCCCCTTGGTCGCGCCGCCTTTCCAGACGGTCACCTCCAACGTTCCCTCGACCGGCGGGCCGAGGTTGGATAGCGCGACCCTCAGCGGAAACGGACGTCCCAGATGGAAATTGCCGTGGAAGCCGACCTCGGCGTCGATCGTTATTTCGTCGGCATGCAGGGAGGAGAAAATCAGCAGGATCAGGCCGGCGATCAGGCAGGATTGAAGAGCGGCCTTGGTGACCGAGAGGGATCGTTCGACTTGGCTCACTATCCTGAGCTGGCCGAAGGACATAACCCTCCTTCAAGCGAAGGCGCGGCCCGGTGAAAAGAAAAGATCAGTCGATAAAGTCTATGCGCAAAAGCTCAAACGTGCGAAGTCCCGTCGGGGCGCGCACCTCGACCTCGTCGCCCTCGCACTTGCCGATCAGCGCGCGGGCGACGGGAGAGCTGATCGATATTTTTCCGTTCTTGGGCTCCGCCTCATGATCGCCGACGATCTGATAGACGACCTTCTCGCCGCTGTCGCCGTTGGCGAGCGTGACCGTCGCGCCAAAAACGACCTTGTCGCCGGAGAGCTTGGAGATGTCGATCACCTGGGCGCGGGCCAGCTTGTCGTCGACCTCCCGGATCTGCACGTCGAGGAGGGATTGCCGGTCCTTGGCCGCGTGAAACTCGGCGTTCTCGGAGAGATCGCCGTGCTCCCGTGCCTCCTCGATCTCCTGCACCACCCTGGGACGCTCCACGCTTTTCAGCCGCTTGAGATCCTCCATCAGGCGTTGATACCCCTTCTGGGTCATGGGAACGCGAGCATCCTGGGTCGCCATAGCCTGTCTCCTCTAAAAATAAAAACCTCCCGGCTCTCCGGGAGGCTCTGGTTTCATTCAGCAGGGGGAATGAGAATTATGATGAAATTTTACCATCCCGCCGGCAGAAATCAAGTTATATCGAACACGGGGATTCAATCCCCGTGTTCGACCAAAGGGGAGAGCTGCCGCTTCTCCCCTTTGGAAACCCCATCGGCTTTGTGCCCGCCTCAAGAGGCGAGGTTTACATTTAATCAAATGTTATTTGTTCCCGCAGCCGGCGGTGAGATCACGGGGTGACAACGATCTTTTTGGTCCTGTTATTGTTGCTTTCCGTGATTTCCGCGACCCAGGCATCGGCATCGGACACGCCGATGATGAAGTAAGTCCCGGGCGGGGTGGCGAGCGGAATCGTCACCGAAGTGGAGCCGGCGCTCGCCCCCTTCGCCGCCAAAGACGGAATAGCCCGGCTGCCGAGAAACACATCGAGGCCGTCGGGAATCGCGTCGACCGAGAGGAAAAACTTCGTCGTTGACGCATCCGCCGGCACCGCTCCCTGGTTCTTCGTAGTGTCGCCGATCATCAGGGCCGAGCCGGCGGCGACCTTGGAGAGGGCCGAAAGCTTTGAAACGACCAGGTCGGGAAGGGTGACGGTGAGGGCCCTGTTCTTGGTATTGTTTGTTTCATTGATTTCCGCCCGGTCTCCGTCGGCGTCGGCTACCGCGATGAGAAAATAGTTGCCGGCGGGCGTGCCACCGGGGATCGCGACCAGGGTTGAGCCCAAGCTGCCGCCGGTGGGCCCTAAGGGTGGAACGGCCCGGCTGCCGAGCAGCGTGTCCCCGCCGAGAACTTTGTCGGACGAGAGATAAAACTTCGTGGTCGAGCCGTCGGCCGAAACCGCAGCCTTGTTGACGGTTTTGTCCTGAATCAAGAGGTTAGCGCCCGGAGCGACGTTGGAGGGAGCGGAAAGACTGCTGACAACCAGATCGGGCAGCGTCGATTTGGTCGTGACAGCAGCCTCGTTGTCGCTCGGATCGGGATCGGTCTCGTCGGCCTCCACCGTGGCCGTATTGCTGACCGTTCCGACCGCCGTGGCCGTCACCACAATAGTAACCGTGCCGCTTGTCCCGTTGGCAAGAGGTCCCAGGTTGCAGACGACCGGGCTCCCGCTGTTGCAGCTCCCCGCGCTTGGGGTCGCGGAACCGTAATTTACGCTCGCCGGCAGAATATCCGTGATCGTCACGTTCGTGGCCCCATCCGGGCCGTTGTTCGTGACAGTGATCGTATAGGTGATATTCTGCCCGGCCTGAACAACGCCGGGCGCAGCGGTTTTAATCAGTGAAAGATCGGCGCAGACTGAGGCGCAGATTTTCGCTACGAAGGCGTCGCTCCCGCCGTTTTGCGTCTGGTCCGGTCCGACCTTGACTGGGAACTTGGTCGGCACGGTAATCTCGGTGGAATTGGTCTCGCCGGTAACGTAAGCGTTTCCGAGACTATCCACGGCGACGCCTCTGCCCCGCTCGCTTCCCGAACCGCCGATGTAGCCGGCAAAGAGGAGGCCGGTGCCGTCGGCCTTCACCTTGGCGACAAAAGCGTCGACGCCGCCGTTGTGACTCAGGTCAGGTCCCACGCTCTTTGGAAAGGTCGTCTGGTCGGAGGAGGTCTCACCCGTGATGTAGGCATTCGATGAGCCGTCCACGGCGATGCCGTTTCCCTTGTCGGTGCCTAAGCCGCCGATGTAGCCGGCATACTCGAGCGACAGGCCATCCGCCGCAACTCTCGTCACAAAAGCATCGACCAAGCCGTTCTGGCTACTGTCAAACGTCGTCAACGCGCCGAATCCGTCGCCGTCCGGAAAACTCGTCCCGAGAGAATCCGTCTCCCCCGTCACGTAGGCCCGGTTAGTACTGTCCACCGCGATGCCGTTCCC
>JBGPGE010000100.1:0-15949 GCA_041483675.1 Binatia bacterium
ATCATCCGCGAGATCGGCGTCGACACCGGCGGCTCCAACATCCAGTTCGCCGTGCATCCCGACAACGGCCAGCTGGTGATCATCGAGATGAACCCGCGCGTGTCGCGCAGCTCGGCGCTGGCCAGCAAAGCCACCGGCTTCCCGATCGCCAAGATCGCCGCCAAGCTCGCCGTCGGCTACACGCTGGACGAGATCCGCAACGACATCACGCGCGAGACGCCCGCCTGCTTCGAGCCGACCATCGACTATGTGGTGGTCAAGATTCCCCGCTTCACTTTCGAGAAATTTCCCCAGGCCAAAGACATTCTCACGCCGCAGATGAAATCGGTCGGCGAAGCGATGGCCATCGGGCGGACCTTCAAGGAGTCGCTGCAAAAGGCGATGCGTTCGCTGGAGATCGGCTCCTACGGATTTGAAGGAAAGCTTGAGCTTGCGGCCGATAGCCGCGAGGCCGATCTCCGGCTCGTTAAAGAAAAACTGACTGTCCCCAACGCTCAGCGGCTGTGGTACCTGGGGGACGCGTTCAGGCTCGGCATGTCGGTCGAGGAGGTCTATGATTTCAGCAAAATCGATCCGTGGTTCCTGGAGCAGCTTCGACAAATTATCGAGGCGGAAGAAGAGATCAAAGTCCAGGGCGGAACATCCGAAGGGCTTACGGCCGAATTTTTTCTTGCAGCGAAACAGAAGGGCTTTTCGGACCACCGGCTGGCCGCGCTGCTGAAGCGTTCGGAAGCAGAGATTCGCAGTCTCCGCCTGCGGGCGGGGGTGCGCTCGGTGTTCCGCGCGGTGGACACCTGCGGCGCGGAGTTCGCGGCCTACACCCCTTACCTCTATTCGACCTACGAAGGCGAGGACGAGTCGCAGCCGACCTCCCGCAAAAAGATTATGATCCTCGGCGGCGGCCCGAACCGGATCGGCCAGGGGATCGAATTCGACTATTGCTGCGTTCATGCGGCCTTCGCTCTCAAAGAGGACGGCTATGAAACGATCATGGTGAACTGCAACCCCGAAACGGTCAGCACGGACTACGACACGTCGGATAAGCTCTACTTCGAGCCGCTCACTTTGGAGGACGTGCTGGGTATTGTGGACCGCGAGCAGCCCGACGGCGTCATCGTCCAGTTCGGCGGCCAGACCCCTTTGAAGCTGGCGCTGGAGCTGGAGCGGGCCGGGGTCAAGATCATCGGCACTTCTCCCGACTCGATCGACCTGGCGGAGGATCGCGAGCGCTTCCGGCTGCTGCTCGACCGCCTGGGCCTAAAGCAGCCGAACAGCGCCACGGCGCGCTCTTATGAGGAAGCATTGGAGATTGCCGAGCGGATCGGCTATCCGGTCCTCGTGCGTCCGTCGTACGTGCTGGGAGGCAGGGCGATGGAGCTGGTTTACGACCGCGACGCGCTGCGCCATTACATGACGCACGCCGTCGCCGCTGCGCCGGACCACCCGATCCTGATCGACAAATTTCTCGACGACGCCATCGAGCTCGACGTGGACGCGCTGGCGGACGGCGAGCGGGTGGTGATCGGCGGCATCATGGAGCATATCGAGCGGGCCGGCGTCCATTCCGGCGACAGCGCGTGCAGCCTGCCGCCGAAGTCGATCTCGCGCGAGACCCAGGATGAGATCCGCCGCCAGACGATCGCCCTGGCGACGGCGCTCAACGTGCGCGGCTTGATGAACGTGCAGTTCGCCGTCCAGAAAAAAGATATTTACGTCCTGGAAGTGAATCCCCGAGCCTCGCGCACCGTCCCGTTCGTCAGCAAAGCCATCGGGGTTCCCCTGGCGAAGATCGCGGCGCGGATCATGGTCGGCAGAAAGCTGGAGGAGCTGGGCCTCACGACCGAAGTTGTGCCGCGCCATGTTTCGGTCAAGGAATCGGTCTTTCCCTTCAGTAAGTTTCTCGGCGTGGACACGCTGCTCGGTCCTGAGATGAAATCGACCGGCGAGGTGATGGGTATCGACCCCACCTTCGGGCTGGCCTATGCCAAGGCGCAGCTCGGCGGCGGGATGCGGCTGCCGCGCGCCGGCAAGGTCTTTATCAGCGTGCGTGACGAGGACAAGGAGAGCGTCGCTCCGATCGCGCGCCGGCTCCATGCGCTGGGTTTCGAGATCGTGGCGACGCGCGGCACGGCCGCCTATTTTCAGGCGCGAGAAATTCCGGCGGAGGTCGTCAAAAAAGTCCAGGAGGGGACGCCCAACATCGCCGAAGCGATCAAAGACGGGGAGATCGCGATGATGATCAATACGCCGACCGACGCCCACTCGCACGCCGACTCCTTCTACCTGCGGCGCAACGCCCTCGACTATCAGGTGCCTTATTTCACGACGATCGCCGGCGCGGATGCGGCGGCGGAAGGGATCGAACTGCTGAAAGACCGGGAATTCGACGTCCGGCCGTTGCAAGAATATCAGGCGGAAAATCACGGGAAAGGATGAGGGCTGAGGGATGAGGGATGAAGGACGGACGATCCGCAACTGAGTTTCCCCGATCGCCGTCGAACTACCGGCCAAGCGAAAACTCGCCCAAAGATTCCTTCCGCGCGCTCCTGACACCGCTCCGTTTTCTCAAAGGCGTGGGACCGATGCGCGCCGCCCAACTGGAGACGCTCGGCCTCAAGACGGTCGAGGACCTGCTCTATCATCTGCCGTTCCGCTACGACGACCGCCGAGAGATCCGCAAAATTCAACAGGCCGCCGTCGGCCAGGTAGAGACGTTCCTCGGCAAGCTGGTTGCCGTCGATAAGCGCTTTGTTCCGAAAAGACGCGCGCATATTTTGACCGGCACGCTTACGGACGGGAGCGGCTATCTCGGGCTCGTCTGGTATCGGGTGCCGCCGTACCTGGCTGAGGGATTGAGCCGGGGTCAGCAGCTTTTGGTTCACGGAAAAGTGGAGCAGGGCATAGGCGCCCAGAAGAGGATCGTCCACCCGGAATTCGAGCACGTCGATCTGAATGAGAAGGACGCAGAGCAGCGAAAAACCCTGCCGGTCTATCTGAGGCCCGAGGGAATCCCGCTTCGCGCGATGCGCGGCTGGGTGCGTCAGGCGCTCGACGCCTGCGCCGTTCATCTGTCGAGCCGCATTCCGGCGCCGATTGCGGCGCGGCAAGGCCTGCTCGACCTGCCGCGCGCGATGCGTGAAGTTCACGAGCCGGAGATTTCCGTCGATCCGGCTACGCTCAATGGCTTTGCCTCCGACGCCCATCGCTCGATCATCTTCGACGAGTTCTTCTATCTCCAGTTGGGGCTGGGGCTGAGGAAAAAGTCGCGTAGCGCGAAGCGTGGGATTGCGTTTCGGACATCCGCGCAATCCCTAACGGAAAAAATGCGCGCGCTGATGCCGTTTTCCCTGACGCGCGCGCAGACGCGGGTGATCGAAGAAATCCACGGCGACATGGCGTCCGCCCGCCCGATGCAGCGCTTGCTTCAGGGCGACGTCGGGTCGGGCAAGACCATGGTCGCCTGGTTCGCCGCGCTGCGGGCGCTTGAGAACGGCTTTCAAGCCGTCTGGATGGCGCCGACGGAACTGTTAGCCGAACAGCATTTCGGAAATCTGAGCGGATTTGCCGGAACGCTCGGAGTTCAAGCGGCGTTGCTGACCGGCTCGATGCCGGCAAGAGCCAGGACGGAAACGCTGGAGCGGATCAGCAGCGGCGAGATCGGTTTCGTCGTTGGCACGCATGCCTTGATTCAGGAAGGCGTCGAGGCGCCGCGCCTGGGCCTCGGCATTATCGACGAGCAGCACCGCTTCGGCGTGGCGCAACGGATGGCACTCCAGCGGCTTGCCGGCTCGCGGAAATCCGCCGCGCCGTCGCTGCCACAGCCCGATATTCTGTTGATGAGCGCGACTCCGATACCGCGCAGCCTGGCGATGGTCCTCTACGGCGATATGGAGGTTTCTTCGCTCGACGAGATGCCGCCGGGCCGTACGCCGGTCGCGACCAGGCTTTTCAAGGAGGCGGGGCGCGCGAAAGTCTATGAATTGACGCGCGCCGAACTGCAGAAGGGCCATCAGGCCTACGTGGTCTATCCACTGGTGGAGGCATCGGAGAAGTTGGAGCTGCGCGACGCCACGCGAATGTTTCACGAGCTTTCGCAGGGCGCATTCAACGGCTTCCGCGTCGGATTGATTCATGGACGGATGAACGCAGTGGAGCGCGACGAAGCGATGGCCCGGTTCAAGCTGGGCGACTTGCAGGTGCTCGTCGCGACGACGGTCATCGAAGTCGGAATCGACGTTCCCAACGCGACGGTGATGGTGGTGGAACACGCGGAGCGCTTCGGGTTGTCGCAGTTGCATCAGCTCCGAGGAAGAGTCGGAAGAGGAGCGGCTGCCTCGCATTGCCTGCTCGTTCATTACGGCAAGACCAGCGTCGATGCGCTCGCGCGGCTCAGGGTGATGGAGAAAGAGCATGACGGGTTTAAGATCGCCGAGGCCGACCTTCAGTTGCGCGGTCCCGGCGAGCTGCTCGGCACCCGTCAGTCCGGCATTGCCGATTTTCGTCTGGCGAATCTCGTGCGCGACGCCCGGCTGCTGCTCGAAGCGCGCAAGGAAGCGCTCGGCTGGCTTGAGTTCGATCCCGCGCTCAGACGGCCGGAGTCGCGAGGGCTCAGGGAAGTCCTCAAGCATCGCTGGGGCGGTAGGTTGGCGTTGGGGAGCGTGGGATAGGCTGGGCCGTGATCGTGCTTGTTCCCCCATGCGCCTCACGAACACGAACCACGAACACGAGCGATGATCCGTCATTTGCGAACCAGGGAAGGATAGCTTATAAAATAAGAGAGGCTACGAGTCTAAAACCGTGGAAT
Organism: Binatia bacterium; assembly: GCA_041483675.1. Classification (GTDB taxonomy): domain Bacteria; phylum Desulfobacterota; class Binatia; order UBA9968; family UBA9968; genus 2-12-FULL-60-19. Next base: position 4,805 of record JBGPGE010000100.1, read on the forward strand.
TTCAACGCATCAAGAGGCTGCCCCCTTACGTCTTCAACATCATCACCGACTTGAAGCAGGAGGCGAGAAGGCGCGGCGAGGACGTCGTCGACTTCGGCATGGGCAATCCCGATATGCCGACGCCGCCCCACATCGTGGCCAAGCTCGTCGAGGCGGCGAAGAAGCCGCAGAATCATCGCTACTCCGTGTCGCGCGGCATTTACAAGCTCAGGCTCGCGATCGCCGATTGGTACCGCAGGCGCTATCAGGTGGAGATCGATCCGGAAACCGAAGCGATCGTGACGATCGGGGTCAAAGAGGGATTGAGCCATCTGGTATGGGCCATCGTCGATTCGGGCGATGTGGTCTTTTGCCCCAGCCCGACCTATCCCATTCACCAGTACTCCGTGGTCTTGGCGGGCGGCGACCTGCGCAATATCCCGATGCACTCGAGCGAAGGCTTCCTGGAGCATCTCGAAGAGGCAATCAAGCAGACCTGGCCGAAGCCCAAGCTGTTGATCATCAGCTTCCCGCACAATCCGACGACCGAGGTGGTGGACCTCGAGTTTTTCGAGCGCGTCGTGCGTTTCGCCCAAGAGCACGGGCTGCTGGTGATTCACGATCTGGCCTATGCCGATCTCACGTTCGACGGCTACCGGGCGCCGAGCTTTCTACAGGTGCCCGGCGCCAAAGAGGTCGGACTCGAGTTTTTTTCGCTGTCGAAAAGTTACAACATGCCTGGCTGGAGGGTGGGCTTCGCCGTGGGCAACCGCGAGATGATCCACGCCCTGGGGCGGATCAAGAGCTATCTCGATTATGGAATCTTTCAGCCGGTGCAGATCGCGGCGATCCACGCGCTCAACGACGAGCAGGATTGCGTCGAGGAGATCCGCGAGACCTACCGCAAGCGGCGCGATGCGCTGGTGGACGGGTTGGGGCGCGTCGGCTGGAAGATCAAAAAACCGAAGGGAACGATGTTTGTCTGGGCCGAGATTCCGGAGCCGTGCAAGAAGATGGGGTCGGTCGAATTCTCGAAGTTCCTGCTCAAAGAAGCGAAGGTGGCGGTTTCTCCCGGCATCGGCTTCGGGCAATACGGCGACGATTTCGTTCGCTTCGCGCTGATCGAGAACGAGCACCGCACCAAGCAGGCGATCCGGACGATACGCCGTGCGTTGGCCAAGGTTCTCGACTAGAGTGGACCGTCATTCCGGCCGAGTCAGCACCCCCTCTCTGTCTCCCCCTTACCAAGGGGGAGATTAAGAGGGGGTTCTGGATTCCCGCTTTCGCGGGAATGACGCTTGTCGCACTTCGATTGTTTCGTCGAAATTCCGAAACTGAACACTAACTTATCGACGCGCAAGAAGGTAAAGTTTTCACTCTCGGTGTCTGTGAACATGTCTGAAAAACGAAAAACAGTCGGCATCGGCCTGCTCGGATCGGGGACCGTGGGCGAGGCGGTGCAGGATTTTATCTTCGACGGCCTCAAGGGCAGGGTCGGCGGCGATCTGCAACTTGAGATCGTCAAGGTCTACACCCGCCGTCCCAGGGGGAAAAAATGGCAGCGCTCCCGCCCGTCGCTGTTCACCGCCAATCCTCACGAAGTCGTCGACCATCCCAAAGCGGAAATCATCATCGAGGCGCTGGGGTTTCAACAGGAGCGGCAGCTCGGCGGGTTCAAGGACCTCATTGTCCGAGCCTTGAAAAACGGCAAAGCCGTCGTGACCTCCGACAAAGCCGTGCTGGCAAAATACGGAAAAGAGATATGGGAAGCGGTTGAGAAACACCGGGGAGAGCTTCGGTTCGAGGCCTGCGTTGCGGGCGGCGTGCCGATTATCCGGTCGCTCAGAGAGAGCTTCGCCGCGGAGGAGCCGGAGGCGATCTACGGTATCGTCAACGGCACCTGCAACTATATCCTCTCGGAAATGGGCCGGAACGGAAAGTCCTACGGGGCCGCGCTCCGCGAAGCGCAGCAGCGCGGTTACGCGGAGACCAATCCGAGCGCCGACACCAGCGGTCGGGACGCCGAGGCCAAGCTCATCCTGCTCGCCGGAGTGGCTTTCGGCCTCTACCTGAAGCCCAGCCAGTTATGGCGTAAGGGAATCGAAGAGATTCACGCGCTCGATTTTTTGTATGCCGCGCAAAAGGGGCGCAGCACGATCAAGCAACTGGTCATGGCGCGGCGGAAAAACCGCTTCGTGGAGGCCTATATCTCTCCGGTCCTGGTTCCGGAGGGTCACGTTCTCGCGGCCATCGACGGCGCGACCAACGCGGTTTTCTTTAAAGGAAAGAAAAGCGGCGAGGCGGCGTGCGGCTGGAACTATCTCTTCGCCGGTCCGGGCGCCGGCGGCGGGCCGACCGCGGTTGCGATCCTGGGCGATGTCTGCGAATTGGCCCGCGGCCGGGGAAGAGCGCCTCGCGGGCCGTTGAATCTCCTCCGGTCCGGCTCGCTGGCCGTGTTGGCGAAAACAGAGCGGATACGCGGCAGCTTTTACGTGCGGCTCGTGGTGAAGGATCGCGCCGGCATCGTCGGCGATATCTGCCAGACGCTCGGCAAGGCCGGCATCAACGTTTCCGAGATCTGGCAACTCGACCACAGCCGCGAGGAGCGGGAAGCGCTCGCGCGGAGCTGCCGCATCAAGGAAGATCCTCAAACGATCCTGCCGTTCGTCATTACGCTCGAGCGCGCCGCGGTCGGGCAGGTCATGAGAGCGCTAAAGGCGATCGAGGGGCGCAGCTATATCCTTGCGAAGCCCCTGTGGTTTCCGATATGGAGAAACGAGTAGGGTGGAGCAGGTGAAAACAAAAGAGCGCGACGCAGTAAAACCGGCAAGGACGGCGGGGCCGCAGGCGCTGCCGCTCTGGCCGGGCGTGATTCGTTACTACTGGGACTTCCTGCCGGTGGAGCGGGAAGAGTGCATCGTCACGCTTCACGAAGGAAACACGCCGCTCCTCCGCTGCCGCAATCTAGAGCGCGCGATCAATCCGGATTTGAGCCTCTACCTGAAGCTCGAAGGTCTGAATCCGACCTGTTCCTTCAAGGACCGTGGAATGACGGTTGCGATGAGCAAGGCGGTGGAGGACGGCAGCAAAGCGGTGATCTGCGCCTCGACCGGAAACACCTCCGCCTCCGCCGCAGCTTATGCCGCGAGGGCCGGCCTCAAGGCGTACGTCGTCGTGCCGCAGGGCAACATCTCGCTCGGCAAGTTGAGCCAGGCGATGATCCACGGCGCGAAGGTGATCGAGGTTGAGGGCAACTTCGACGTTGCGCTCAAGCTCGTGCGCGAAGCGGCGCGGCAATTTTCGATTACGCTCGTGAATTCGCTCAATCCGTATCGCATCGAAGGGCAGAAGACCGCGGCGTTCGAGGTCTGCGACCACCTGGGCAAGGCACCCGACTACCATTTTCTGCCGGTCGGAAATGCCGGCAATATCACGGCTTACTGGAAGGGATATAAAGAATATCTCGAGATCGGCAGGCTGTCGTCGCTGCCCAAGATGATGGGTTTTCAAGCCGCCGGGGCGGCGCCGATCGTTTTGGGCAGAGTGATCGAGCAGCCCGAGACCATCGCGACGGCGATCCGGATCGGCAATCCCGCGAGCTGGCAGGGCGCCGTAGCCGCGCGCGACGAATCGGGCGGGGCGATCGAAAGCGTCACCGACAACGACATCCTCGCCGCCTATAAGCTGCTTGCCGACAGCGAAGGTATTTTGGCTGAGCCCGCCTCGGCGATTTCCGTCGCCGGGGTTATCAAGAAGCAGAAAGAGGGAATCTTCCGCCCGGGCGACGTTGTCGTCTGCACCCTCACCGGCCACGGGTTGAAAGACCCTGACATCGCGATCCGACAATCTGCGCAACCGGTCCGCATCGCGCCCGATCTCAACCGTCTGAAAGAATTCTTCGAGCGCGAAACCGTCCGATGAAGTACATCATTTTGCAAGGGGACGGGATGGCGGATTACCCGCTTGAAAGTCTCGGCGGGAAGACGCCGCTCGAAGCCGCGGCTACGCCCAACATGGACTGGCTCGCCGCGCGCGGGCTGTTCGGCCTCGCCTACACGATCCCGGAAGGTTTTCCTCCCGGCAGCGACGTCGGCAACATGAGCATCCTCGGCTACGATCCGGCGCGCTACCACACCGGTCGCGCGCCGCTGGAAGCGGCGAGCGTCGGCATCCCGCTCGGCCCTGAGGATATCTGCTTCCGCTGCAATCTGGTGACGCTCCGAAACGAAGGCGGCCCGGTTATCATGGAGGATTTCACTGCCGGCCATATATCGAGCGAGGAGGGGGCGGAGATTGTTCGCGACTTGCAGGCGGCTCTCGGCGGCGGCACCATCGAGTTTTATCCGGGCGTGAGCTACCGGAATCTCATGGTCTGGCGCGGAGGAAAAGAGGAGATGCAGACCACGCCGCCGCACGACATCACCGACCAGGAGACGGCTAGCCATATGCCGGCCGGCCAGGGGGCGGATGTTTTGCTGGACCTCATGCGTCGCTCGCAGGAGTTGCTCGCGCGCCATCCCGTCAATCTCAAGCGCACAAGCCGGGGAAAAAGAAAAGCGACCTCGATCTGGCTCTGGGGGCAGGGCAAGGCGCCGGCGCTGCCGTCGTTGAAGGATCGATTCGGCGTTAGCGGCAGCGTGATCTCCGCAGTCGATATCATCAACGGCCTCGGCGTTTATGCCGGCCTGGAGCGCATTCAGGTTCCCGGCGCGACGGGATATTTCGACACCAACTACCAGGGCAAGGGCGAGTACGCGCTACGCGCGCTCGAACAAAGGGATTTGATCTTTATTCACGTCGAGGCGCCGGACGAGGCCGGCCACATGGGCAACGTCGAAGAAAAAGTCAAAGCGATAGAAAACTTCGACGCTAAAGTGGTCGGGACGGTGCTCGCGGGCCTCAGCGGCCGGCGGGACTGGAGATTGCTGCTGCTGCCGGACCATCCGACCCCGTGCGTCCTCAAAACCCACGTCGCCGATCCTGTGCCGTTTGTGCTCTACGGCTCGGACCGGCCAAGCGCGTCGTCGGATTACGGCTTCAACGAGAGCGATGCGAGGCGAAGCGGCGTGGTGGTGAAGAAGGCATTCAAGTTGATCGAATCGCTCATAGGAGGAACACAACCGTGGATCGAAACCTCGCCTTAGAAGTGGTTCGTGTGACCGAAGCGGCGGCGCTGTCGTCGGCCAGGCTCATGGGCCGGGGAGATGAGAAGGCGGCGGACCAGGCGGCGGTCGACGCGATGCGGCAAGCCTTTAACGGCGTCGCCATCGACGGCACGGTGGTGATCGGGGAGGGGGAGAGGGACGAAGCACCCATGCTCTACATCGGCGAAAAAGTCGGCGCCGGTGGCCCGGAAGTGGATATTGCTTTAGACCCCTTGGAGGGAACCACGATCTGCGCGAACGGCGGGCCGAACGCGTTGTCGGTCATCGCCATCGCCGAAAAAGGCAAGTTCCTTCACTGTCCCGACACCTACATGGACAAGATCGCCGTCGGACCGGCGGGAAAAGGCGTGGTCGATCTCGACAAAAGCCCGACGGAAAATCTCAAGGCACTGGCCAAGGCGAAGGGAGAGCGGGTCGAGGATCTGACGGTGATCATTCTCTATCGTCCGCGCCATGAGGCGCTGATCAAGGAAGTCAGGCAGTCGGGCGCGCGCATCAGGCTGATCAGTGACGGCGATGTTTCGGCAGCCATCGCGACGACCAAGCCGGAGACGGGGATCGACTTGCTCCTGGGCATCGGCGGAGCGCCCGAGGGCGTGTTGGCGGCCGCCGCGTTGCGCTGCGTCGGCGGCGAGATGCAGGGACGGCTAAAGCCGCGCAACCCGCAGGAGATCGAGCGCGCCCAGACGATGGGGATCAAAGATATAGAAAAGAAATATTCCATCGAAGAGCTGGCCAGCGGCGAGGTCGTGTTCGCGGCGACGGGCGTGACAGACGGCGATTATCTCAAGGGGATTCACTTCATCCCCGGCGGCGCGACTTCGCAGTCGGTCGTCATGCGCTCGAAGACGCACACCGTCCGCTTTATCGACACGAGCCACTACTTCGCCTTCAAACCGAAGTATTAGCGTAGCCTCTGAAACGGAGGGACTCACCACGAAGGACACGAAGAGCACGAAGGAAGAGAAACTCACTTGCGCCCTTGGCGCGACACTCCGAGACTGACCGGTGCGCGAAGCGCACGCTGGGAAAACCTTCGTGTCCTTCGTGCCTTCGTGGTGAATCCCACTTTTCTCATTTTGGTTGTGGCTTTGCAGTCCTGTGCGCTTAACCAGAAAGGAACATCGAGATGGCGGGAAAGAAGAAAATCAGAATTTATTACCGGGCGCCGAGCCACGTGCCGCTCTGGAAAGTCATGGAGGAATGCGGCTTTCTCGCGGAGCACGGCCTGGAGATGGATATGGGATCTCTGGAGGGGCAGCGCAAACGGGCCGCCGAGGGATTGAAATCGGGCGAGCTGGATATCGTCTCGGGAAACCATCACAACCTCTACGCGCGCTGCGCGCTCAACGGCGATCCCTACGTGCACGTCGCCCAGAGCAACAATTCATGGCGCGAGAATTTCCTCGTCATGGGAAAAGGCATCGACGGTCTCGCCGACCTCAAGGGCAAGCGCGTCGTGATGGACGACTACGACGGCCATACCGGCCTCAACGTCTGGCTCTATCTGCACCAGCACGGCTTGCGCGAAGGGCGCGAGGTGGAATTGGTCAACGGCCCGAAGAAGGGGTTGGAGCGTGCGAAAGAAGTCATGGCCGGAAATTACGACGCCACTTTTATCCGGTCGGTGGATCACTTGCGGGCGCAAAAGCTCGGCGCGCGCATGGTTGAGCTGCCGACCATGCCCATGATCGAAGGGGTGACGCTGACGACCACGAAGACCTATGTCGAGAGTCATCAGGAAGAGACGCGTGCTCTCATCAAGGCGTTGGTTGACGGAATCCACTATTTCAAAACGCGAAAATCGGAGACGCTGGCGATCATCAAAAAACATTGCTCGGCGCTCATGAAGATGGAGAGCGACGAGGAGTGGAACTGCTTCTACGACAGCCAGGCCGCGTCGCTGGAACCGAAACCGTACCCCAGCGTTGAGGCGGTGCAGAATGTGTTCGCCCTCGCGCTCAAGAGAGATCCCCAGATCGAGAAGTTCAATCCGCTCTCGCTCTGGGACCTCCGCTACGTGCGGGAGATCGACGACAGCGGATATATCGCTAGACTATACAAATAGTCGGGAGCCTGCTGGAGGGGACGAACATGAGGCGATCTCGCAAGTCGTTCGTTGGCGTCGCAATCTTTTCAGCGATCCTCGGCGTCGGTCTTTTACGGCCGCCGGCCGTTACAGCGAATCCCTATCTGGCCAAGCCGGGGGAAGCGCCGATCAACGTGCGCGTGGCCACCTGCGCGGTTTCGGGGGGATTCATCCATCTCTACACGGCCCTCGATAACAACCTGTTCGACAAGTACGGCATCAAGGCCAACCCGATCTACATCCGGGGGAGCAGTATTTCTCTGGCGGCCACTTCGACGGATGAAGTCCAATTTCTGTACTGCGCGGCGGATGCGACGATTCCCGGCATGGCCACCGGCCTTGACGCTAAGCTGATCGGCGCGCCGCTGGTGGGACTTCCCTATGTGCTGCTCGCGCGCAAAGACATCAAACGGCCGGAGGATCTCAAGGGGAAGAATATCGGCGTCACGCGGCCCGGCGATTTGAGCTTTCGCCTCACGCGGGCCGTGCTGAAAAAGTTCAACCTCACCGAGGATGAGGTGAAGATTCGCCCCATCGGCGGAAGCCAGTCCGAGCGCTACAACGCTATGGTTCAAGACATTATCCAGGCCATCCTCGTCACGCCGCCTTTGGAAGTCCGCGGAAAAAGAGACGGGTTCAACATGATCTACCGGCTTCAGGAGTTGAACTTGCCCTTCATCTATAGCTCTCTCCACACCAACTCAAAGACGATCCAGGTTCGGCCGCTGTTGGTGCAGCGGTTTGTCGCGGCGATGGCGGAGGCAGTGCAATTCGTGGAAAAGAATCCGGACAAAGCCAAGGCGGCCGTGGGGAACGCCCTCAAGCAGAAAGACCCGGAAGTGCTGCAATCTTCCTACGACGCCTACGCCAAGACGATCGTGAACCGGCGCCTGGTTGTGCCGGCTTCCCAGGTGGCGGACGCGGTGGAGGTGGCGCGCCAGACCGAGACCAACATCCGCCGCAAGCCGGCCGAGATCTTCGACAACCGCTTCGCCGAGGATCTGGAAAAAACGGGATTTTTGAGAGAGATCTGGGGCGGAAAGATTCCGTAAGGGGAGCTACTTAGAAAGACCACTCATGGTTACAGGGAGAGTCTGTAAGGCGACCACCCGTCAGAGGTATAGATTCAACTGTAGGAGAATTCAGTTCGATCCCTGGGCTAACGTTTTTGGTGAGAGGCGCATCTCTCAGCGTCGTTCTCAACCCAAGGGTTAGGCTCCTCACCGGCCAAGTTTCGCGAACCCCTCTTCGTCCATTCCAATAATAGGTCCAGGAGTAGCCGGGCTCCACTTGATTTCAACAGATCGCCTGAAGTTGTTTCGGGCATCCGTTTGCGCGCCGTCACGTAGCCGGCTGATATAGTTAGCAAAGTGCGACACCAAGGCGTTCAGAAACCGTCTAGGATTGATCACGACCGACTCAATTGCCCCACCCTCGTCGGGCTTACCGTTTCGTTGCGGTACCGTAACGAAGAACTCTCCAGGAAGGTCGTCGCGAAACAAAACCTTCTCGCGAAAGATACCATCGTGGAAAAATCCGCACCTTGCCTGTTCATAAAGAAAATCGGCGACTCGTTGGAGGAAGGCTCGGTTATGGTTTGGGGAGGTAAAGACATCGACGAACCCTTCGCGAAAGAAGCGTTTGGATTGGCCAAGGCTGTCTTGGCCCACGAGATAGATGGCGTGCGCCTCAAAATATGAGAGTAGAAGCGAGACTGCTGCGATATCACCATGCGGAGTTTCCAGCAAGATCTTGGCCGGCTTGAGTAGCCAATAGACCACTCTGTCCTCAAGAATGTCGATGAAATCATCGGTGGATGCGCTCTCGAGCTTCTCGTGCGAAAAATTGGGACTAATCTGCGTCATGATGGTCTCCGAGCAGCCTAACCTCGTGTTCAGGACCGCGTATCCCGCGTAGGTCCAAAGCGACAAGTTAGGGTAGAAAAAGTAGAATGTCCGTTTTCCCTGCTTTAGCGTGTTCCCCCGGTTACGGCTCCCGCTTCGCGACTTACACAAGAGCGGTAAAGTGATGGTCCAAGTGATTGCGGACACGATCGTTGGACCCAGACTCGTTCATCCGCTCCCAACACAGAGAGGTCTGGCATGCCTCTGGTCACCGTTTGGAGTTCACGATTGAGACACGTAATTGCCAAACTGGGACCAAGCGAGCTAGGGCAACTTCTCAGCACCCAGTTCCTTTCGTCAGGGTTCAGGTTGGACAGGTCTGGACGTCCGCGCGATAGGGCGCTCTCACTTCTCTTCGAACGCAGTTGGTCCAAACAGAAAGACCAAGACTTTTTGGGCAAGATCGGCTGATCCATGCCTGGTCCTCGGGGGACAAGTTCGAGAGCAACAACTCCGAACGATCAAGACCACCGCTAGGGCGTGTAGCCGACACAGCATGCTCCGCGGCTCCTTCTCGGCTTGCGGGCGGGGTTTCCACGTTAACGGTCGCCTTCTTCCGAGCGGGGGGCTTCTTTCCAGGCCAGGTATTCGTTGATTTCCTGAGCGCTGTAGCCCTCTTTGAGGGCCGGCTCGATGAATCTTTCGCGCACGAAGTCGTCGATCTCTCGGTCCGAGTAGCCCGCGGCACGCGCCTTTGCGGCGAAGGCGGCGAGCTTCTGATAGCGGTCAACAAGTGAGGGTAGGCGTGTGGCCTGATGTTCCGGGTTTGCCTTTCTTCCAACGTCGGAAACCGTACCCTGGGATTCAGAAAGTGGTTTCGGTGCAAAAGCAATTACAGGCGCCTTCACAGTCTCGGGCTCGCTTTGTTTTGGACGGCTGTTTTGAGTAAACGTAATAACAATCAGGAACAACACTACCGTACCGCCGATCTTAACGGCAGTGGGCATCAACTCGTACTCGTATCGCAACCACGTCAGGATCACGGCCCAAATTCCGGCAGATGACGCTTTGGAGTTCTCAGCCTGAGGAGGAGGCTCGGGTGCTGCCCTAAAGTCCCCGGATTGGGCTTCGCCTGATTCACTATGTGGACGCGATTGGTTCGGCCGGGACCCTGATCGGTAGGCTCTCGCTCTCTGGCCAGACAGAAAAGCCTGAAGCCTCTCATAGGCTTCATTGATTTCCTTTAGTTTTTCTTGGGCCTTCCGTTGTAACCGAGGATCGTGGGAGAAGCGATCTGGGTGCCAGACTCTAACCAAGTCCCTGTAAGCACGCTTCACTTCTTCCGGTGAGGCGCCAGACTCAAGCTCAAGTATCTCGTAGTATCGTTCTATATCATCCATCTACTATACGGTCCTAGCTCCAACTAACCGCCTGTCTGCTAGGCTATCTACCATCAGGTTTCTTGCCACCATGGGATAACGTCGAGGCTGAGTTGCGCGACGCGAGGAGCGTCAGACTCCAGCCGTTGGTGAGACACCGTTTCAGCTTACGTGACGAAGCGGTTCAAGCCGAGCGATTGTTGCGGCTTTCTTACTCCGCAAGGCATGCCACAGTTCCCAATCCTGCTGCAATCCAAGCCAAAAGTCCGCCGACATCCCCAGGACGTGCGCCAGTCGCAGCGCTGTGTCGGACGTGACACCGCGCTTGCCTCGGATAATTTCATTTAAGCGGGGAAAGGATATCCCCAGGCGCACCGCAAAGGCGGACTGGCTGATTCCGAGGGGCTTGAGAAACTCTTCGAGCAGCATCTCCCCAGGATGTGTCGGAGGCCTCTTGGCAGGCAACCTCCGTACCACAGGAAACAGCAACGATTTGCCACGTTGCCGATGCCGCTCAGTGGTAGTCCGCGATTTCGACTTGATCCGCATATCCATTAGGGCGGGCTATCTCCCTACTGGCCCGCAGCCTATTTTGTCCGCCGACCGCCGTCAAGTCGATTCAAACCATGTCGGCTTTGAATTCAACGACGCTTCAATCGCATTATATTTGCCCATAGCCGCGTTCAGAG
>JBGPGE010000101.1:0-15946 GCA_041483675.1 Binatia bacterium
ACCTGGATCATGCAGGCCCCGCCTTTGATCTCGGCGGGAAAGGTGCGGAAGGTGACGATGGAGAGACCCTCGCGCGCGGCGATGCGGGCGATGGTCTCGCCGATGGTGATGACTCCCTCGCCCGACTCTCCGGCGACGCGGACGACCAGATCATGCCTCATATCCCACCTCTTTCCCCTCCAACCCGTTCGCTTCGAGCACCGGCTTCCAGAACGACCAGCGCGCGTCGACCAGCGCCTGGGCATGTTCGACCATGTCGCCCAGCTGCCTCATGCCGGAGAAGCGCTCTTGCAGCTTGAGGTACTCTATCGCCGAGACCGCCCGCTTCGGCAGGTAGTTCAAGGTGAAGATGACGTTGTTGCCCGCGCGGTCGCGCTCGGCCTCATAGAGGAGCCAGAAGCGGCTGTCGAGCGCCCGCTCGGTGACCTCATGAAAAACGTCGGTCTCGCTCTTCCAGCCCTCGGGACAGACCGAGAAGAGCTCGATCACGCACGGCCCTTCGATCGCCGCCGCCTTTTGCACTTTGATCATCAGGTCGCGGTGATGCAGCGGGCAGGCGGTGGCGACGTAAGACGCCCCCGCGGCCAATGCCAGGTCCGGCAGATACTGCGGGTTTCTCTGGTTGCCGTGGACCATCTTGCCGAACGGCGTCGTTGACGTGTTCGCCCCGTAGGGCGTCGCGCCGGAGCCTTGAATGCCGGTGTTCATGTAGGCCTGGTTGTTGAGACATATATAGATGCCGTCTTCGCCGCGGGCGATCCAGGCGAGCAAGGCTTGAAGTCCGATATCGTAGGTCCCGCCGTCGCCCGCGATGCCCAGGTTGACGAAGCGCTCCGGTGAGACCGCGCCGGCGCGACTGAGCGCCTTGAGCGCCGCGATATTGCCGCTCAGCGTCGCGGCGGTGTTGGGAAAATTGTTGTGGTCGACGGAAGTTTCGCCCCAGCAGGAGGTGTTCTGCGTCGTGATGACCTCGTTGCAGCCCGTGCCGATGCTCGCGACGACGTGCTTTCCCATGAGTTTCAGCGCGCGCAGCGCCTGGTTCGTGCCCGTGACCATGCCGCAGCCGGTGCAGCCCTGGTGGCCGGAGGTGAGGCCGGTCGTCGGGATCGCCCCGTACTCGCCGACGTCTTTGACCGGCTCGGGCAGGAGAAAACTGTGTAGATTGATGCCGATGTCGCGATTGAAAAGAATGTTAAACATGCCCGCTCCTCAAACCTTCATCTCATCGAAGCCATTCTTCCGGCTCGAATTGTTTTGAACCACTTGAACCTTTTGAACTATTTTGAACCATCTTGAACGCTTTTCATCCGGCCCTTATTTCTTCGGTCTCCGACGGCCAGGCGATCTGCGAGTGATCTTCGGGCCGCCAGGCGAGGAATTCTGCCGTGACCGGCAGCCGGACTTCTTTCACGCGCTTTTTCGCGCCTTGATCCGTGCACTCCGCATAGCCGAGACGGATCGCCTCCAGGCTCAGCTCCCTCGGCTTGGGAACGTGCCGCTCGTAATAGGGCAGCGCCTTTTCCAGCGGGATCTTCTCGTAGACCCGATGCAGCGCGCCGAGCATCGCCATGTTGATGTGCTTGAGCCCCAGCCGCTCCGCGATCTCCGCCGCCGGCACCGTGAAGATGCGGACGTTCGCCTTGCCCGCCCCCAACTGCTCGCGGAGCTTCTTCACGGTGAGACGCGAGCTGTTGATCAGCAGCGTGCCGCTCTCTTTGAGCCCGTCGAGCGCCTGATGCTCGGGGGAATAGAGAATCGTGTCGTCGTAGAGCACCATCACGTCCCAGGTCCGGTTGAACGAGCGGATCTTCTGCCCGCCCCCGCCGTGGACCAGCGTGTCGGTCGTGATAATCGCGCCGCGCCTCTCGGAGCCGAACGCGGGCACGGTGAGAAGCCGCGAGCCCGTGAGGATCCCCGCGCCGGTAAAGCCGACGGCGGAGGTAATCGCGCCCTGTCCCGCCCGGCTGTAGATGCGGACCTCGTCGGTCTCCTGCGGCAGCGCGGAGAAGTATTTCTCCTTGCGCTTTTGCTGCTTCCAGACTTCGCCCCATTTTTTCCAGAGCTTTGGATTTACCTGCTGTTCGTTCTCAACGAAGATCGGGTCCTCGTCGATGTCGAGCCAGTAAGGCTCGGCGCGCAGCGGCTTTCCTTCGGCGATGTTGTCGGCGAGATTGAACATGAGCTGAAAATGCTCTTGCCGGACTTCGCTGCCGCCGAGGCCGCCGATCACGCTCGCCACTTTCGGCGCGTGGCTCCCCAGATGGAGTTGAACGGCGGTGGCGATTCGCTGCGCGAGCGGCGGAAAGACGCCGCCGTGATTCAGCCCTTCGTCGAGCACGACCACGGCTTTGGTTCCCGCGGCGGCGAGCGCCTGGCTGATCTCGCTCGCCGGGAAAGGAGAGAAGAGGCGGATCTTCAACAGAGCGACGCCGGGGAGTCCCTGCTTTCCCTGAAGGTGGCGCACGACGACTTCGCCGGCGCCCGCCGATTCGCCCAACAGAGCGACGACGAGCTTGGCTTTCTGATCGCCGATCCAGTCAAACAGGCCGTAGCTCCGGCCGAAGCGCTCGCCGAATTCCCGCCCGACCTCCTGCGTCACCTCGACCGCGTTCTTGAGCGCCGCCATCTGATTTCTCTTGTGCCGCCTGTATGGAAGAGCCGAGAGCATCGCCCCGTAGGTCACCGGCTTGGCCGGCGCGAAGAGGGGCATGGTGGAAATGTAGCCGGGCAGGAAGCGATCGACATCTTCCGGTTTCGGAATCTCGACGCCTTCGTAGGCGTGCGTTCCGGTGAAACCTCTGAGATTCACGGCAAACGGGATTCTTACTCTCAAGTCTTCCGCGATCCGATAACCTTGAATGACGCCGTCCAGCGCCTCTTGGGCGTCGGCGGTGAAGATCTGGATCGCGCCGCTGTCGCGCATCGCGTAGGCGTCGGAGTTGTCGGCCCAGATGTTGATCGGAGCGCCGGTTGCGCGGTTGCCGATGAAAAAGCCGCAGGGAATGCTGCCGCCGGAAGCGTTCTCCATTACCTCGATCATGTAGAGCAGGCCCTTGGAGGACGTGGCCGTGCCGGCGCGCACGCTTTTCCCGGCGGCGATGATCTGGCTCGCGGCGCTGTGCTCCGACTCGGCGTTGATCGTCACCGTCTCCAGCGCGCCGTCGGAAACCCAGCGCGCGATCTGCTCGGAGCAGGCGGTGGACGGCGTGATCGGATAGTAGGGATAACACTGGACGCGGGAGAGCCTGAATCCCCAGGCCGCCGCGCTATTGCCTGATAAGACCGTTGCCATTCCTCTAAACCTCCGCGTTTGTTCGCTACCGCTAAGCCCTCTCCCTACCCTCTCCCTGAGGGAGAGGGATAAGGGTGAGGGGGTTGCCGTCATTCCCCAAAATGCTTCGCTCGCATCGCCGCGTCGAAAGTCTTGCCGTCCACCAGGATGCAGTCGGCCGCCGTGCGGTAGCACTCCACCCAGCAGATATAGCAGCCCTTGCAGGCGAGCGGATCGATCTCGTGAAAACTCCCCTTCCCCTTGCCCATGAGATGAATCGCGTTCTCCGGGCACATCACCGAGCAGCGGCCGCACTCGTCGCCGAGACACCCCTTGGTGTCGATGATAAAGTCATGCGTGCGCCAGCCGCTCACGTCTTTCGGCTTTTCTTTCAGATTCTCGATCACCGCGCCGCGGTTGATCTCCGGGCAGATGCGCGGGTCCTCGTAGACCTCCGCGCGGAGAACTTTGCCTTGCGGGCGGTGCAAAAAGAGTCGCGCCTCCGGCCCGATATCCGCCATGCGGCTGAGAATCGCCTTACTGTCGATCCCGTCAATGACCTGGCCCGCGACCTCGTCGATCGCCAGGATTTCCGGCGCGCAGAGTTCCGCCCTATCCTCGATCTTGGATCCTCGATCCTCCGTCTCGCCGGTCGCTTCCCGCGGACGCGCCGTCACGAGCCGGCCGGTGGCGACAAACTCCATGTGCCGGTTCTTCGAATCTAAGACTCGCTCTTCTATCGTAGCCACTCGTCCTCCTTCGTCACGCGCAATTCGTCGATCGTATCTCGTATGACGACCGACGGTGCAAGGCGACCCGCCTGTCGCCCCTACTTCTGCCTTCAGCGTTTTGCGCTATGCCCTTTGCCTCGCGCCCTCCTACCCCGCCGCCACCCTCCTCTGCCCGCCGCCGGAGCGGACGTTCAATGCTGCGAACGATCTGGCGATAAAGCGTTTGAGCGACTCGTCGCTGGCGAAAATCTTCTGCGCGCGGGCGGGGTTTACCTCGAGCGCGATGATATTGGGATCGTCGGTGCGGGTCTCCCGGAACGTGCCGTTCTGGATCATGCGATCGACGGACAGGCGGTTGTCGGCGGTCGGAGCCACATAGTGCACGAGATCCGCCTTATAGCGATGGAGCAGGAAGAAGTGCATGAGCGTCATCAGGCGCCGCGCGCGATATTTCTTGACCGTATTCTGGTCTTTGACCGCGAGAATTTTTCTCCCGGCCCGATCCCGGTCGACCCGGAACGTGATCTCGGCGATCTTGTCGGCCGCTTCGTCGAAGACGTTCAACATCATCTCTTCGGAGCCGGCCCACCGCTCCTTCAGCTCCACGCTCAAATCGCCCTGGTCGTAAACTCCCTCGGCGCTCCAATAGTCAGCCCACATGCGCAACCATCGCTCCAGCACGGTCGTCGGCACTTCGGTGGGCTTACGATGCTGCGCTTCCGTAGACTTGCCGCCCATCGACGAGGTGGTGAGGGAGGGGCCGCGCGCCGCCCGGCGAAAACGGTCCGCCCAGGGGCCGCCGACGAAAGTCTGGGGATACTGCGCCGGGTCGTTCGCCAGCCGGAGCGAGCGTTGGATCAATCTCACGAAACCGAGCACGCCTTCCTCCCGTAGAGCGCGCGCCAGGCGTCCGTTGGTCAACGCTTCGCCCTGGTGGCCCGCGTAGGTGATGAAGTTGAACACGTAGCCCATCTTTCCCAGCTCGTTGGCGAAGCTGCGGATCTGGTCGTCGGTAAAACCCCAGGCATCCCAGTTCCACGAGGGCGACAGGTTGTAAGCGAGCATCTTGTCGGAAAAGACGGCGTGGATGGCGTCGGCCCACAGCTTGTCGTCGACGAGATCGGGTCGCGCGGTCTCCCGCCATACCAGATCGGAGAAGGGCGCCACGGCCAGTCCTCGCGCCACCGCCATCTCGCGCCCGCCGGTGATTTGATAAAAGCCGTCGGGCGTGCGCGGCAGCTCGCAGCTCCAGAAAATATCGATGCCCATCGACTCCGCCCGCTGGCGCGCCTCCCCGTGGGAAACCGTGGCGGCAAATTTTTTCCATTGGTCCACAGACATCGAAAGCTTCGCTTTCTCGTGACTTTGCCGCCGCATCGCTTCCGCCACGGCTTCGGCATAGGTTTTAAGGCCGGCCTTCTCCGCCCAGACGCGGCGGATGTCGCTCAAAACCTTGTCTAACGTTTCCTCCGTGACCGTTTTGATCCAGATCTCGTGCGCCGCCAACTCTTCGCGGGCGCTCTTCGGGCTTTTCCCCTGGCTGCGGGCCTGGCGGCGGGATTTTCTGAGCAGCTCCGCCTCGTTGCGTAGCCGCGCGATCCCTTCTTTGATGCGCAGGCCCAGCCGCTCCTGCTTCACCCAATCTCTGGCTTCCCGGTAAGCCGTCTCCGAGATCCGATGCAGCAGGTGGCCGTTGATCTCCTTAAAACCTTCGTTGTAAAATTTTCTGATCACCGCCAGGTTCACGTTCTTGAAAGGGACGACGCGGGGGTTGGTTGCGCCGTAGACAAACGGGTGGTCGCGCTCGTCGTCCATGCTGTCGATGGCGGTGGCATCGTCGGAATCGGTCCGCGCGACGATCACGCCCGGCACGCCCAGGATATCGTACTGCAACCGCGCCGCGTTGAGCCGCGCGATCATCTCGGCCGTCGAGACCAGCACCTTCTGCCCTTGATGGCCGCAGACCTTGCAGCCGGCCCGTTGATCTTCGATATGGACCGCGCCGATCTTGCTCTCGACGAATTTCTTCACGAGATTTCTAATGTGGTGCTCTCCGCCGTGGCCCGTGTCGCCGTCCGGAATGATCAACGGCGGGGTGAATTCGATCGGCGGCGTTTTTTTCCTTTGCGCCGAGGTCATGCGCATGCGGTTGGAGCGTTGCGCCTCGTCCTGATGGAGCAAGGCGCGCACCCACGACGCGCCCTCCTTGGGCACTCGATCCAGCGCGTAGTTGGCGAGATCCGCTCCCGGATCTTCCGAATCGGAGCCCCGCGCCGACGTCGCCCAGCCGCCGAGGTAAAGGACTTTGATGCCTTCCATGACGGCCCGCACCGCCCCGGTCGGCGAAAAGGGGCCGTAGGTGATTTCCTGCTTTCTTTCCCTGAAGAGGCGTTGCAGATAGTCGTGCATCTTGACCGCAGCCTGCTTGGCGACGGTGTAATCTTCCTGCCCGTTGCCGCGCAGCGCGACGACTTCGTACGGCGTGTGCAGCCGCGTGATCTGGCGAAACCTTGCGCTCTGAAACCACGCTTCGGTTTCGCGCAGCTCTTTCGCCCAGCCGATCGCTTCGGTATCCCGTCGCGAGTCGAATCGTAGGACCTTGGCATTCATAGCGCGTCTGAGTTTGCTTCGGCTTTTTCCAGCGCGTGACACGACTTAGAGATTAAAGAGCCTGGCGGCGTTTTCCCTCAGCACCTTCCGCCTGGGCTCCTCTTTGAGCCCGATCTGATCGAGCTGATCGAGACTCTCTGTCCAGGAAAGCCCGTTGGTGCCCCAGACGCAGCGGTCCATCCCCATCCGGCTGTTCATGAAGTGAACGACCTCCGGGCCGAGATACTTGGGCAGCCAGCCGTCGATGCCGAAGTAAATATTCTCCCACTTGTAGCAGGCCGACATCAGCTCCTGGACCCACGGCCACCCCGTGTGCGCGCCGATCATCTTGAGGTCCGGAAAATCGCTTGCGATCTTGTCGAGATAGATCGGCCGGCCGTGCTCGCTCGGCATCGCTTCGAGCACGTGGCCCACCTGCATCGAAACCGGAATGTCGAGCTCGACGCATTTGGCGTAGAGCGGATACATCTTGGCGTCGGAGAGCGGGATGTCGAAGCCGTAAATGTGAACGTAAACGCCTTTGAAGCCGTGCTCTTTCACGCCGCGCTCGATCTCCTGGAGCGACTCTTTGACCCGGAACGGGTTGTAGCCGGCGAGGCCGACGAAGCGCTTGGGATAACGCGTCAGGTACTGGGCCACCTCCTCGACGGTGGTGTCCATGTACATCCAGTGGTTGCGGTACGACCACATCTTGCACTGCGTGATGAAAACTTTATCGACCCCGGCTTCGTCCATCTTGCCGAGCATCGTCTCCAGGCTCTCGAACTGCGGCAGGCCGCCGATGGCACGCTCCATGCGGCAGATCAGCTCGCCCTTCTTGCCGTCGTTCCACCTCTGGATGAACTCCGGCGTCGCCACGTAGAACATGATGTCGATCGCCTTCCTGTCGTCTGCCATCTTAGGGCCTCCTGACCGTTTATAAGCCGCGTCCAAGTCGTTCCAGCTCGTTCAAGGCGTTTGAACCATTTTGAACAACTTGAACCATTTGAACTTTTTCAATCTTCATACCATCGTCAGCCCGCCGCTCACGCTCAGCGTCTGGCCGGTGATAAAGTCGGCGCTGGGAGAGGCGAAGAAGAGCACCGCCTCGGCGATCTCCTCCGGCTTGGCCACGCGCCTGAACGGCGTCGCCTTGGTGACTGCGTCGACGATCTTCGCCGTCTGCTCCGATTGGGTGCGGATCGCTTCGAGCAGCGGCGTGTCGGTCAGGCCCGGACAGACGACGTTGACGTTGATCTTGTAGCGCGCCACCTCGCGCGCCAGTGTTTTCGAAAACGCGATCACCGCGCCCTTGGTGCCGGAATAGACCGATTCCCAGGAGGAGCCGACGCGTCCCGCGTCGGAGGCGATGCTGACGATCTTTCCCGAGCCGCGCTTGATCATGTGCGGCAGCACGGCCTTGTCGGCATGGAGCACCGATTTGAAATTGATCGCGATGATCTTCTCCCAGGTCTCTTCGTTGCTTTCGAGAAACGGCTCGAGCCGGTCCCAACCCGCGCAGTTGGCGAGGATGTCGATCTGGCCGAACTGTTTGATCGTCTCCTGCACGGCCCGCTCCACGTCGGCCCCCTTGGTGAGATCGACCTGACAGCCGATCGCGTTGGGACCGAGCGCCTTGATCTCTTTGCTCACGCTTTCGGCGTTGTCCTTGATAATATCCGCCACGGCGACCTGGGCGCCCTCGCGCCCGAGCGCCAGCGCGACGCAGCGTCCGATGCCTCGCCCGCCGCCCGCCACGAATGCCGTCTTGCCTTTAAGTTTCCCGTCAGCCATGTTCTCCCTCCTCAACTACTTTGAACTACGTTGAACCATCTTGAACCACTTTGAACGTCTTGAACGATTTAACTCGCAACCGCCCCAAGCTGCTCCACCGGCATAGTTCCCGATCTTTCCAGTCGGACCTTCTCCAACCGTTTGAGCGCCAGGAGCGCCGCCCCCATAGCGCCGACCATCTCCGGCCGGTCGCTGACGTTCACTTTCTTTTTCAGCGTCTCCTCCAGCGCCTTGACCATTCCTTTCTGATACGCCACGCCACCGACGAAGGTCACTTCCTCTTCGAGCCCGGCGCGCTTGAGCAGCGCGAGGGCGCGGGAGGCGAGCGAGATATGAACTCCGCGCAGAATATTTTCGATGCTTTCCCCGGCGGAGACGTGATTGATGATCTCCGACTCGGCCAAAACCGCGCAGACGCTGCTGATGGTTTGAGGCTTGTCGGCCTTCATCGACAGCTCGCCCACCTCCTCGATCGTAATCTCCAGATATTTGGCGGCGCGCTCGATGAAGCCGCCGGCGCCCGCGGCGCACTTGTCGTTGGTGCGGAACTCGAGCACCTTGCCGGCCTCGGAGACTCTGAGCGCCCGCGTGCTCTGCGCGCCGATATCGAGGACGCAACGGGTCTTGGGAAACAGAAACACCGCTCCTCGCGCAACGCAGGTGATATCGGTGATCTGAATGTCGCGAAACGGGACATTGTAGCGGCCGAAGCCCGTGGTGGCGATATAGTTCACGTCGGTCTGTTTCAGCCCCGCTTCCTTGAGCGCCAGATCCAAGACCTCCTGGGCGATCGCCGCAAAGTCGGGACGGGTCCGCACGGTGCTCTTCGCGACCACCCGGCGCTCGCCGTCCATGATGACGGCCTTGGTCAATTTGGCCCCCATATCGATGCCGGCTGCGAAAATCATTAATCCTCCTTCAAACAGGCGTGAGGCGTTAGGCAGTAGGCCCCGCCTCAACCCCGGCCGTCTTCTCTCTCTCGCCTTTCGCCGTGACCGCGCGCTCGAGCGCGAAGATCGCTGCTCCCAGCGCGCCGACGTAGTGAGAGTCCGGGCTCACGTTGACCTTCATTCCGAGCTTTGCCTCCAACGCCTGCACCATGCCGACGTTGCGCGATACCCCGCCGGTGAAAGTCACCTCGGGCTCGATGCCCACCCGCCGCACCAGCGAGATGGTTCGGGCGGCGATGGCGCTATGGACTCCGCCGAGAATGTCCTCCACCTTCTTGTTTTGCGCGAGGTAGGACATGATGTCCGACTCGACGAAGACGGTGCAGACCGTGGTGAGCCGGACCGGATTCTTGGCCTTGAGCGCGAGCGGACCGAGATCGTCGAGATCGAGCAGCAGCGCCTCGGCGGCGCTGCCCAGGAATCGTCCCGTGCCCGCCGCGCATTTGTCGTTCATGACGAAGTCCTTTACGTCCCCGTCCGGTCCTATGTGGATTCCCTTGGCATCCTGCCCGCCCATGTCGATGACGGTGCGGGTGTTGGGAAAGAGGAAGCTCGCGCCGCGCGCGTGGCAGCTGATCTCGGTGATCTGCGCGTCGCCGAAGGTGACTTTGTAGCGCCCGTAGCCGGTGCCGACGATGTAGGCGATCTGTTCCCGCTCGAGGCCGGCGAGCTTCAACGCCTCGTTAAAGCAGTTCGCCCCGGCCCGGGTCACGTTGGCGCCGGTCATGATCAGCGCCCGCGCGACGATCTCCCGGTCCTGGTTGAGGATGATGCCTTTGGTCTGGGTGGAGCCGACGTCGATGCCTGCCGCGTAAATCATGCTTTGCCTCCGGCTGCTTTCGTTTGACGAACGAGCTTCTGGTGCTCCAGGGATTCGAAAAACGCGTCGATGCGGTTCTTGAGCTGAGCCTCGGAAAAGTACCGCGGATCTTCGATGTCGGATTCGATGAGCAGCGTCGGGATGTTAAGCTCCTTGGTGAAGTATTCCCGCATGTCGCCCTGCCCGGCGGAAAAGAGCCGGCAGCTTTTCACCGAATGGATGACCAGGGCGTCGGCGGACCACTCCTCGCAGTAACGGCGAATCTGCTGGTAGCGCTGGAGAAAGTTGCGGTTGGTGACGTTCCACTCCAGCATGTGCTCCGCGATCGATTCCAGCGGCCGGTTGGGATCGTGTTTGAAGCCGAACTCCCACAACCCGCCCACGGTGGAATAGGTTGAAGCGACGGCGACGGCGCCCCATTTGGAGAAGAAGTCCCTGAAGGTGCGGAGGTAGGGCCACGGCGGCGGCCCCTCGATAACGAAGCGGAAGCGCTCTTCAGGAAGCGGGCCGGCGCCCATCTGGACCTTCTCTTCCATCTCTTTAAGCGCCGTCTGGAAGAACTTGAGTCCGTCCTCCGTTCCCCGCAGGCAGTAAAGCGGCGCCATCATGGTAACGGAGTCGAAGTAGGCGTCGTAGGGAGTGGGAACGTTTTTCGTGAGCGCCTTGATCTTCGACCACAGCTCGCCGGTCTCGCCGGAAAGCGCGACGATCCTTTTGAGTTTGGCCCAGTCGAGCTTCTTGCCGGTGAGCCGCTCCAAAGCTTCGATCACCTCTTCGAGCTGGCGCACGACGTAGTCCACGTCAGCCTTCGTCGGCTTCCCGGAAGGATCGCGCAAAAAAGGAACGTCGAGGTTGTAGAGCTCTCCGTCGCAGTATTCGGCCAGGTGCTCGAACCACTGGAGATAGACGTTGCAACCCACGTAGTTGCAGAGGATCAGCGACGGCAACGGAATCGTCGCGAACGGTGTCTTGCGGTCGCCGAGAAACATGCCGACATCCGCTTTCACGTAGGCGCAGTTGTCCATCGAGTAACCTATCTCCTCGGCTTTCTGGATGAACGGGAGCGCGGCCTTTTTCACCGCCAGTTGAAGCGCGTTGATCTCCGGATAGACCGGAACCATGTCGAAGGCCTGCACCAGCTCCACCGGATTGCCGCTGATCAACATGTAGACCGCTTTGCCTTCGCCCTGTTCCGCGCAGCGCGTGACGCGCTCGAAGTAGCGCCCCATCATGTCCTTCTGCAGCTGGTGCATCTGTCCCTGATAACTTGTCTTTACCGCTTCGGCCGGCTTCGCCATTTGCTTCCTCTACTTTCTAGTCTCCAACGAGCACGGTCACGATCACGAATCAGTCGAACAGCATCGACTCCACGAAGGTCTCCACCTCGGTCCTTGCCTTATCGAAGATCCACATCTTCTCCTCGAATTCGAGGTAAAGATGGGGAATGCCCGCCTTCTCGAGCGCCTGGCGGTACAGCGCGTAGTCGAACAACGCCGGCTCACAGAACTTGGCAGCCAGGATCATTACGGCCGCCGCCCCGGTCTCTTTCACCCGGTCGATCAGATGCTTCGATTTCGGCTGGCGGCTGTCGTGTTTGACGCCGGAGTAAACGCTCTGATGGAGATAGCTCTCGGCGAGATTGCGGACCGGATCCCCTTCCGCCGGGACGTCCGCCGGGAACCAGCGCCAGCCCAGGAAGAAGTCGTCGTCCAGGATATAACAGCCCGCGGCCTCCAATCCCTCGATCAACTCCAGCGGCGGCTGTTCGCAGAACGATCCCTCCAGGACGACCTTGATGCGGTCTTTCGGTCTTTCGTTTCTTTGCCGGATCGCGGCCAGCGCCTCGTTGAGAATCGCGATATGCTCGTCGGGCGGCATCAGCGTGCCGATGCGAGTCAGGATATAGCTTTCCAGCGTGGATAGATTTTGCGGCTTCTCCGCGCGAATCGCGTAGAGCTCGCGCAAAAGTTTCCTCTGCTCGTTGTAGATTCGAATGCTTTTGCGTAAGGCATCGTCGGTGATCGGCCTTCCCGCCAGCTCCTCATAGCTCGTCATCAGCCTGCGGTACTCGGCGGTCAGGTAGTCTATGGTATGAGGCGAAGTCAGGTTCTGGGCGAAATGAATGTATTCCACCATGAGACGGGGAAAATTGCGTTTGTAAACGCTCCCCAGGTTTCTCGCGGGGTCGCAGATCGAGTGAAAGACAATGCCGTCCAGGAAAGCGAGCTTGTCGACCATCGCCAGCTCCAGGGTGCTCTTGACGATGGAGCAGACAAAAGATTGAAAGCGGGAATCGGCATGGGCGATTTCAAGCCGGTTGCCGCCGCCGACGATCCCTACGGGCAACATCCCCGCGGCGTGGATCAGCTCGACCGGGCTGTAAACCGGATAGCAGCCGACAACCTTGGTGCCCGGATGTTTCGCCTTCCATGCCGCGACTTGCTCCAGAGGAGACTCATCCAAAATCTCTCTGTAGCGCGCGATCAAGCTATCGATCCCCATAGGTCCATCCTTTATTTAACTGAACGGTCATTCGTTCTATTGCGGTCGATTAGGGGAGGGAGCAACTTACATGCCAATGGAATGCCAACTATTGCCCAGGCAAAAGGAGGATTTAATTGCGACGCTCTTCTCAGAAACAGGAAGAACCTCGCTACAAATTCCCAATTCTCGGATTGCCAGCGCTCAAATCGGATCCACGCCCCGTATTTCTCCGCCGCTTTCTGGCACATGGCTTGCTCCGCTTTTCTGAAGAGGCCACGACATCTCGCAAGTGCCGGGACCGGATCGAAACCTGAAAGGTTATATTCGCAGGCCGGTCAAAAAGCTCTCAGAGGCAAGGCGCACGATGTCGTGTTCGTGTAACTTCGAAGCTGCCGTTCGAGGTTTCGTGTCCGTGTTCGTATTCTTCCGGCCCGAGCACGAGTCACGATCACGAGCACGGAATTTAACAAGGAGCTTTTTTCAACGGCCTGAAGATTCCGGGAAAGGAGAAGCGTTATGGCAGACGTACCCGTTGTCGAGTTCTACATGATCGGCCCGGAATTGCCGTCGGAGCAAAATCCCCAGGATCTCGCCGAGGTCGAGCGGCTGCTCAAGGAGTTTGAAACTCACGAGTCCCAGGAAGGAGAATTCCTCCAACAGTATAAAGATATTTGCGGCCGGGTGGAGAACCCGATCATCAAATTTCTGCTCCAGCTCATCATCGCCGACGAAGAGAAACACCACGCGATCACCCATGCGATGGCGGCGACGCTCAAGGGCGATCTGAACTGGACCAAGCCTAAGGACGCGCTACGCGGCCTCTACGCGCTGGGTGCGGAGAAGACGCGCTCCTCAAAGTGACCGAGGAGTTCATCGAATCGGAGAAAAAAGGCATTCAAGAATGTAAGAAGCTGACGAAAGAGAGCCGCAACTACTACCGCGGCTTATTCCAACTGCTGCTCACGTGCGCGGTCGAGGACTCGCAAAAGCACGTGGCGATTCTAGAGTTTTTGCGGAAGAGATTGAAGGAGGCGTAGCAGGCCGTTGAGCCAGCTTCTTTCTACCCCACACGCTCACGCCAGTAGTAGGGTCTTCGCCGCCCGTGAGCTACAGCAAGGATCACGACCTCATCGTTAATTATTTCGTAGACAATTGAGTAGGGAAACTTCCGGACGATCATGCGCCGCCGCAGGGCGTCAAATCTCGGCCAACGCAGCGGGCTTTCTTCGATCAAGCGAAGGCATCTTTCAATTTCACGCTCGAAGTCGTTGGCGATCCCGATCCCGCGGGTGAAATACCACGCATAGGCTGCGTCGTAATCCTCTGACGCAGCGGGATGAAAACGAGCGTTAGTCCCCGCCACGGGCGCGCTTCCTGGCTCGTGACCTTACGGCTGTCCAGGGGAGGAGTCGAACTGTGCCCTCTTTTATCTCGCGCGAGCGCCGCTCAATCTCGGCCGCCCATGCCGCATCCACATCCTGCTCCGCTTGCGGTTCCAAGGTGTCAAGAAGTCGCTCGACGACGCGAACACGATCCTTTTGGGGCAGTTTAACAGCCGCTTTGATTATGTTCTCAGCAAGTTTGGCCATGATCGCTTTCCTCCAGAGCCACAACTATAACCCATGTCGTCGGCTTTTTCATCTTGTGCATGCGACCGTAAATCCGGGTTCTTCAGGCTTCCGTGTGGCTCACCGCAGAGGCGCAGAGGGCGCGGAGTAAAGAGTTTTTGAATTAATCACCCCGCAGCAAGTTGTGGGGTATCAAGAGGCCCTCGGATGACTTTTACCCAAGTGGTCACCCCCGAATGTTTTAATCGGGGGGCCAGTCCGAAATTCGCCTGGATTCCCCCTAAAAGCATGCGGGAATGACGGACTTCGTAAAGAAAATAAATTCTACGCAGCTATTAGTACAGAAACGTTTCCAAACCGAAGGCGCCGCCGCCGAGGAGGCCCAAAGCGATGAGTGAGGCCAGCAGTGAGAACGGAAAGTCCGCGCTGCCGACAAACTGTTTCTCGACAAAATTTCTTGTGCTCGCGACGAGCATAATGACGGCCAGTAACGCAGCGGCCAATCGAGTCCCCAGTCCAAGCAGAAGCATCAGCCCGCCGAAGACTTGAATCGTGCCGATAACAATGGCCAGGTGGCGCGGAAACGGCAGTCCCAGTCGTCGGATACTATCGGTCAGACCTTCCCGGCTCGCCTTGGTGCCGCTCTCCACTCCGGTCATCTTGGGATAACCGTGAGTGACAAAGATGAGGCCGAGAGCTAAGCGCAGGAAGAAGAGTCCCCAGTTTGCTCCTGATTCCCAGAGTTGAGTCAACGGTTCCCTCCCCCGGCGCGGAGAAGGTTGGTTTTTTCTTTATCGATCTTGAGCGTGGCGGGATCTATCACTACCTTATACATCTCTCTCGCCTTCTCGACGGAGATAAATTCCTTCACCACGTCCATCCGAACTTTTTCCGGCTCGCGTTCGGCGGGATTTCCGACGCCGGCGCCGCCGCCGCTGATCTTGAGCAGGATATCGCCCGGCTTAAGGTCGTAGAGCCGGTGGCCTCTGAGCAGGCTCTCCTCCCCGTTTCGAATCAGCGTGGTCTTGGAATTGGGTGTCGGCTCGCCGCCCAACGCTCCCGGCGCGCGCACGATCTCGCCATCGGAGCTGCCGGTGGCGATGCCGGCGTCGCCGCCGACGTTCTCGACTTCCCAATGGATGCCCGACGCGCCGCGCCACTTGCCCGCGCCCGAGGTGTCCTTGGCGAACTCCCAGCGCCGCGTCCGCCAGGGGAAGCGCATCTCCACCTCCTCGACGTTGCCCTTGTTGACTTCCCCGAGCGCGCCGATAGAGGTCGCTCCTTCGTAGCCGTCGAATCCTCTCGCCGCGCCCGCCCCTCCGTCCATGTCGAAGGTGGTCACGACGTATTTCTCGTTGCTGCGCGGATCGAGGCCGAAGATGTAGTGGCCGTAGCGCTTGCCACAGCTGGCGATGGCCCGCTCGGGGACCGCCTTGGACATCGCGCTGACGACCGACTCGATGATCTGATGGCCCATGCTGACGGGCGACGCCCCGACGGTGGCCGGATATTGGGCGTTCAACACCGAGCCGGGCGGGGCATAAATCGTGATCGGCCTGAGGCTGCCCTCGTTGTGGTATTCGCCGAGGGCGGGATCCAAAAACATAAAAAGCGCCGAGAGCGAGTTGCTATAGGTGGAGTTGAAGACGCAGTTGACGAAGCCTTTGCGCTGTTTATCGCTCTTGGAAAAATCCACCTTGAGCGTGTCGCCTTTGACCGTGATGTCGCAGCGCGCCCAG
>JBGPGE010000102.1:0-15865 GCA_041483675.1 Binatia bacterium
CAGCGCCAGCATGGTTGCTTGTCTCTCCTGGGTTCCTCTCATCGATGCCTCCCATTTTGGAATTTCAGGCATCTTAACATACGGAACGCCCTTGAGAGTATGAAATATTTGCCAAACACGAGTTTTTCAGCAACCTGCTAGCGCCCGGCCCTGCTTGACATTTCCGCGGTCAAGTCAATATAAGGTGAAGGTCTTCTGCCGCGCGTTGCGCGAAGCCCGATCGGCAGGACGAACGTTTTCCGGAGGTGATCTATGGCACCTAATACGACGATCGAAGGCATTTTGATTCCGATGCCGACGGCTTTCAAAGAGGACGGCGCCATCGACGACGGCGGCACCGACGCCCTGGTCGATTTCTATATCGGCGCCGGCGTGCAGGGCTTCTTCGCCCTCGGCACGCACGGGCAGGGAATGGTCATGGAAATCGACGAGCGGAAACATGTGGCGGAAAGAATCGTGCGGCGGGCCGCCGGAAGAGTGCCGATCGTCATGCACATCGGCACGGCGAACACCTACTCCTCCGTCGATCTGGCGCGCCATGCCGTCAGTCTCGGCGTCGACGCCGTGGCGGTCGTCCCGCCCTACTACTACCCGCACAACGACTGGGAGGTTTACGCCCACTACAAATCGATCGCCCAGTCGGTCCCCGGCACGCCGATGTTCATCTACGACAACACCGAGACCACCCACGTCCACATCACGCCGCCCAAGGTGCTGAAAATTCAGGAGGCGATCGCCCCTTCCCCGTTGGCCGGCATCAAGGTCTCGTTTTTGCCGTTCGATCAACTGCTGGGGTATGCGTTCAAGCTGCCGCGCTCGATCGGCATCTTCCCCGGCTCGATCTTCTCCCTCTACGGCGCCTACTCGCTCGGCGTGCGCGGCGCGATCCATCCGCCAACGACTCCCTTCCCCGAACTCTGCGTCAAGATGTTTCTGGCACTGAAGGCCGGCAAGCCGGATGATGCGAGAAAAGCCCACGACCAGCTCGCCGCCATCATGAACGTGGTGGGCCGGTACCTGCCGGAGCACGGGCGCGTGGTCTTCGGCGAGATCATGCGCATGCGCGGCCTACCGGTGAAACGGTTTCCCCGCTGGGAATGCGCGCCGTTCACCCCGCAGGAAAGGGAGAGTCTGAGAAACGGGTTGATCGAAGCCGGAGTCTCGCTGCCGCTTTCGTGATTCAAGGTAAACCCCGCCTCTTGAGGCGGGCACAAAACCGATGGGGTTTCCAAAGGGGAGAAGCGGCAGCTCTCCCCTTTGGTTGATTTGACACAAAACAGCCGGGAGAGAACATGGCGGCGACCGTAAAACTCGAATCGGGCCGGAAGCTCAGCGCCGACGAAGCGACGACGTACACCGATCAGATCATCAAAAAGATGTATGCCCGGTGGCAGGAGCGGATCTTTCAGGGCGCGTTCATGCGCGATCTTATCGCCGGCAAGCTGCCGCTCGAAACGATCCGGCTGTTCTGGAAGCACTGGTACAGCTATCCCGTCGAGGTCAACAACTTTCATCTCATCATCTACCAGCGCCACCTGGGATTTTTCTCCCGCCATCCGGAGCTGCTCGCCCCCTTCGTCGGGAAGATCAGCGACGAGCTGGTGAATCCGAAGATTCCCGGCCACATCCAGGTGCTGATCGAGCAGGGGAAAACGTTCGGGGTCAGCCGGGACGAGATGGTCAACTGCGCGGTTTTTCCCGAATGCCGCGCCCTCACGGAGTTCGCCAGAGGGCTGGTTTACGAAGGGAGTTTCATCGAATGGTGGGCGCGCTCGCTGAACGAAGAGATGTTCGGCCACTGGGCGAGGGAGTGGCGCCAGGCGTTGCTGGGTCCGTACAAGTTCAAAGACGCCGACCTGCACTATTTCCAGGTGCATGAAGAGGCCGACCTGGAAGAGCATGAAGACGGGTTGATGGCGCACGGCCAGGTCGCCCGGATGATTTTTCAGGCTCTCCTGCAGGACGGCCTCACCTGGACTAGGCCGGGATGGTCACCTGAATATTGCTGTCTCACGAACGCCGACTACGTGGCAATGTTCCACGACGGAATCTATAAGCATGCGAAGGAAGAAGGCCACTCTTGATGGTCGCCCTTCATCGCATCCCGCATCCTTTAAGGAACCCGCCATGGCTTTTAACGATCTAAGAGAATTCATCGACGCGGCCCGTGCCATCGGCGACCTCAAAGAAATCCACGGCGCGCACTGGGACCTGGAAATCGGCGCGTTAACCGAAGTCTTCGTCTCACGCGAGCCTTCTCCCCTGCTCCTGTTCGATCAGATCCCCGGCTATCCGCCGTCGTATCGCGTCGCCTCCAACCTCATCAGCCACCCCAGGCGCGCCGCGCTGGTCTCCGGCATGCCGACGGACATCCCGAGGACGGAGATGGTCCGGCGCTGGAAGCAGCTATTGAAGGAGCTGCAGCCCATTCCTCCGCGATTCGTAAGCACCGGGCCGCTGTATGAGAATGTGCGCAGCGGAGCGGCCATCGATATGACGGCCTTTCCCGTGCCGAAGTGGCACGAGCTTGACGGCGGCCGGTATCTCGGCACCGCTTGCTGCGTGATCACCGCCGATCCCGACGACGGCTGGGTGAACGTCGGAATTTATCGCGTGCAGCTTCACGACCGCGACCGGCTCGGCCTCTACATCTCGCCCGGCCATCACGCGCGCATCATCCGCGAAAAATACTGGGCGCGAGGCAAAAGCTGCCCGGTCGCCGTGACTTTCGGTCAGGAACCGCTGCTCTGGCTCACAGCAGGCCAGTCCGTCCCCTACGGCGTCTCCGAGTTCGACTACGCGGGCGGTTTGCGGAAGTTGCCGGTCGATGTTGTCAAAGGCGAGCGAACCGGCCTGCCGATTCCCGCGACGGCGGAAATTGCGATAGAAGGCGAGGTGCCGCCGCCGCAGGAAGAGAACCGCGTGGAGGGGCCGTTCGGGGAATGGCCCGGCTATTACGCCCACGGCGCGCGTGAGGAACCGGTCATACGAGTGCAGGCGCTTTACCACCGCAACGATCCGATTATCGCCGGCGCGCCGCCGATGAAGCCGCCCTCTTTGACCTTCGGCGTGCCGATCGGAGCGGCGGCGATATGGAACTATCTCGACAAAGCGGATGTGCCTGACGTGCAGGGCGTCTGGGCCTTCGTCGGCGGCTCGGCCCCCGGCGGCGGAGCGCCGTTCATCGTCGTCTCAATCAAGCAGCGCTACCACGGCCACGCCCAGCAAGCGGCGCTCGCAGCTCTTGCCTGCCGCGCCGGCAACTACCACGGCCGCTTCGTCGTCGTGGTCGATGAGGACATCGACCCGGCGGATCTCGGCGAAGTGGTCTGGGCGGTTTCGACGCGTTGCGATCCCAAGAGCGCGCTCACCGTGATCGACAACTGCTGGAGCACGCCGCTCGACGCCGCCATGCACCCGGACAAAAAAGACGCCGGCGACTTTACCAACAGCCGCGCTATCTTCAACGCCTGCCGGCCATACGCCTGGAAGGACCGTTTCCCGCCCGTCAATGCCCTAAGCCCTGAGATGCGGCGCAAGATTATGGAAAAGTGGAAGCGGGAGTTTTAACAGGCCGTTGTAGAAATTCTCCGTCAGTCCGAGCAACCCCCCTCAACTCCGTCATTCGGCCTCATAGCTAGCCCCATCCAAAGCCGTGGTCGTATCACCACGACGCTTGCATTTTTCTGTTGACTCTTTATATACGAATCGTTTATATATCAACTAAATTACAGTTTTAAAAATCAACTACTTAGGAGGGCGCGATGCCGTTTAAAGACTTACGATCCTACATTAAGAGATTACACCAGGAAGGCGAGCTTCAGAAGATCCATGAGGAAGTCCAACCCGTCTATGAGGTCGGGGCGATCATCCGGCGCTCATACGACCTGCGCGCCCCCGCCCCATTTTTCACCAACCTCAGAGGCTTTCCCGATGCGCGGATTTTCGGCGCGCCGATCGGCCTGAGCCGCGATAAGAACCGGACCTTCGCCCGCTTCGCCATCTCCATGGATATGGCCGCGGAATCCTCCCCCACGGATATCATGGAGGAATACCTGCGCCGTATCCAAAAGCCGATCAAGCCCGTGATGGTCAAAGACGGCCCATGCAAAGAGAATATCGTTCTTGGTAAGGACGTCGACCTCCAGGCCTTCCCATCGCCGGTCCTCCACCAGGGCGACGGCGGCCCCTACATCGGCACCTGGCACGCCAACATCACCAAAGACCCCGACACCGGCGTGCGCAACTGGGGCATGTATCGCCTCATGATCCACGACCAGAACACCATGGGCGGCCTTTTTCTCCCGGCGCAAAATATGGGCATCCACTACTACACAAAGTATGAGCCGCGCGGCCAACCGATGGAATTTGCCATCGCGATCGGCACCGAGCCGGTCACCCCCTGGGTTGCGGGAACCCGCTTTCCTATCGATGTGTGCGAGGCCGACATCATCGGCGGCATCCGCGGGGAGCCGCTCGAATTGATCAAGTGCGAGACGGTCGATCTTGAAGTGCCAGCGACCTCGGAGATCGTGCTCGAAGGCTTCATCCCGCCGCATGAGCGCAAACTCGAAGGGCCGTTCGGGGAATACACCGGCTTCATGGCTGCCGACCGAGCGCCCCGCCCGGTCTATCACGTCACCGCGATCACGCATCGCGACCGGCCGATTCTTCCCGCGACTTGCATGGGCGTGCCGGTCGATGACTCCGCCGTTTCGCTTTCGTTGACCAAGGCGGCGAGCATCCTCGGCGAGCTGAGACAGCGTGGATTTCCCGTAAAATCGGTCTATTGTCCTCCCGAAGCCGTCTCCCACTGGACGGTGGTTTCGACCAAGGTCCCCTACCCCGGCTACGCGCGCCACCTGGCGCATGCGATCTGGGGAACGGATTGGGGCCGCTCCGGCTGGTATCTGGTGATCGTCGAGGAAGACATCGATATCACCGACATGGGGCAGGTGCTCTGGGCGATCTCGACGGCGTGCCATCCCAAGCGCGGCATCGTCCAGGTGGACAACGTCCCAGCTCATCCGCTCCTGCCGTTTTTAAGCCCGGAAGAAAAGGCGAAGCATCTCGGAGCGTACGCCTTGTTCGATTGCACCTGGCCGCGGGAGTGGCCCAAAGAGGCGATGCCGGTCAAAGCCTCTTTCGACAATATCTGGCCCAAGGAAGTGCAGGACAAGGTGCTACGGAACTGGCAGGCGTACGGCTACAAAGACGGTTACAATGAATGAGCTTTAAAGGTTGGTGTTCTTATCGCGGCATAGAAGCGATCTTTTGCCTCTTTGAGGCCGCCGTCAGGCGGCTTTCTCCCAAGCTGTTCCGCCGCCTCACGGTGCCGCTGTTCCAGCTCCTCATCTATGCCGCCATCCCGCGCCGGCGCATTTTCAGAAATCTCACCGCGGCCTTCGGCGAGACCTACTCGCCCGCAACGAGAAAAGGTCTGGCCAAAGGCGTCCAGGAACACTTTGCGAAAAATCTGACCGACTGCTTTTTGCAGCTACGCGATCCCGACCACGCGCGGGCGACGATCACCGTGGAAGGACTGGAGAGGCTCGACGCGGCGCTCGCGAGAGGGAAAGGCGTGATCGCGTTAGGCGCCCATATCGGCAACTTTGTCCTAGTGGGGACCCGGCTGGGTTCGGAAGGATATCCCTTCTCTACCCTGTTTCGGCTGCCCTCCGACAACCGGATCAAGGCTGCCATCGCGCGCCGCCTCCCTACCTACCGCCAGCGGGTCATTCCCTCGCAACCCAGGCGCCTTGCCGTGCGCCGTGTAGTTGAAGCGCTGAAGCGAAATGAAATTGTCTTTATCCTCGGCGATAATTTAAAGCGCGGAAAAGTGGACACCTTTTTTTTCGGCCAGCGGGTGCCCTCCCCGCGCGGGCCGGTGAGCCTCGCGCTGCGCTCCGGCGCGGCCCTCGTTCCCATGTACATGATCCGCAACTACCAGGGAAATCTCCATCTCGTCATCGAGCCGGAGGTGCTTTTAATTCGAAACGGAAGCATATATGAAGACGTATCCGCCAACACACGGCGGATCGTAGGGTATCTCGAGAGACTGATCGCCCGGTATCCGGACCAATGGAATTGGCTGACCGTACGGATGAAACGGCGCCGCCGGTCCAGTGAAACCGCCACCATCGCTACAGCCGGCCTGGGGATCTCTCGGAAGGCAGATGAGCCGTTATCCGCGGACTGACAGGGTCTAAGATGAGCGCTTGGGAGAATCGAATCAAAGAACTCGTGCTTCAGACCGTCTATCTGGAACCGTCGTCGTTCAACCGCGTACAGCCCGGAGACGTGACAAAAGAAATCGGCCGGCTTTTCGTCACCCAATTTTCCCACTTTACGCGGAATTTTCCCCGCTGGCTGGCCGCCGTTGCGGCCAATTGCACCGCTCCGGACGTCCGCAAGTTTCTCGCCGCCAATCTTTACGAAGAAGAGATCGGTTCTTCGGGGCAAGGCTCGCACTACGATCTGCTCGTGCGGCAAGGCGAGGCGCTCGGGCTGACTCGGACCGAGATCGAGCGCGCCGCGCCCCTTCCCTCCACGGAGCGCGCCGTCAATGCGCTCGAAAGCATCTGCCGCAATCGCTCGTGGCTCGAAGGGCTGGCCGCCACCAGCGGCCTGGAATGCATCAACCATCCCGGCGTCCGCCAACAAGCCGGCGTGATCATCATCAACGACGTCCGCGCCTGGCGTCACCTGGGGCTCGACGCCGATCAGCTCCGCTCGCGAACTATCCATATGGAAGAGGACGAAAAGCACGTCGACACGGCGCTTGAACTTCTCCGTGAGCACGCCGCCACCGAAGAGCTACGGCAGCGGGTCGTCGAAACCGCGCGCGACGCGCTGCTCGCGTTCAGAACGCTGCTGGAAGGAATCGGCAACGCAGCGTTTCCCGCAAACCGGTAGGCCACAGTTCCTTCGTAACTCTTCCTTCGTGTGCTTCGTGTCCTTCGTGGTTAAAAGTTTATCACCACAGAGGCACAGAGTTCGCAGAGTTCGGAGTACTTTTTGATTAAAGACTCTTTACTCCGCGCCCTCCGCGTCTCTGCGGTGAGTTCTCTTCTAGATCGAATTCCGTGGGAGGCGGGTCAGATTCGGCACGGCTTACCTGAGCGGCGGCATCTTGCAGGCGATTCCCCGCTTCTTGATCTCCGCCTCAAAGATCCGCCGGATTTCCGGATCCTCGTCCTCGTATTCGATCAACGTGCCGCCCTCTTTGACGCTGATGAAGACCCCGCCGTCGCGTTTCTGCGCCGCGACGTAGAATCCCATCTTGTGCCGCTTGCTGCCGTAGCGCAGCGCGAGCTGGCGCGCTTTTTCGCCGCCGAGGTTGAAGTGCTGGTGGAACCAGCCGTTGGGCGGGCCGAATGCGGTGCCCGGCTTCCAGTCCACGCGGATCACCTCATCGCCGTGGCCGCTCTGGTAAGGATGAGTCCCCAGCTCGTTCGGCCACATGATCGAGTAGCCTTCAGACTTGATAATGAGCAAGACCGCGCCGGCGCCGTGGTAGTGAGCCTTGTGGTACATGCCGACCGGCCACTCGACCAGATGGCCCACGAGGGAGTTCCCCGCGATCTCGAATCCGGTAAAACCTCCGCCCTTTCCCTTGTACTCGTGCGCATCGATCGACGCCGTCGCCACGTCGGCGATGAAGTTGGTGTCCCAGTAGTTGCCCCGGCCCACGGTGTAGCGCTTGTTGCTGACCTCGAAATAATTCTCCTCGCCGTTGTACCGGTCCGTGAACTGATAGTTACAGTTAAAGACGAAATCGGCGTTGTGAAACATGTCCATAATCATCGGCGCGTTCGTCAGGGCCGCGAGCAGCGCGCGTTGCTTTCCGCCGTTGATGTGGCGATACCAGCAGTTGAGCGGCGGAGCGAACAAACTTCCCGGACCCCATTCGAAGAAGCGCTTCGCCTGCCCCTCCTGCCACACCTCCGTGGAGCCTAAGCCGTCCACTACGTAAAAGACCAGCTCGTAGAGATGTTTCTGCGGCTCGAGCGCTTTGCCGGAGGGAATCTCGACCACCTCCATTCCGGTCCACCCTTCCATTCCGCGCAGCTGGACAAAGGCGCCGCGACCGCCCCGCCGTTTCCACGATCCCAGCGGAATGTCCGCGACGTCAACGCCGTATCCCTCGACGACCGGCACGCCTTCGTTGCGAATCCATTCTCCGTAATAAGTTCCCTTGGTTTCCAAATTCTCAGCCATCACACCTCCACCTTTCTCAAACAGACGTCGTGCGTTGCACGCAAACTCACACTTATAGACGGAGATTCTCTATGTCAAGAGCGCGGAGCCTTCCGACTCCCTTTTGCAGCGCCGAGTTGAACTAACCGGCCCTTTTGGGTAAAGATTCAGGCGATCCAGGCCGAGCCGAGCGATGCAAGTTGACACACTTCGATTTTTGGACCGATACGTCGGTATTCCCCTGTGCTGCGTATTCACGCTCGCACGTCGCCTGGCAGGCGCGGCCGGACAAAACCGCTCCCTTCCTTCGCCTCACAAGGTCCTCATCATTAAACTTTCCGAAATGGGCAGCACCGTGCTGGCGTACCCCGCCCTTGCAGAGCTCAAGCGGCGGTGCTGCGACGCCGAGCTTTTTTTTCTGGTCTTCAAGCAGAACGCCGCCATCGTCGAGGTCCTGGAATTAGCGCCACCCTCCAACGTCATCGCGATCGATTGCCAGTCAACGACCGGATTGGTGATGAGCGGACTCCGCGCGATGTGGCGCCTGCTGCGGGAAGGCATTGACACAGCCATCGATATGGACTTTTTCAGCCGCCTCACGGCCCTCGTAAGCTTCCTTGTCTGTCGCGGCAACCGCGTCGGCTTTCATCGCTATACCGGCGAAGGCTTGTACCGCGGCAACCTCCTCACGCATCGCGTGATCTACAGTCCCCAGGTCCACACCAGCGTGGCCTTTATGGCTTTGATCCGGACTCTGTTTGAAGATCCGAACGACGAACCCCACTATCGCGGACGGATCGATGCGAAGGACCTGGTCCTTCCTAAATACGTGCCGGCCCCAGCCGACGTCAAAAGCATTTGGAGCAAGCTTGACGCGGCAGGCTTCAAAGAAAACGCGGATCAGCCCATCATCCTCATCAATCCCAACTCCTCCGACATTTTTCCCCTGCGCAGGTGGCCCCTCGATTACTTTGCCCGACTGTGCGACAAGCTGCTGGAAGAGCTGCCGTCATCGTGGCTCATCATCACGGGAGTTGGCTCCGAGCGCGCGGACGCCGAATACATCAAGCAGCGGCTCTCGAATCCCCGCTGCATCGATTTCACGGGCAAGACGAACTTTCGTGAACTGCTGGCGCTCTACTCGATCGCCGCAATCATGGTCACCAACGACAGCGGCCCGGCCCATTTTGCCACTCTGCTTCAATTGCCGACGGTGGTTCTCTTCGGCCCGGAAACGCCGCGCCTCTACAGCCCGATGGGAGAGCGCCACACAGATCTCTACGCCGGCTTTGCCTGTAGCCCTTGCGTCTCGGTATACAATGCAAAGAAATCGCCCTGTGAGGAGAACCGGTGCCTTAAAACGATCGCGGTGGACGAAGTGCTGAAAGAGACGCTCGCACTGCTACAAGTCTCCAAAGCCGAGGCCGCCAAAGACACACACCTCTAGGTCCGCGCCGCTTGCGTGGCGTCCGCCCGGCGGCTTGGCCACGAATGGCCAAGGCCGTTAAGGATACATGTATTCGATCGGCGGAGATTCGAATTCCGCTTCGACGCTGCCCACGCCCGGAACTTCCTTGGCGATCCGAACGATCTCCTGCTCCAACTCGGACTGAGCGAGGATGCCCGAGACGTGAACCTGTCCGCGCTGGACGCGCACGTTGATCGTCAAATTGCGCGTTCTGGGGGCGACAACCAAGGCGCCCTGCACTCTCGCGCTGACCGTGAGATCCTGAAAAGCCTGCTTGGACTCGGGAGTTTCCTGATAGTCTCTTTGCCTTGCGGCTTCGACGATGATGTGGGCCGCGGCTTCCAAGCTCATGTGCGCGACGTTGAGAACCATGTCGTAGCGAGAGGCATCTCTCCAATCGGCGCCGAAAATTACCTGCAGCCGCCGCGTGCGCCCCTTGTCCACTTGTTCAATGTAGTGTAGCGCCGCGTTCTCGCTCATTTTTTCCCTTGCCCGTACCTGCTCCACCCGGTAGCTCATCGGCGCCGTGAGATAAACCTTGAGCACGTGACCGATGCCGGGGAACAACTCCTGGCCGGCATGGCCGTGATAGACGATATTGCCGCCCTGCGCCACCTCGCACATCGCCGCCTGCAAGACAATGCGGTACAGACGCAGGCTCTCCTGCCATCGCTCCCACCAGTGCGGCGCGGTTTCGAGAACCTCGGTGAATTTGGCTTCGGGTATGCCGTAGCGCTCGCTGGCTTCGATCAGCACCTCCCGGCTCAGGCAGCGATAACCCAACATTGCGGCCACGCGCTCCGCCAGCTCCGGCCCGCCGCTGAACGCCCCACGGGTGATCGTGATTATAGGCATGGGTTTTCCCTCCCTCGTCTCTGCACGCTAGAGCAGGCGTCACAAACCGACCCTGCGGCCACCTTCTAGCACAGCTCGCTTCCCTAAAACAATCGCCAAGGAAGGCGCGTTGCCGGACGAACGCATCCGGCCCTCCCGGTGAAGACTGGATCCTGTGAACTTGACATTTGGCCGCGGATGGTTTCAGTAGATGCTGTCCGGGTCATTTTCATGCAGAACCGTCGATTCACGACCGCTTTCCTCCTCGCCGTCTGCCTCTCGTCATTGCTCCCCGACCGTCTATGGCCCCAAACCAAAGTGCTGGTCT
This sequence comes from Binatia bacterium, assembly GCA_041483675.1. GTDB lineage: Bacteria > Desulfobacterota > Binatia > UBA9968 > UBA9968 > 2-12-FULL-60-19. The sequence goes on from JBGPGE010000102.1 coordinate 10,830, forward strand.
CCGCCCCGTCGAAGTCTCTGACCTGGTTTCCGGCGGCGCTCGCCAAGGAGAAAGGTTTCTACAAAGACGAAGCGATCGATGTGGACTTCGTCATCATGAGCCCGCGCCTTGCGCTGCAGGCAGTCGTTTCGGGAGATGTCACCCACACGACGGCGCTCGGCTCGACCATGCGGGCCGCCTTCAGAGGACTCCCCGTCCGTATTGTCCTGACGATATGCGAGAAGCCTCACTTCGCTTTGATCACCAGGCCCCAGATCACGTCCGTCGCGGGGCTCAAGGGCAAACTCCTGGGAATTTCTTCATTCGGCGCGAGCAGCGACACGATGGCCCGCGCGGTGCTCAATTACCATAAACTGACGCCGAATCAGGATGTAAAGATTCTCGCCGTCGGCGGCGGCTTGAACCGCCTGGCCGCGCTCAAATCCGGCGCGATCGACGCCACGCTGATCGAAGCGCCGTACAACATCATGCTGGAACAAGAGGGCTTTTCGCGGCTGCTCTTTGTCGGCGATCTGATTCCGTCGCCGATCGCCGGCTTTGGCACTACGCTCGATCACATCCGCAAACAACCGGACGAGATCCGCCGGATGGTGCGCGCTACGCTCCGCGCCATCCAATACGCCAAGACGAACCGCGATGAAGTTATCAAGTCGATCGCCAAGTGGACCGGCCTGGCCTCCTCCCTCGCCCAGGGGAGCTACGATCTCGCTGTGGGAACGTGGACGGCGACCGGAATCCCCAGCGCTGAAGCGCTAAGAGTTGCCCTGGACGAGGTCAAGACTGAACTCAAGCTGGATCAACCCCCCGACGCTTCCGGCGCCTTCGACTGGAGTTTCGTCAAACGATAGTAGCGCGGGATACTGACGAAGGTAGAGTTTGCGCCAACAGAAGGCGCGCGCGGTCACGCTACCGTCCCATGCCTCCCATTTCATGACATCCGGAAATCCCGACACCATCTGGACCCGCGCTTTCGCGCTCCTCTGCGCTGTCCAGTTTCTCGGCTACGGGATGCATTTCGTTCTCCAACCGACCTTCCCGCTTTACATCACCGCCCTCGGCGGCTCGCCTGTTATCGTCGGACTGGTCATCGCCTCTTTCGGCGTTGCCAGCGTGCTCTCCCGTCCGGTGATCGGCTACTGGGCCGACCGCTGGAGCGAAACCGGCGTGCTGATCCTGGGAATGCTCGGCCAAGCCTTCAGCATTTCGCTCTGCCTCATCCCATTCGCCGGCGTGACGATGTTGGCCAACGGTCTGCGCGGCATCGGCTGGTCGGGCATGACGACCGGCGGCTACACCCTGCTCGCGACCAGCGCGCCCGCCGCGCGGCGCGGCGAAGCATCGGGCTATTACGGCGCCGTCCAGTCCAGCGCGACGATCATATTTCCCGCGGTTGCGTTATGGATCATTGACGCGCCCTTCGGGGGCTTTGGCGCCGCCTTTATTCTCGCGATGTCCCTGGCGCTGGCCGGGGCGGGCGGCGGCGCGATGCTGTCACGCCAGGTAGCGCGCGCGCCGCGCCGCCGCCAGACCGAACGGAGCGAATCCTGGTGGCGCGACATCGTCAACGTCTTTGACCGCGACATCCTGTTGGCCGCCACGCTGCTCCTCACCTCGCATGTGTCCCTGCCCTGTCTCACTAGTTTCGCGGTCCTCTACGCCCGCCAGCTCGGCATCGGCCACTTCGGCTGGTTCTTCGTCGTAACCGGCGTCACCAGCGTGCTGGCCCGCCCCCTGCTCGGCCGCGTCTCGGACAAAATCGGCTGCGGCCGCTCGCTCATCGCCGCTTTCACGCTGGAGAGCGTCGCTCTCCTGACTATGTCGTTCGCCGCCGACCTCTTCGGAATGATGCTCTCCGGCGCGCTCTACTCCATCGGCTCTGGCATCGCCAGCGCGCGCATTCTCGCTCTCGCCATGGAAAAAGCCCCGGTGGAGCGGCGCGGCCGCGCCATGGCGAGCTTTTCCGTGGCCTTACCGCTGAGCAACGGGCTGGGTGGGCTGCTGAGCGGACTCGCCGTCGATCTGGCTGGCTACTCATGGATGTTCATCATCGCCGCCGCCATCAATGCCTCGGGACTGGCGCTGACGGCAAAGAACTGGTCATCGTTGAAGTAGGGCGATCATTTACGCTCAGCGTGCAAACTCGTTCGCGTGAGGCTACTCTTACTCCCAGCTCGTTTGAGCCTTTCTTACAATTGGCTGGCGGGCAATGCACGGCCCTATCTTGAAACCCGGCCAGAGGTTGACAAACCACACTATCGGATACTTCCATGACAAATCGGGGGTCAGCGATGCTCGGACCCTTTCTGCCAGGCTCTTTGGGTTCTCGAAAGCGGGTCGGCAGAAATCGCTCCGGGCAATTGTGAGTTTTCAGCGGCTGAACCTCGAAAGGAAATTCCTATCGCTTGACCTCTCCCCGGTTAACGAGGCGATGCGTAAATCGTCCGGCCGCTGAAGCGCCTGTTAAGACATGTACCTACCGCAAAACCGGAGGCCCGATCTCTTTGCCCAGTCACTTCAGGTACGAGCGCGTCGGCGCTGCTCACAGGGAAGATCCGCTACTTCAATCTGTAGGGTCGAAAAGCAAACTCTATTACTTCACTTGAACGAGGGCGGTTATTTTGGCGTCGAGCTGCTGAACCGCGCCGTCGATCGATACCTGGATGCCGGCATCCCCGGCTCCGATCGGCACATAGCGCTCGCCGTGTCCCGACATCCGCGACACCGGATTCATCTGGCCGTCGAAGAAATACGCAACGACATCGATCTTCGTGGTGCGGTCACCATAGGGCTGCAACGGACGTGGCTGAAGATCAACGAGGCAAACGGCTTTCTTGCCCCCTAAAACGGCCTGATTGAAATCCTTCACCACTTCGCCGTTGGGGAAATGGCGCTTCAACATCGCGAGTACGCGCCCGCCGAAATAATTCGGATCATTGTCGGCGAGCACAACATTGTTGGTCAGCGCCGTAGGAACGATCTTGCCCCAATACTCGTTGGAATTTTTGACGTACTGGAAATAGGCCTCGACATTGTCGCTGAAGATGATCCCGACCGGCTGCTGCACCGTCACCGGTCCGTCCACGGGCACGGAACCCGAACTCTGATTGTAGAGGCCCTTGAAGGCGTCGCCGTAGACCGGCGGCGGCGGGCCCAAGGCGCACCCGCCAAGGGCCAAGGACATGACGATCAAGGCGACGGCGGTTTTCATGCTTTACCTCGATGGCTCGGTCTATTGCGCAGTACACCAACCGGTGCCGCCAACTTTGCATGGCGCCACCGCTATCGGCTTGACCGGGGCAGCCCTGCTCGGGCTGCCCGCCCCGGAGGCGCTGCGAACCGGCCCGGTCCCTCGGCTGTTCATGTTCGGCTGGGGCCGCGCCGCCAAGACACCCTGACCCATCATCGCGCCGACCTGGAGGCCGATGCCGATCGCGTTGCTGTACATGGCGGCGACGGCTGCCGGCGATGTGCCCGCCTGAAGCTGACTGACCACTGCCGCGCAATTCTCGGGCTGCTGGTCGCACGGCACGACGGTCTGGTCCAGCATCGGCGTGTCCCCCCGCGATTGAAACCGCGGGTCCTGCCCTGCCGGCGCGGCTGGCGTAAGCACGCCACAGCCGCCCGCTTGCATCAGCGCGTTAAGGCCGGCCGCTGCGCCCGGCCCGTCGTTGGCCCGCGCCGCGGCGACATAGTTTTGCACCAGGGCCTGGCATTGCGGCGGCAGCGAATCCGGCGGCGCCGAGCCCTCATCGTCATCGAGAGCGGCGGTGAGCCTTTGGAACTCCGCCTCGACTTCCTGAGCGCTTATGATGATGGGGCGCTCCACCGGCTCGGCCGTCTGGGCGGGAGCAGGCACAGACTGAGCCGGTGCCGCCGTGGCGGCGGGTTGGTCGTCATACCATGTGGCAAACGGCACGCCGGTCCCTCTTTCAACATAACGCTGGATCTGATCGACGAGATCGGGATCGTCCCCCGCCTCGCGCAGAGCCGCATTGTAAAGCACGCGCGCCGCTTGGTTGTCGCCGGTGTTATGCTGCTGGATCGCCCCATCCGCCTGGTTGGTGATGAGTGTGACCTTCTCGTTTCGCGCGGCGATCTCCTTGTTGCCCGCTGCCTTCAACTTGTCGCTGAGTCGCTTCCGCAGCGTCTCCGCTGCTTGTTTGGCTGCTTCTTGTTTGGCCGCCGTCGTTTGCGGCGCGCTCTGCTTCGGCGCGGTCTTCGGAGACTTCGTCGTGCAATCGATGTTCACTGTGGCCGTCTCCCAGCAGGGATCATCGGCCAAGATGACTGGCAAACCCGAGAAGGTAGCCGCGAGCATCGTCATCGCCCCGGCGAGAGCTGCAGCGGTCGGCGTTATAATCCTTACGCGCACGGACCCTCCTCTTGAGACGAGACAGCGGCTTATTCGACCGAACAGCAAGGCTAGAAGACCAGAGATTACTTTGGACGTTTCTTACTCCCAGCTCGTTTGAGCTTTTCTTACTATAGGCTGGCGGGCACAATGTCCAGCCATAATCTTGAGACCCGGCCAGAGGGTGGAATTAGAAGAGGTCGCGGACACTCTCCCTGACAAATCAGCACCCAGCGATGCTCACGCCTTTCCGCTGGGCTCTTGGGGCGCTCGAAAGCAAATTCCTATCACTCACACTGCCGCCGCAAGAACACTGGTTGCTATTAGTGACGCCGGAGCTCGCCAATCAACGGCGGTTGCCGCATGTGATCCGGTATCCCGGCGCCGAGCAGGGCGAGAAACGTCGGCGCAAGACTCGTCGGCCGGCCGTCCGGCAACCGCGTGCCTGCTTCGATGTCCGGGCCGCTGATCCACAGGAAGCCCTCCTCGGTGTGGCCACCGGACCGATAGTATGGCAGCGGACCGATGCGGCCGAACGTCGGGATGTCCACGACGTCCGTCGGAAACGGCTGCCAGCGAACGATAAGATCCGCGTCGGGCAGGCCGGGTGAGCTGTCCATCGGCGACCGTCGAGTCCGCCGGACTTCGTGTGCGATCGGTCGACCGGAGCGCGTATCGGTCATGG
>JBGPGE010000103.1:0-15688 GCA_041483675.1 Binatia bacterium
CGCTGCTCGACTGCCGCGCACACCCTCCCTCGCCCTTACGAGGGGAATTTCAAAAGACATGCAGGGACGGCGCGTTTTTTCTGTCGCGGTGCGGCTTGACGACGATCGCAACATCCTGATCGAGCGCGACAAGGAAGCGTAGAAGCCGTTCAACGGAAAATTGCCGGAACTCGCCGCGCAGCATTTTGGATATATCGGGTTGGCGGACGCCGAACAGGTGGGCTGCCGCGACTTGTTTGAGGCCGCGCTTTTTGATGATCGCATCGATCTTAAATACGAGTTGCGCCTTGATCAAGTGTTCTTCCGCATGGGGCACGCCGATGTCCTTGAAGACGTTGCCGCTTCCCCTTTCGTATCCTTTCTTGCTCATGGGATCAGCTCCTTTGCCATCTTTTCGGCCTCGCGCAATCGTTGCTTAACCAAGTCCATGTCTCGGCGCGGTGTTTCTCGTCCGGACTTGGACTTTTTCTGGAACGCGTGAAGGACGTAAACTACGCCGGCGTGGCGCAGGGTGTACACGGCTCGGAAGGTATCGCCGCGATAATCTTTGACGATTTCCACCACCCCCGCCCCGCCGAAGCCGGTCATAACCTTGGCGTCGCGGTGCTTGCCGCCACACTGTGCCACGTACAGGGCATAACCGATGTGATCCCGCACAGGGTCAGGGAACTCCCGCAAATCTTTGCGGCTCGAACCAACCCAGATGACCGGTTTCAATGACGGCGGATCGGCCATGAGTCCAAATAGTGAATTCACTATAGACGGTCAAGAGAGGAAAGGCAACAATATCGGCCAACACAATATCGGCCTTCCTGGGCGTTTGATAGCGACGGGTGAGCTATCTCGGGCAGTGGATGGACTCGTCGCTGCTTTTTACGGTGTTCCAATCGGTTGCGGTTTTTGGCTATATCGGCGGAGCAGCGTTAGAAGATCCCGCGCAGCGGGCGAGAGAGGTTTGTCCTTGTGATACACGATGAAGCTGCCGCCCGCCAACTTCATCCCCTTTAGTGGCAGGATTTTGAATCCATCTTTTCGGACATCCGGCTCGAGCACGCTTCGGTATAAAATGCCCAAGCCCGCCTTTCTCCCGACCGCCGTTTTGACCGCTTCGGGAGAGTCGCAGCGCAACGCGATGTTGGGTTGAATACCGCGCGCCATGATCTCATTCAAAATATCTTCGGTCGCCCCTTTGCTCCCCCGACCGCCTCGGATAATGAGCGGTGTGCGCTCCAGGTCCGACAGAAGTAGCTGCTTGCGCTTGGCTAGTTTATGAGCCTTGGAGACAAAGAGAGCGAGCTTTTACCGCCGGAAAGGCTCAACGGTCAACTGAGGAGAGCTGATCGTCCCGCTGACCAACGCGATCTCGACCTCAGAACTGAGAACCATCTCTTCAATTCGGCCCCTGTGGGTGGTTCTAAGACTTACGTCCACTTTGGGGTGGGTCTGTTTGAATCGCGTTAAGAGGGAAGGAAGCTGCAACATCGACGGGCTATGGCTTCCGCCGACTCTCAGGACTGCGCGCGCGCTCTTTGCCAAGCCGATGCCGAATTCCTCCTCAAGCTTTTTGACTTGAGAAACGATAGCTTCCGCATACCTCAGGCAGCGGTGTCCGGAATCCGTAAGTTCAACGCCGTTGTTGGTTTTTCTAAACAGCTTCGTCCCTGTCCAGTTCTCCAGGCTCTTCAGCTGGCGGGAGACGGAAGGCTGGCTGATATTCAGCTCGTGCGCGGCCCTCGTTAAATTACGATGCCGTGCCACGTGAGTGAATACGGTGAGGTGCTGTAGTCTCGTCAAAGCGGCCGCCTCCGCGTCTCAGTTTGACCTACCGAACTCGGGGGCTACCTTATACCAACACAGGCCGGAAAGACAAACCTACGAATCACATAACCATCATTACAATCCGCTATTGGACAAGCGCCATGAAACTAATGTAGCGTTGATCTTGCCAAGAAGCGAAACGCCGCGCGACGGCCCCGGGAGGTCGGAGATGAACAAAGCTCTATTGCTGGCTCTAACGCTGGGAATTAGCGCGTGCATGATGCCGCCTCAAGCGCTGCCACGGCAGCAGCTCCCTCGCCAAGAGCTTCCGGCGCAGGAGCGAACGGAAGTTCAACCTAGAGCTTCCGCCCTCACCCCCGGAATGGTCGTGAAGAACATCCAGAAGGGGAAAACGACGCAGGCGGAGATCATGGAGACCTTCGGCCCGCCAGATATGGTGACGAGATCCGGTTCGGGCGAAATGTGGGGCTACGACAAGGTGTCGCGGGAAGTCGCGGAGTCGGCCACCGGAGCGCGGGTAGGAGCGAGCAGCGCTTCAGGGGCAAGCGTCGGTGGCGGAGTAGGAGGGTTAGTGGGCGGCGCGGGTGCGGGAGTGCTCGGTGGGGTTCTTGGAGGAATCGGCGGCAGCAGTGGGCAGGCCGCCGCGCAAAGCCAACAGCAAAGCCAACAACAGGCTCGGCGCACGGAGACCACCACAACCGTTTTTCTGCTCGTTTATTTCACCGAGAAAGGGGTCGTTTCCGATTACAGACTGAGCGCCACCAAGTTCTAACGAGGAAGTGGACAATGCGGTACATTTTATCGTTGGTCATGGGAGCGGCGCTTCTGGCAGGCGCTCTCGTCTCGATCTCCTTCGGGCAGACCGCCAGCGAGGACCCGAGCCAGTTGGGTTCCAGACAATTAGAGGTTCGCACGCTCGACGTCCCGTTTGACACTGCCTACCGCGCGGCGACCCAGGCCTTCCTAAGCATCGGTTATTCGATCAGCTTCTCCGACAAACTTTCCGGCATTCTCACGGGCGCCAGAACGATCGGCGTGACCGAGATGCGCGAGGAGATCAAGAAAGCGAAGGAAGAGGCGAAGCAGCATCAAGAGCAGGTACAAAAGGAAGAGACGACAAGAACCGTCATAGCGCTTGTGCCGTATATTGGCTGGCTCGCGTATTTTTTTCCAGGAAGCAAACCGCCTGCGGAACGAGAGATCAAGGAACCAAGCAGATTTCAGATCACCATGCTTATCCAAGAGATGGGAAAGCAGCATACGCAGATCCGCTTCAAAATGCAGAAGGACGGCGAACCCGTCTGGGACCAGACGGTGATCGACCGCCTCTGGGTAACGACTCAAAGAGAGGCCATGATCGAATCCGGCCCACCGGTGGAAAAACCAGCCGTCTCAAATCCTCCGGCCAAGAATGCTGACGAGTCTAAACCAAAATAACGACACGTGACAAAAAGCAAATTACAAAAGCCTGACGCGCAACCCACGCAACCCTCTTCGGGTGAAGTTCCTCTCTGTAGAACTGCCCTCGATAAGTCGCGGAAGATGCTTGGTCAGTGCGCGGCAGCGATTGTTCTTATGTTTGGCTTTACCGCGACAGCCGTGGCGGTGGTGCCTGCGACGCCGGCGAACCCCGCACCGGGGACGGTAGGTGCGCCGGGACCGGTTCAATCGAGTAGCAGCGTAACGCTGAGTTGGAATGCTTCATCGGGAGCAACGTACTACGGCGTGGGCGTGCGAGATATGGTGTCGAACGTGCTGGTGGTGGACACGACCACGACCAACATCAGTTATCTAGCGAGCTTGGCCGCGAACGGGCAGTATCGCTGGAACGTGGCGGCGTGCAATGCCAGCGGGTGTTCGAGCTACACCACGGTGCTTTATTTTCAGACGCCGGGGACGACGGTAACTGCGCCGACGCCCTTATTGCCCTCAGGCGGGCAGGTAATTACGACGCTTAGCCCGCTGCTCACCTGGTCGGGAGGCAGCAACTTCACTTCGCTTCAGATCAACATGAGCAAGTCCCCCTTCGGCGGCTGCCCCGGCGGCCCCAACTGCGTCTTCACCTCGGCGTTTCTCTCGGCGGGCACGACATCGACGACCCCCACGCCTGCGTTGGTGGCGGGCACCGACTATCGTTGGGACGTGACGGCGTGTTCCGGGGCAAGCGGGACGGGTACTTGCGCCACCAGCGGCAACGCGACCTTCTCGACGCAGGCGGCATCATTGTCAGACCTTGTTGTAGAGAATCTCTTAGTCAATCCAAGCTCAATGCTACCGGGTGATGCCATTACAGTGAGCTTTACAGTGCGTAACCAGGGGAACGCAGCGGCTGGTCCTTCAAAGACACGGATACGGTTGAACACCTCATCCGCCAATGTCACGACCGCCGACCGTCTTCTGGCCGAGTTTACTACGCCTTCTCTCTCAGCGGGGGCATCAACCCCCCACAACGTCGCATCTACAATCCCTAGCACCACGACGCCGGGTAATTACTTTGTCTGGGTGATCCTTGACGTGGATAATACGCTCAATCAGAGCAACGTGGCGAATGACCGAGCTAACAAGCCTATCACAGTGAATGTGCCTAGCCAGCCGCAGCTGAGTGTCACACCTACATTGCTGAATTTTGGTAGCGTAGAGAAAGATACTACGACACAGCTAGGCTTCACTGCCAAAAACACCGGCGGAGGCACCCTCACCGGAAACGCGACTACCGCCGCTCCATTCAGTATTGTGGGGGATAGCTCCGTTAATCTCGCTGTCGGAGAATCCAAGAGCATTGTCGTGCAGTTTAGCCCCAACGCCGTCGGAACCTTTCTTCAACAAGTCCAGGTTGTGAGCAATGGAGGTGGGGCCGTTGTGGCGCTGGAAGGTGAGGGTGGCCCAAGCGACACGGCGGCGACGCCTGGCACCGGGCCTATTCCGATCATCTTTATTCCCGGTGTCTACGGTACCGAGCTCTGCCAAAACGGATGCTCGCTTTTGGGGGAGATTTGGCCATCCGTTGTAAGAACGTTAGTCGTGCCGGGTGATCTGCATCTTGAAGTCCTGCGACCCAACGACGAAGGCCAAGACGCTAATGGCATTTCACCCGGCAATATTATTCCAAATGTGTGGTACGAGGATATCTATGGAGATTTCCTTGGGTTTCTGGGCGGTGAAAGCTTTAGCCCAAAATACACGGTTTACAAGTTTCCATATGATTGGAGACTAGATATTGAGCAGATTGCCAACGAACTCGAAGATTTTGTCAATAATCTCACCCAGGCGCCTGGTTCACAGGTGAATATTATCGCGCACAGTATGGGTGGTTTAGTGGCGAAGGCCTATTTAAGCAAGGCTGCTGCTAACGAATCGAAGGTGGCAAATATTATCATGATCGGCACTCCCCATTTCGGGGCACCGAAAGCGCTCAAGGCCCTACTTTTCGGTGAAGACGATGTGTTTGGGTTAATCCAAGGTTTTGCTGACAAGGATCGTCTCGCTCATATAGAAACGAATATGCCTTCAGCATATCAGCTTCTTCCAAGCAACAGACTTAATGACCACGAGACAAGCTTTATTGACCATCAGGATTTTGATGAGGACGGCAAGAAAGGGGGGTTAGTATATTCTGACCTTATTGATATGCTCGCAGACCAAAGTCTAAAGTGGGGAAGGCCCTTTTTGGGCTGCATATTGGATCCCCATCTTGATATTTTCTGCCATGAACCGCTTAACTCGCATATTCGTACCTGGGTATCTGTTCATGAACGGTTGGATGGATGGATTCCGAGTGCTGGGCTCAAAGCTTATCTCTTAGCGGGCACGGGAGAGCGAACGATCGGAGGTCTCAGTTGCAATCGAGTAGGTTTTCCCATTGAAAAAGGCGCTAAGTGTGACCCAACTTGGGCTAAGGATGAAAGACAAGGGGACGGGACCGTTCCTACTTTCAGTGCCGAGGCTGGCAATATACCAGGCTTTACCCGGTCCTATTTCAAATCGAAGTTAGGTGAGTGTATATCTTCTTCAGATACTGCTGTGACCACACCTGTCTTTTGCCGACCTGACGACACCGCCAACCACTTGGGGTTGCTCAAACATTCAGAGGTACGAGCAAAAATAAAGGAAATTCTTGGCGTAGGAAGTTTCGCTCTTCCGTCTTCTACGGCTGTAGCGATGCAAAGCGCAGCTGCGGATGACACGATCCGATGGATTGAGGTCTCCTTAGAATCAGAAGTAGGAACACTACGCGTTTTTGATTATTTTGGAAATCATCTTGGTCCTCCAAAAGAAGGAGCAGTTAACCTGCCTGTTGATCGTGGGCAGTATTTCGAAATGGGAACTTTGAAGACCGCGGTTGTCCCGGAGCCAGGCCTGTACGTTGTTACCATAGAGGCCTCCGAGAGCGGCACAGCGCACTTGAAAGTCACGGAATATTCCGGTTCAGATCCTGTTCAGGTGCTGCATTACCCGGAGATCCCTCTTAGCGCAAGCGGAATCGCTTCAATAACTTTTCAGGAGGTGACGCCTGAGGACGCGGTTGAGGTTGACCAAGACGGAGATGGGCAGATGGATAGTCTCGTCTTCCCTTTACAAGCACCGGTAGCCAACGCCGGATCCGATCAAATCGCGTATAGCAACGTGGTAGTGACTTTAGATGCTTTAAAAAGCCTCCCGGTCAATGAAGGTCCGCTGTCATATTCGTGGGCACAGATCGCCGGTCCTCAAGTGACCCTTTCCAATGATTCAACGCCGCAGCCCCAATTTACTGCGCTCCAAGTTACTGTCGACACGGTTCTTACTTTCCAACTGGTAGTAGGCGATGAGTTCGGGGCAAGCGCTCCAGACACAGTTGCCGTTACCATTAAGGTTCCGCCGGCGCCACCAACTCTTGCTGCTCCCTTGCTTTCTAGTGCAGAGGTCGGTGTCGGTTATAGTGCGCCTTTGGTAACGGGAGGCGTTCCGCCTTACACGTTCACGCTGCTGAAAGGTGTTTTCCCCCCCGGCCTCAGCGCCAACACTTCGACCGGTCGCCTTACGGGGACGCCCACTCCTCTTGCCAAGGGTGGCAGTTTCACCGTTAGGATTACCGATCAGCTCGGCTCCTCGAAAACTGGAACGTTCAGGATTACAATCTTCAAGACTCTCGCCATCAGCACCAACACTCTCCCGGCCGGAACTCAGGGCAAAGCCTACAAAGGATCCCTCAAGGCCGCTGGAGGCAAGAAGTCCTATACTTGGTCGTTGGTGTCAGGGAATCTCCCCGCTGGTCTGACACTCAACAGTTCCACGGGCGCGATTACCGGCATCCCGACGCAAGCAGGACCCTTTATTCTCAGGTTCCGCATCACCGACCCGCTCGGCGGCCAGGCGCAGAAAAACCTGACGCTGACGATCAATTAGCCGTCAATGAGGCCCAGTCGGACATCCGGGAATTGCTCGCCGGAATGGAAACCGGCAACAATGCCGGACAGAGCGGCGTGTCTCGCAGGAGAGCAAAGAGCGGATCGCCGTTATGCAGCGCGGCGTCGGCGGCATCGCCAAGCAGGAGAAACTTTTGTGAGTGGTCGGTCAGGTATCGTTTATCAAGTCGCCCTCATCTTGCTGATTCTTTTCCTAACCGGACTACTTGCTGGCTGCGCTCCAACCATACCTCAGACGACACCACCGGAGAGTTACAAAGGGCCGGTTGCCGAGCGCCCGCTAATCCAGGCAGGAGATTACTGGGTCTACGAGCGGGGAAATATGACCAAGGGGAAATTCACTGCACTTGCGCCCAATCTGTCTTTTCCCATGTGGGTAGGCAAAACCTGGAGCTACACCGGTGAGAGTGTACTACGTGGCCAACCTTCGACCAGTCCACATCGCGGACTTAACCGGATAGATTGCCACGCGGCCGCATTCAAACCCGTAGCAGTGACGGCGGGCACGTTCGGAGCGTTTGAGTGCCAATGCACCTGCACGGTTACAAGCGGGCCTTATGACCCGTGGTGCGGAGATTGGACAATCTGGTACGCGCCGGAAGTAAAGAACGTTATCCGCATTAAAACCGAGCAGACGAATACGACGATGGAGTTGGTGGAATACAAACTCGCCCGACCCGCTTCCGGCACGAAGCCGGTTCAATAAGGTTCAGAAAGTCACGCTTGCAGAACCCGTCGCGGCCCATCAATAGGTGTCGAACATTTTTTGGATCTCATCGGTGTTGCTGGTCTGCGTGAGCGCCAAAGCCGGCAGCGCACGGGCTTTCCGGGGCTGGAGATTGTGGCCGGGGCCGGGGGGCGCTTTTGTAGCGCGGCGGACGAAAAAAAGGCGGCCGGAGGCCGCCTTTTCATTGCCGGATGTGTCGGGCTAGGAGTGAATAGCCATCTTCCCAGCTTAAAATCCTTCCTTTTCGACCTTACGCGCAATGCGGTCATCCATAAGATCCTCCACCTTCAGCGCCCCAATTTTCGGATTTACTTTGCCCAGAACGCGCAGCGCATTCTGTAGCCCCTCCCTGGTGGGAGTAATAGGTCGCTCATAGAGAATCTTCATTCTCTCATACAACTCCTCAGCGCCTTCCACCTGTGGCAGCCGCAGCCATTTAGTTAAACTCCGCATCACCGCCTGCTTGTTTGCCGGATCCTGAATAAAGCCAATCGCCTTGAGAAGGCTTCGCAAGGTCTGCTCAGCCAGCTGGGGAGAACTCTCCACGATGCTCCTGCGGGCCAGCAGGCCCATGTGTTGGTAGGGAATATTGAGCTTGGGGAGATCGGCCAAGAGGTAGGATCCCTGGCGTTGCGCCAACCGGCTGAACGTATAACCCAACAACGCGCCATCGACGATGCCGGTCATCATCGCCTGCGCTATGACAGACTGATCTCCTATCACCCGGAATTGGATTTTGTCCCGCTCAGGGTTGAGCTCCCAATGGTCAAGAGCCATCATCGTAAACATCCAGATCCCGCCTCCGATGCTCTGCACGCCGAGGGTCTTGCCTCTAAGGTCCGCCGGGCTCTTGATTCTTGGCGAAACGACGAAGTACCCGTCAAGCTTATTGATAAGACCGGCCACGAATACCACGTCCAGCCCTCCGGCCATCGCCCCGATCGTGGCTCCGGAAGCGGGGGCGGAATAGAAGTGGGCATCGCCTGAGGCCAGCGCCGAAACGGCGATCGGCCCGCTGCGCACCTGAACGATCTCGGCATCCAATCCACGCTCTTCAAAAAAGCGCTGATCCTTGGCGACAAAGACAAGCCCTGTCCGCTCACTGAAATCGGCAAACGCGATGATGACTTTCCTGTTGGGGTTAGCCGCTGCGGCGGCAGGAGACGCGAAAACGAAGGGAAGAAAAACCAGACAAAGCCCTGATGCAAGACAGGATAATCGATGAATGAACATCAGACCAGCCTCCTGACTAGACCAAAAAGGGCCCGGTTTCCTCGTGTGGCAAAGCTATGGGTAAGGCCACACGCGGCCGCTATGGAAAATAAGATTAGTACGTGTCGAACATTCTTTGGATCTCATCGGCGTTGCTCGTCTTCGTAAGCGCCAGCGCCAGCAGCGCGCGGGCTTTCCAGGGCTGAAGGTTGTCGCCGGCGACGAAGCCGCGTTTGGCCAGCCCCGGACTCCGCACCACGCGCCCCGAGCCGACGCGGCTGCAGAGACACATGATCACTCCCTTTTCTTTGTAAACCCGGTCGAACGCTTCGTCTTCCGCGGGCGTCGGCCGTCCGGCGCCGGTTGCCGCGCTGACGATGCCTTTGGCGCCGGCCGCCGCCGCCGCTTCGATCATCTTGCCGTCGGCGCCGACGTAGGAGACGACGACATCGACGCGCGGGAGCGCCTGAAGATTTCGCACGTCGAATTCCGTATTGACGGTGTGTTTCTTGGCTGTCTGATGGTAGTAGACGATTTTTCCGTCGGCGTCGGCGAATCCCAACGGCCCGAGGTCGCGTCCCTGAAACGCCTGGACGCGGTAAGTCGCGGTCTTGGTCACGTCGCGCCCGCCGTAGATCGTGTCGTTCATCGCCAGCAGGCAGCCGCGGCCTCTGGAGTTGGGATCGGCGGCGACCTTGATCGCGTTCACGAGATTCAGGTAGCCGTCGGCGCTGATCGCCGAGGCGGGACGCATGGAGCCGACGATCACCACGGGCTTGTCCGTCTTGAGCGTCAGATTGAGAAAGTAGGCCGTCTCTTCGATCGTGTTGGTGCCGTGCGTGATGACGATGCCGTCGGCCTTGTTCTGGTCGAAGATGGAATGAATCGTCCGTACCATGTCGAGCCAGTCCTTATCGACCAATGCGTGGCTCGGCAGCCGCCGGAACGGGACTTCCTCTACTTGCGCGATCTGTTTCAGCTCGGGAAGCTGAGCCAGCAGCTCGCCGGTATTGAGCCGTTTTCCGGCTTCGATGTACCACGCAAGGTCGAGGCGGTCTTTCCCAAGCGAGTCGATGGTTCCGCCGGTAATGATCAATGCAACTCGCGGCAGGTCGCTCATTTTTCAATTATCCTTTCGCGAAGGTAAATGAGGCTCAAGATTTTAGTAGCCTAAGGGCTGGGAAATGTCCACCTAACTTATGGCGGGCATGACCTCGCGAGCGAAACGCTCGATCTGCTCCACCCGCTCCGGCCAGTGGGGCACCATGAACTGCAGCGCGATGTGTTCGACGCCGATCTTCACGTAGCCTCTGAGCGCCGTGGCAACCTGTTCCGGCGAGCCGCGTAGGCGATCTTCTTCCTGTGGCAGTGGCTCGCGGCTGAGTTCGATCGGCAGGCAGCAATTAAGATGAATCCGCTCCGGGTCGCGTCCAGCCTTCTCCGCCGACCTTCGAACGTGGTCGAAGCGTCTCGTTAACTCTTTGGGTGTCATCCGCACAAAATAGGGGAACCACGCGTCGCCGTATTCGCCGGCGCGCCGCTGCGCGCGAACTCCCTCGCCTCCTACCCAGATCGGAATGCGCGGCTGTTGCAACGGCTTCGGCGAGAAGGCGATCCCATCGAAGCGATAGTGACGGCCTGCAAAGCTGATTTTCTCCTCGCTCCACAGCACGCGCAGGAGGTCGAGCTGCTCATCGGAGGATTCTCCCCGCTTCTCGAAATTTGCGCCGAGCGCGGCGAATTCCTCGACCATCCAGCCCACGCCGATGCCGAGAATCAAGCGCCCCTTGGACAGGTGGTCTATGGTGGTGGCGATTTTCGCCCAGTAAAGCGGATGGCGGTAGGGAAGGACCAGGACGCTGATGCCGAGGGAGATTTTTTCCGTGCAGCCGGCGAGAAACGCAAGACAGGTGAGCGGCTCGAAGAACGGCCGGTCGGGCGGAACGATGAAGCTCTGTCCCTCGCTGTAAGGATAAGGGGTTTTGATCTCCCACGGAATAATTATTCTGTCCGCGCACCAGACGGAATCGTAACCCAGCGCTTCCGCCTGGCGGGCGGCGTCCATGAGCGTGGCCGGCCCCGCGGCGCGGCCTGAGATGGGAAGAAAGACGCCGAATTTCATCGTGGACAGCTCAAGGGAATGGTTTCCAAAAAGCCTTTAGCGCCAATATAGGGGACCGTCACTCCCGCGGAGGCGGGAGTCCAGGTTCGAAAAGACTGGATTCCCGTTTTCACGGGAATGACATAACCGCAAAGGCCTCGGGCCATAGTTGAAACCGTTCAGTTCTTGACCGCCGAACTTCACACGGATAGTCTGCGATCTGTAGCACAAAGGAGGTCCCGTGGCTATTCGCCGCCGCGTTATTGTATTTCTAACTCTCTGTGGGCTGTTGTCGCGCGCGGAAGCGCAGGAGCTGCGGAAGGTTCACGTTGCGATTCCCGCGGCCTCTCCCGCTTCCACGACTTTTGTCGTCGCGAGACAGAGGGGATACTACAGGGAAGAGAGGCTGGACGTGGAGCTTGTGGCGATGCCCTCGGCCGTCGCCGTGCAGGCGTTAATCGGCGGAAACGTAAAGTTTGCCACCGTCGGCGGCGCCGGCTTGCCGCCGATTTTGCGCGGCGCGCCGATTCGATTTCTCTTTACGACGTTTCATCGGCCCATGTTCTGGCTCTATGTCAGGCCCGACATCCGCTCGGTCGTGGAGCTTAAGGGAAAGCGAGTCGGCGTCTCCAGCCTCGGCAGCGGCCCGGACTCTTTACTGCGCGATCTCTTGAAGAGACACAGCCTCGAAGGAGGCCGCGACGTTTTTATCCTGCCGATGGGCGCTGGCACGGCGCGCTTTGTGGCGCTGCAAGCGGGTTCGGTGGACGGGGCGATGCTGTCGATACCAGGGAACTTTTTAGCCCAGGAAAGCGGCTATCGCGAGTTGGTCTCGTTTATCGAGCAGGATCTCGTCGAGCTGCAAGGGAGCGTGCTTGCCTCCGAACAGCTCATGGAAACCGAACCGGTTTTAGTCGAAAGATTCCTGCGCGCGACGCTCAAAGGCTTTCGCTATTTCCGCGACAACCGTCCGGGCACCGTCCAGGCGCTGGTCCGTTTTCTCCGGCTGCCGGAGGATCAGGTGGCCAAAATCTACGATTTGGTACGGCCGGGAATGACGCAGGACGGCACGATCGGCGAAGCGCTGCAAAAGAAATCTTTGGAGCACATCGTCGGTCGGGTCGGGATCAAAGAGCCGCCGCCGCTCGAGAAGATTTTCGACTCTTCGGTCGCCCGTAAGGTCCGGGACGAACTGCAGGCGCGCGGTTGGAAGCCGTAGCTCCTTGACCATGCCCTACCCTCTCCCTTTGGGAGAGGGCGAGGGTGAGGGAATCTGCCTAGGCTGAAAGCCGATCGCTTGGTGCTGAGCGTCCGATTTTCGGAGGAATCCCGGCTAAAGTCCCAGCCGACTCTCGCCCTGCTTCTCTTCACGATACAATCCGAAGGCTTTTAAAATCGGCGCATCATGCATCGAGAAAAGAATCGCCTCGTCCTTCGACGAGCGGTTGGCGTGCTCGTGCCAGTGCCAGAGCGGCACGACGAAAGTATCGCCCTGTTCCCAGTGAAACGGCTCGCCGTTGATCACCGTCGTGCCGCTCCCGCGGAAGGCGTGATAGATGCTCGTGCTGGTGTGGCGGTGGCCCTGGGTGCGCATGCCGGGGCGGAGCAACTGGATCCAGCAGGATAAGGTCGGCAGCGTGGAGGCGCCGCTCAGCGGATTCACGTATTCCATCGCCGCGCCTTCGAAAGGATTGGGATTTCCCTCGGCGAGCCGCTTGAGGTTCGGGTAGGTGTCGCGCCAGCGATAGTGGAGCGGCGCGGGCAGCTCCGCGGAAGGCTCGCCTACCGGCCGCGTCATGCCGTAAGGCGGCGCAAGATCGGAGGTACTCTTCACGCCGAGCCGCTTGTCCTTGAACGGCTCAAACGAGATTACCTGCAGCGATTGTATGAACGGCACGTCGAGGCCGTCGATCCAAATCATATCTTTGTCGCCCTCGTGCGCGTGCTCGTGCCAGCTCCACTGCGGCGTCAGAATCAAATCGCCGTCTTCCATCACCATCTTGTGCCCGTCCACGTTGGTGTAGGCGCCCTTGCCCTGGAGAATAAACCGGATCGCGGTCATCGTGTGGCGGTGGGCCGGGGCGACCTCGCCCGGCTGGATGAGCTGGAACGAGAGGAGCATGGTGTGGCTTGTCATCTCGGTATTTTGCAATCCCGGATTGACCAGCCGGATAACCCGCCGCTCCACGCTGCCGGCTTTAATTCCGATTTGATCCCGAGCCTGAACGAGGCTGTCGTGGATATCCGCCCACTTCCAAAGATGGGGCTTCACCGCCGTTTTGGGATCGAGCGGGCGCTCGTCCCTGGCAACGCGCCACAGCCCTGAGAGCCATCGCCGCCCAAGCAACCGATCCAGCTCTTCGGTGGACTGAGACTCGGCCTTCATGGCGCACCTCCAGTCCTCAGGAAGGGATGAGGGATGAAGGATGAGGGATGAAAAAAGTTCATCTTACCCTTCATCGCCAGGTTTCCTGGTTTTTGTATCTGCGGTAGATGCCGTCGTAGAAGGTCGTCATCATCTGGACGGCGACCCGCGAGCAGTACTCAAGCGGCCAGCCCGCCCGCTCGTTGCCGTAGCCGTCTTCGAGCGCCTTCTCCAGAATTCTCTGGTTGGTGCCGCCGTGCTCCTCGCTCAGATCGGCCTCTTCGTGGACGCGGAAATATTGGATGTCGTCTTTCGTCAAGCCGTATTTGGGAAGGCTCGCGCGGTAGTCCTGCGAGATAAAGCCGAAGATCTCCTCTTCCAGATGGATTGCGTAACACTCCGCCAGCGGCACGTCGATCCAGGAGCGGACAAAGAAGTCCACTAAACCTCGTGCTTCCGGGATCAGCTCGCATTCGATCATCTCCTGCGGCTCCACTCCCAAGGCCTTTCCCAGGCGCAGCAGCATGCGCGCGTGGCCGCCGAGGCCCGGGGTGGTAAATTCTTCGCCGATCTTCTGGGCGATCATGTCCTCCAGTTTGGGATGTCTTTTGAAAAAGCCGACGAACTGATGGTAGACCGTAGCCATGCCGGTGTTCACTTCGACGGCGAAGGCGTGCCAGTTCTTGATCCAGAACTTCAGATGGTCCCGCTCCAGCTTTCCGGCCCGGAGATCTACGAAGTAGGGGTGATTGCGGATCTCCTTCTCATACGTGTCGAGCACGATCTTTCTCAGCGCGGCGACTTTTGCTTTTGCTTCTTGGGGGGTCATTTTGATATGTTCAGCCATCGTCAGTCCTTTCGAATGAATGTCGAACGATAGTTATCCAATGCGCCTTACCTTGTCAACGCTGTTTCTGCTGCTCCTGCCGATTCCGGCTCTAGCCCAGAGCCCGGAAAAGGCGATCATCGCGCACAACAGCGACAGCATCAGTATCGCGCCGCTGCTCTACGGCATCGAAAAAGGTTTCTATCGCAGGGAAGGCGTCGATCTCGAGTTTCGCATGCTGCGGACGGACCTTGCGGTGGCTGCCATCGTCAGCACGCGGGAAGTCGATTACATGTATTCGGCCGGCACCGCCTTCCGCGCGGCCGTGCGGGGGCTCCCGCTCAAAATCATCGCCTATAGCTTCAAGGACATCCTGTTTTATCTGATGACCCAGCCGTCGATCCAGTCGGGGAGAGATCTCAAGGGCAAGAAAGTCGCCGTAAGTCTGCCGACGGATACGGGAGGGCTTGCCGCCAAGGCGTCGATCAGGGCGCTCGGTCTCGATCCGGATCGGGACGTGGTCTACATCGCCATCGGCGCGGCCTCGGTGCGCCTGGCGGCAATGAAGGCGGGTTCGGTCGAGGCTTCGATCATGCCGGTCCCGTGGAATATAAGGATGAAGCAGGAGGGCTTCAGGGAATTGGTTTTCGCCGGGAACCATCTGAAGCAGCCGCTCACCGGAATCGTCACCAGCGGAGAGAAGATCGAAAAGAATCCCCAGCAGGTCAGGCGGGTGCTGCGCGGTTTCCTGCGGTCTATGAAGGCGTTCCGCCAGGAACGCAAGGAAGCCACGGATTTCATCGGGAAGCGGTTCAACCTGGAGCCGCCGGTCGCGGAGGAGGTTTATAAGATCGTCCTGCAGACGCTGAGCGAAGACGGGACGGTCAACCAGGAGGTGCTGCAAGACTTTCTTGAGCTGGTGAAGAGGGAGACCGGCGTGAAAAAGCCGATTAGTCTGCCCGAGATCGTGGATTATCGGCTGCTTCGAGAAGTGGCGAAGGAGATGGAGACGAAGGGGTGAACTACCCCGCAGCAAGCTGCGGCGTATCGAAAACCTTTATGATAATTTTTCCCAAAGTCGTCACCCCCGAATGTTTTTATCGGGGGTCCAGTCCGAGTTTCGCCTGGATTTCCGCTAAAAGCATGCGGGAATGACAGACCTTGACCCATTCGACTTTGCTCAGGGTCATGGTGAGAAAGATCGAACCATGAGAAGACTTGGAATCGCCATTACGCAGCAAGCTGCGGGGAATTGAGGCGAACAGATTAAAAA
>JBGPGE010000104.1:0-15669 GCA_041483675.1 Binatia bacterium
GGCGTACCGGGCGACGTCGGGGTTGGAGTTCTTTTTCGGCGGGAACAATGCGACGCTGAAGCAGACGCGAAGGAAGTACCTGGAGCCCAACCAGGATATTCCGCCGGCTGCGGGGCAGGTCGAGGAGCCGACGCGGTCGAGTTTGAATAGGACGAGCTAAACGCAAAGCTACTATCGAGCGTTAGAGGGATTTCGGTAAGAGGTCGCCCCCGCTCCGGTTCCGATCCGGAGCGGGGGCGTTTTATTTTTGTCGCGCTTTTTCCGCCGCGATCGAGTTTCCCTTGGAACCATGCTGTCTTCGTTCCCGGCCTTGATGCCGGCATGGGGAAGCTTTTCGCTCTCATAAAACGCGTCGCTTCCCGTTATCGTCCGAGCCGGCGTACGGATGACCAGAGTCCCCGAGCCGGCGGCCGGAATTTTATTGGCAATTATTTTGAACAGTGGTAAGTAAACATTCCAAGGAGTCCAAGCGATGAAATTTTTTATCGATAGCGCCGATATCCAGGAAATCCGCGAGGCTCACAGCCTCGGTCTGATCGACGGTGTTACGACCAATCCTTCGCTGGTCGCGAAGACGGGACGGGGCTTCGATGAAGTCGTGAGCGAGATATGCTCGTTGGTGAATGGGCCGGTCAGCCTTGAGACGGTGAGCCTGGATGCCGCCGGCATGGCGCGCGAAGGCGTAGATCTCATGCGCTACGGAAAAAACGTCGTCGTGAAAGTCCCTCTTACAACGGAGGGACTCAAAGCGGTGAGACTGCTCAGAGAGAAGGGCATCAAGACCAACGTCACGCTCTGTTTTTCTCCGGTCCAGGCGTTGCTGGCGGCGAAGGCCGGGGCCGCTTACGTCAGTCCCTTCGTCGGCCGCCTCGACGATATCTCGCAGAGCGGGATGGAGATCATCGGGCAGATCCTCAAGATTTTTGCCAACTACAACTATGCAACTGAGGTGCTTGTGGCCAGCATCCGTAATCCGATTCACGTGCTCACCGCCGCGCTTATGGGCGCGCACGTCGCGACGGTGCCGTTCGCTGTCATCAAACAACTGGCGCAACACCCCCTCACCGACATCGGCATCGAGAAATTTCTTAAGGATTGGGAGAAGGTTCCGAGCAAATTCTAGCAGTCAGAGATCAGCCGTCAGCATTCAGCTTCGAAAAAAGTCCCTCCTCTGTTCATCGCTGACTGCTGAAAGCTGACAGCTTCCCACCTTCATTTGACACGCCTGCCGCTTCCGAGCTAAGTTAAAACAGCTTTTGTTAAGCGCAGTGCCCGACGGCCCCGGACGAAACGTCGGTCGTTAGCGCTGGAGGCAGGAGTATGGTGCGGCGAGAGAAGGCCAACTACGCTATCCAATCGGTATCGCACGCCCTTGATGTTCTCGAGCAGTTCAGCGGAGAGATCAACGAGATCGGTGTGACCGAGTTAAGCAAAAAGCTAAAGCTGCACAAGAACAATGTTTTCCGCCTGCTCGCCACTCTGGAGGCGCGCGGCTATATCGAACAAAACAAAGCCACGGAAAATTATCGCCTCGGCGTCAAGTGCCTGCGGCTGGGTCAAACCTATGGAAATCAGATGGGGTTTCTCTTGCAGGCGAAAACCACTTTGCGTGACCTGGCGCGCTCAGCCGGCGAAAGCTGCTATGTCACGGTCAAGAAAGGGATCTCGCTGATTCCGCTCGATTTCGTAGAGCCGCAAAACCCCGTTCGTGTAATCTCATTACTGGGGCAGGCCCTGCCGCTCCACTGCACCGCCGCCGGTAAAATCCATCTTGCCTTTGAGTCGAGCGACGATCCGACTCGCAACCTTCCCGACAAACTGGAGCGGTACACGGATAAAACGATCGTTGATCGGGAGGCGCTGCTCCGGGAGCTAAAGGACGTGGGCGAGCACGGCTACGCGGTAGATCAAGGCGAGTTCATGGCGGAAGTCTCCTCCGTCGCTGTGCCGATCCACGACTACACGCGCAACCTGGTTGGGACCCTCGCGATCGCCGGACCGGCGCACCGCTTGACCCTAGAGCGCATTGAACGGGAAATTGTCCCGCTGATTACCGATGGTGGAAAGCAGCTCTCCACCCGTCTGGGGTACCAGCGATAAGTGCCGACACCGGTAAAACCCAATACTCCCATACTCCAACACTCCAAAGAGCTAAGAACATCCGCCCTATGCTTACGACTATCGAAAAAATTCTGTTTCTAGCGCTCGCCGTTGGCGCGCTCTATTTCGGCGGCACCGGCTTCTACGAGGTCTACAAGAGCATCCGGCGGGGAAAACCGGAAGACCGCTTCGATCGATTGCCGGAGCGCATCCTCCAGGCGTTGTGGACGGTCCTTAGCCAGCAGAGCGTGTTCAAGAAACGGCCGCTGATCTCGCTGCTCCACGCGTTAGTCTTCTACGGATTTGTCTATTACTTTCTCGTCAACGTCGTCGATGTCGTGGAGGGATTTTTTTCGTTTCGCGCGCGCGGAGCGCTATGGAATTCTTTCAATATGGTCGCCGATCTTCTGACCGCGGGGGTGTTGATCGGAATCGTCGGGCTGGCGCTCCGGCGCTTCGTGGCGCGACCCCGAGATTTCGCCTTTGCCGCCAACGTTCCGGTGCACGAGGAGGCCAAGGCAGGCATCCGCAGAGACTCGACCATCGTCTCGGTTTTTATTTTCCTCCACGTGGGCAGCCGCCTGCTCTCCAAGTCCGCTCAGCTCGCGCACGACGGCGCCGATCTCTACCAGCCGGTCGGCTCTTTATTCGCCGCGCTTTTTGCAGGCGCAAATCCCGGCACCGTGACCGGCTTCGAACATCTCTTCTGGTGGGGGGCGTTGGGTTCCATCCTCGTTTTTCTTCCCTATTTCCCGCGCTCCAAGCACATCCATATCATGATGGCGCCGATCAACCTCGCGCTGAGAAAAGAAAGGCCGGGGGCGCTGGCGCCGATGGATTTCGAGAAGGAAGAGTCCTTCGGCGCGGCCAGGCTCGAAGAGTTCCCCTGGCCGCGTCTGTTGGACGCATACAGTTGCATCATGTGCAACCGCTGCCAGGAGGTGTGCCCGGCTTACGTTACCGGTAAGGCGTTGAGTCCGGCGGCGATTCTGATCAACGAACGCTACGAGCTGAACCGTATCCGCCATGAATTCAGCGCCGGCAAGGAGAGCCCGCGGCCGCTGCTCGAGTTCGCCCTGAATGAGGAGGCGACCTGGGCCTGCACGACCTGCAACGCTTGCGTCGAAGTCTGCCCGGTGGGCAACGAACCGATGCTCCACATCATGGATGTCCGGCGCGAACGGGTGCTGAGCGCGGCGGAATTTCCAACCAATCTTAAAAAAGCCTTCGGCGGCATGGAGCAGGTGGGGAATCCCTGGGCGATGGCCCCGGAAACCCGCATGGACTGGGCCAAGGGACTGCCGTTTGCGGTTCCCACGCTTGAGCAGAACCCCAGTCCCGGCGTTCTCTATTGGGTGGGATGCGCGGCCGCATTCGATCCGCGCGCCCAGAAGATCGCGCGTAGCATGGCCGAGATTTTAAATGCCGCCGGAGTCAACTGGGCCGTGCTCGGGCTCAAGGAAAAATGCACCGGGGACGCGGCGCGCCGCGCGGGCAACGAGTATCTCTTCTCGCAGATGGCGACGGAAAACGTCGAGACTTTGAATGGCCTCAAGCCCGAGCTGATCGTCACGACCTGCCCGCATTGTCTTCACACTCTCAAGAACGAGTATCCCCAGCTCGGCGGCAGCTACGCCGTCAAGCATCACAGCGAGTTTATCGACGAGCTGATCCAGGCCGGGAAGCTGACTCTCCAGGGCGGCGCCAGCGGCGCCAACGCTTATCACGATCCGTGTTACCTGGGGAGGCACAACGGGGTGTTCGATGCGCCGCGCCGGGTGATCGAATCGGCGGGCGGCAAGCTGAGCGAGCCCGCGCGCAACCGCAGCAACAGCTTTTGTTGCGGCGCCGGAGGCGCCCAGTTCTGGAAGGAAGAGGAGCCGGGGCGCGAGCGGGTGCCGGTCAACCGTTATCGCGAGTTGAAAGAGACGGGAGCCAAGACCGTAGCCACGGGATGTCCGTTCTGTATGCGCATGTTCACGGAAGAGGCGGCGAAAGAGGAAGAAGGGGCCGCGCCGGCGATCCTTGATATCGCCGAGATCGTCGCCAACAACCTTCGGAGATAGGACGGCCATCGAATCCACGGGCCGGAGTTCGTTCGACCATGAGTCGTCTTTTTACAAGCTCGACGGCGCTTTGCCTTTCGCTCCTTGCGTTCAGCCTCCCCGCCTGCGGCGCGGGCCCCCGTGTCGTCATCTCGACCAAAAACGGAAACGAGCGCGCGATCCGCGTGGAGATCGCCGACACGCCGGCGAAACGGGAGTTGGGGCTGCAGTACCGGCGCGAGCTGGGCGACGATCAGGGCATGCTGTTTCTTTTTCCCAACGAGTCGGTGCAGACCTTCTGGATGAAAAACACGCCGATCTCTCTCGATATGATCTTTATCGGCGGCGATCGGAAGATCGTGGGCATCGTCCAGCGAGCGGTCCCGTACTCCACGGCCACGCTGTCCGTCGGCGTGCCGAGCCGGTTTGTGCTCGAAATCAAGGGCGGCCTCGCAAGCGCGAAGGGCATCGAAGTGGGAAACAGCGTGCGGTTCGAAGGGATCTCGGTGGACGGGTTAAAGGACTAATCGCCTCACGCCTCACGCCTAACCCCTGACGTGAGGGGTAAGGGGTTAGGGGAGTTAGATCTCGCTGAAAAAATAAGGCTTAAGGACTTCCAGCCGCGTCTCATAGGAGGCGGGATCGAGAAACCACAGCGTCGCGGCGATGCTGCTGAGCAGCGAGTTGCCGTCCTGCGGCGTGAAGCACATCCCGACCACTTCCCGCTCGCCCTTCAACGCCAGCGTGTTGGTGGCGATCACCGTCTGGTTCAAAATCCGGCCGAACACCCCGTGATCGCGCCCGAAGGAAAACACCGAGGCGGCCGATTTCTTGTTGGTCAGCGCGATCCTGCCGTTGGCTTTGAACCGGCGCATCACCTCGTCCATCCCCACCGGGCGTTTGAGCTTGAGATCGAAATGGATCGTGTGCATGTACTGCGTGTTGATCTTGAGCGCCGAGGAATAGATGTCCAGGTCCAGCCCGAGCGTCTTAAACACATAGTGGGCGTCTCTTCCCTGGTGGGTGCCGAAGCGCTTGTCCTCGTGCTTTCCCACCTCCGGCGCGGGGATGAACTCCCCCTCCTGGCTGAGATCGTTGGCCCGCCTCATGCAGACAAACCGGCCCTCTTCGAGATTGTTCTCTTTCTCCGGTCCCAGCGCGAGGGTGTCGATCAAAACCGCGAGATTGTGGGTGTTGCAGCTCACCACCTGTAGAAACTGGTCGGTTTTAGGGTCGAGCGCCCGGTCGTTGATGCCGCGCGCGTACATCTTGCCGAAGCCGTACTCGCTCCCCTGGGCGATGAAGCCCCGCCCGTTGTTCGCAAAGCGGTTATAATGTTTCTCTTTGTTTTCGTTGCCGACCGGGGTGCAGTCGATCACCACGTTGGCCCGGTCGATCGCCTCGTTCGCCTCGTAGGCGGGTGCCATCCCCATCTGCTTGAAGTTTTCCCAGCGCTCCTTATCGACGCAGAGCTTAGCCCCGTTTCGATTGAGCGCCAGGACCTTGGAGCGGTCGGTTAACAGCGGCGTGCGCTTGTGGAAGGTGACTTCGTCGATGCCGAACTGTTGTCTGAAGGTGGCGAGAATGCCGATCAGCGGCTCGCCGATGGTGCCGGTGCCGACGACGTGGACGATCTTCTTTTTGGTGTCTGCCATTGTGCTTTTAGGCCGCAAAAAAATTTTGGTTACGCAACGTGTATATACTACACTTTTTTTCGAAGAGGAAGGGATTTTGCGCGGCGACTGTCCTTGCGCGCGCGCCAAAAGATGGTAGAAACCTTAACCATGGCGCAGGATGTCGTCAAACCCGAATCTTTCTTCGACCGCCGCTTCGGCGTCACCGCGCGCGACCTCGACCAGGTCCTCGGCCAGGCGCTGGAGCGCAAGGCGGATTACGCGGACCTCTATTTCGAATACCGGACCAACGAGGCGATCAGTCTGGAAGAAGGGCTGGTGAAACACGCTTCGCGGTCGATCTCCAACGGGGTCGGCGTGCGCGTCCTGGCCGAAGCCAAGACGGGCTACGCCTATACCGACGACATCACGATCGACAATCTCGCGCTCGCCGCGCGCACGGCGCACCATATCGCCCACGATCCGGCGGCTCAAGTTCCCGTCCGGGTGGGAAGCGAGCGAATCCAAGCGCACGATCTTTATCCGATCGCGATTCCCGTAACCGAAGCGCCGCTTGAGCGCAAGCTCAAGCTGCTTACGGAGATAGACGCGCTGGCCCGCGGCCTGGACGCGCGCGTCAGGCAGGTCTTTGTCTCGCTCGGGAGCGAGCAGAAGATCGTTCTCGTCGCCTCTTCCCGAGGATGGGCGGTGGGGGATGTCCAGCCGCTCGCCCGTCTCAACGTCACCTGCATCGTTGAGGAGCGGGGAAACCGCCAGGTCGGAAGCTACGGCGGCGGCGGCAGGGTCGAGTTTGAATTCTTCACCGCCAATCGTGACTACGAGCGCTACACGCGCGAGGCGGTGCGCCAGGCGATTCTTAATCTAGACGCGCAGGATGCGCCGGCCGGGACGATGGATGTCGTGCTGGGATCGGGTTGGCCCGGCATTTTGCTCCACGAGGCCATCGGCCACGGCCTGGAAGGCGACTTCAATCGCAAGAAGGTCTCCGCCTTCTCCGGTCGCATCGGCCAGAAGGTGGCCTCGGATCTCTGCACCGTCGTCGACGATGGGACGATTCCCTCGCGCCGCGGCTCGCTCAACATCGACGACGAAGGCACGCCGACCCACCGGACCGTGTTGATCGAAAGAGGAATTCTGCGCGGTTATTTGCAAGATCGTCTCAACGCTTCGCTGATGAAGATGGCGCCGACGGGCAACGGGCGGCGCGAGAGCTACGCGCATATCCCGATGCCGCGCATGACCAACACGTTTATGCTCGCCGGCGAGACGCCGCCGGAAGATATCATCCGCTCGGTCAAAAAGGGGATCTATGCCGTCGCGTTCGGCGGCGGGCAGGTGGATATCACCAGCGGCAAGTTCGTCTTTTCCGCGAGCGAGGCTTATCTCATCGAAGACGGCAAAGTGACGCGGCCGGTCAAAGGAGCGACGCTGATCGGCAACGGGCCGGACGTGTTGACGCGCGTCTCGATGGTCGGCAACGACCTCAAGCTGGACGAAGGCGTTGGCACCTGCGGAAAGGACGGCCAGTCCGTGCCCGTGGGCGTCGGGTTGCCGACGATTCGCATAGATGCTCTGACCGTCGGAGGAACGGCTGCGTAGGGCAAAGCGCGGAGAGAAAAGTGCAAAATGCAAGGTGCAAATTGCAAAATGCAAAACGAATAAGGCAGCGGGAAGCGGGTAAAGAGCAAGGCGCAGAGAGAACAACTTTATGATAATTTCCCCCAAAGTTGTCACCCCCGAATGTTTTTATCGGGGGTCCAGTCCGAGTTTCGCCTGGATTCCCGCTAAAAGCATGCGGGAATGACAGACCTTTACACAGCAAGCTGCGGGGGATTGCCCCGAACAGACTAAACATGGACCGCTTAGAATTAACGCAGGATCTAGCACACTCTGTCCTTGAAGAGGCGCGGAAGAGAGGGGCCTCGCAAGGCGATGTCGTGATGGCGGAGAGCGAGAGCTTTTTTGTCGCGGTGCGTCTCGGAGAGGTCGAAAAGATCAGCCAGGCGCAGGAGAAGCGGATCGGCCTCCGGCTCTTTTTCGGCGCCAGCTCGGCGACCGCCTCGACCTCGGACATCTCGAAGGAATCCATCGCGCGGCTGGTGGACGACACCTGCGCGCTGGCCCGCCTGACGGCGCAGGACCCTGCCAGCGGTCTCCCCGCGCCGGAAGATCTGGCGCGCAACGTTCCCGACCTGGAGCTGTTCGACGATCAGGCCCGCGCCCTGTCCGTCGAGGAGAAGACCCGGCTCGCGGTGGAGGCGGAAAGGGCCGCGCTCGATTTCGATCCACGCATCGCCAATTCAGAAGGGGCCGAATTTTCCACGCAGGTCGGGCGGGTCATCTACGCCAACAGCCATCGCTTCGGCGGAGAGTACCGGGGATCGACCTACAGTTTGTCGGTGGCGCCGGTGGCGCAAACCAACGGCTCGATGCAGCGCGATTACTGGTATTCCACGCAGCGAAGATTTTCGCATCTCGAAGCGCCCCAAGCCGTGGGGCGGCGCGCGGCCGAGCGCGCACTGCGGCGGCTGGGCGCGCGCAAAGTGAGCACCTGCGAGGTTCCGGTGGTCTTCGATCCGGAGATCTCGGCCACACTGCTGCGCAATCTGTCGGCCGCCCTCTCGGGCTATTCGCTCTACAAGGGCGCGTCTTTCTTGGTCGGAAAGCTCGGCCAGCGGATAGCCTCCGAGTTGGTCACGGTCGTCGACGACGGGACGATTCCCGGCGCGCTCGGCTCCAAACCGTTCGACGGTGAAGGACTACCGGTCACCAAGAGAACGGTGGTCGAGCGCGGCGTCTTGAAAAGTTACTTGCTCGACACCTACAGCGGCCGAAAGCTGGGACTGCCGTCCACCGGCAACGCGTCGCGCTCGATAGGCGAGCCGCCCGGCGTCAGCCCGACAAATTTCTTTCTCGCGCCGGGCTCTCACACTCCGGAAGGGATCATCGCCTCCGTCGACGAAGGGCTTTACGTCACGGAGTTGATCGGTTTCGGCGTGAATATGGTGACCGGCGACTACTCGCGCGGCGCCGCCGGGCTCTGGATCGAGAAGGGCAAGCTTGCCTATCCGGTCGAAGAGATCACGATCGCGGGGAATCTCAAAGAGATGCTCTGCAACATCGAGATGGTGGGCAGCGATCTGGAGCTGAGGGGCCGCATTGCCGCGCCGACCGTCAAACTCTCCCGCATGACAGTTGCGGGCCAGTAGGGACACATTGAGGATGGAGGATTGAGGACAGAGCATCGCAATCGTCCATCTTCCATCGTCGATCCTCGGTTCGCTACAGTACCCGATACCCCGTCTGCTGCACGGCGCGTAAAAGATCGTCCACCTTCGCCTCGCCGCCGTCGAATTCCACGACAGCCACGCTCCGCTCTAAACTAAAGTCGATACTCTGGACGCCAGGGACCAGCTTCAGCGCCGCCGTCAGCGGCGCGACGGCGTCCGCCGTGAGCTTGTCGATCGAGATGATCGCGGTAACGGCGCGCATGGGGAAAACAGCCTTACAGAACGTCCTGGGCTTTGCAAGAAAGAGGATCGAGTGACAAATGCGCTGGCCCTGAGCATCATGGCCTTCTTCGTCGGTTTCATCTCCGACCTTATCGTGGACGCGATGCTCGTCGTCGCCGAAAACGTTCTGACTCGCGCCAAAAGTCTTTTCAAAGGCTCGGGCGACGATTGTCCCGGCCTTGGTGATGCGAGGAAAACTGCGGCGTAGTCCTTAACCCAAGGCCGCGTCCAGTCTCCTCGTTGTTTTTCTCGCCAAAGTCTGCAATGGAACGGGGAGTTCCATGCCGGCTGAAGCTTTCGCTCTCGCCAACGCTTTTTTGTTCGCGCTGCACAACGTGCTGACGAGAAAGGCGCTGCGCACCTCCAACCCGGCGACCGCCGTCATCAGCAGCCTCGTGGTCAATATCGTTTTTCTCTGGAGCATGGCGTTTCTGTTCGCGCCGCTCTCGTCGCTCACCGGCGCGGCGACTTTAATCTTCGTCGCCGTCGGAATTTTTCAACCGGGGCTGACACGCCTGCTCACCTACAAAGGCATCCAGACGCTGGGCGTTGCGATCACCGATCCCATTCGCGCGACGACGCCGCTGTTCAGCGCCCTCCTGGCGATCGTCTTTCTCGATGAAACGCTCACCTTGCCGATCGTCGCCGCCACGCTGATGATCATGGCCGGCATCACTCTGCTGTCGTGGCGGCAGGGATCGATGAAGCTCACCGGCTCGGCGGTGTTTCTCTGGTACCCGATCGCCGCCTCGGTGATCGCGGGAGCGTCTCAAGTGGTGCGCAAGTTCGGTTTGGCCGCGGTGCCTCACCCGTTTCTAGCGGCGGCGGTGACCGCGAGTTCGTCACTGATTGTGTCCGTGCTGACGCTCTGGTACGTCGAAAAAAGTCAAGAGACCTGGAAGATGAACCGCGAGTGTTTCCGATGGCTGCTTGCCGCCGGCGTGACCGTCAGCCTCGCCATGACCTGCATCTACTACGCGCTCGACCTGGGCAAGGTCTCCGTCGTAATCCCGATCAGCAGCATCGGGCCGTTCTTCTCCCTGATCTTCAGCGCGCTGTTTTTACGCGATGTCGAACGGGTGACGCTGCGGATCGTCTGCTCCGCCGCCATGATTGTCGGCGGCGTGCTGCTGATTACGCTGTGGAAATGAGAAGAAGGACCTCGACGGGGCTCAGGGCAGGCAGTAGGCAAGAGCGTCGTTCGGGATTCGTATTTCGTCGTTGGCCTTACGAGATACGAGCTACGAGATACGAGCGACGAACTGAGTCAGTTCGGCAGGCGGTCTTCGATCTCGAAGCCCATGTCGGCGATCATTTGATGGGTCTCGCTCGCCTCCTGGCCCGGCGTCGTCAAATAGCCGTTGACGAACAGCGAGTTCGCCGGATAGAGGCTGAGCGGCTGGAGCGAGCGCAGGTTGCGCTCCCTACCGCCGCCGACGCGCAGCTCTTTGTCGGGATTCACGAAGCGGAAGAGGCAGAGGATTTTAAGACAGCGCTGCGGCGTCAAGGAATTTACCCCGCCGAACGGCGTGCCGTCGATCGGATGAAGAAAGTTGACGGGGATCGAGTCCACGCCGAGTTCTCTTAAAGAGAGCGCCAGGTCCATGATGTCGTCGTCGGTCTCCCCCATGCCCATGATCCCGCCGCAGCAGGAAGAGAGGCCGACGGACTTGACACTATTCACCGTGTCGACGCGGTCCGCAAACGTGTGCGTTGTGCAGATGTCGGGGTGATGGCGCTCGCTGGTGTTCAAGTTGTGATTGATCCGCTCCACGCCGGCTTCTTTTAAGATTTCCACGTCCTCTTCGTCCATCAAACCGAGCGAGCAACAGATGTTGATGTCCACCCGGCTCTTGATGTCGCGCACGGTTTCAGCCAGCTCGCGCAGCTCTTTCCGCGTCGGCCCGCGGCCGCTGTTGACCATGCAGAAGCGCACCGCGCCGGCGGCCTTGGCCTTGATCGCGCCCTCGATCAGTTTTTCTTTCGGCAGCAGGGGATATTTGTCGATCTGTGCGTGGGAGACGGCGGACTGGGAGCAGTAGTGGCAATCCTCGGGGCAGAGGCCGCTCTTGGCGTTCATCAGCATGTGGATCTGCACCCGCTTGCCGAAATAATGGCGGCGCACTTTGAACGCCGCGCTCAACAACTCCGGCAACTGCTCATCCGAAGCGTCGAGCACCGCCTGCATCTCTTCGCGCTCGATCAACTCGCCGCCGAGCGCCTTTTCCGCCAGCTTCTCGTAATCCACGCTCAGTCCTCCCTGAAGTTCAGCTTCTAACATGCGGATTGCATGCTTTCAACTCGGATTTACAGTTTATCGGCAAACATCGCCTTGTAGTGGCGATACCAGTCGCTTTGGAATCGCTCCTCGGGATCGTACTTCTTCTTGAGGCGCAGGAACTCGGGAAACTGCGGATAACAGGTTTCCACCTGCTGGCGAGTAGCCCAGCGGTGATACGTCAGGTAGTAGCTGCCCCCATGTTGAATGCCCCGGTCGATGAGGCGGCGGAAATCTTCGCCCGCCTTTTGGATTCCACCCACGCTGTGAACGACGTGAAGGTTGAAGATGATGCAGACGTAGCGTTCCTTCGCCCAGGCCAAAAAGCTCTCTTCGTCTTTCTCGACCAATCGGAGCGTTCCGAAGATCACGTTCACGTTGTGATCGCGGGCGTCCTTGCGGACGTCCTCAAGAAACCGAACCAGCTCGGTTCTGAGCACGTATATCTCGGTAATCATTTCGGTGGCTTTCTCGACCGCGCCCAACTGTTTGTCCAACACCTCATGGTAGTTGTCGATATAGGTGCTCAACTGGTGGGTGTCCGACCAGTAGGTCTGGCCGGAGGTGGAGAGGTAGTAGCCGGAGTATTCTTCGAAAACCCGTTTCTTGTCCGCGTGCGCGAGGTAGAGAAGTCTTCGCCAATCTTGTACGGAAAGCTCCTTTGGGCTTTCCGGCACCCGTGTGCTGTCATCGACCGGGCGGTAGCGAGAGAAGACCCCCTTGCGGAGAAAGCCGTCGGAATTCGAATCGGTCATGTATTGGAAGTCTCCATAAAGGGAGCCGTCGGCAATCCGCTCCTGGAAGACCGGAATCAGGTTTTCCACGTCGAGGACCTCCACAACTCTTTCCACTTTCTTCCGGGGAGCGAGACGGAGTTTGACGGATGCGATCGCTCCAAAGAGACCGTATCCGCCGATGGCGAGCCGGAAAAGCTCGGAGTTCTCCCGGCGGCTGCACGTTCGCAGATTTCCGTCCGCGTCGAGGAGAATGAAAGACTCCACGTCTCCAATGATCGGCCGGAGATGAAGCCCCCTGCCGTGTACGTTGGCCGCGAGGGCGCCGCCGATGCATAGACGGTCGGCGCCCGTTTGCTTCTGGACGATGCCCCATTGTCGCGCTCGGCCCCGTTGCGCCTCGACGAGGTAATCGACCAATTCCGGCCACTGAATGCCGGCCTCGACCTCGACAAGCCCTCTGTCCTGGTCGAAACTCAACACCCGGTTAAGCCCTCTCGTATCCAGTAGCACGGCGTCGGCGCCAAATTGCTGTCCGCCCATAGCATGCATGCCGCCGCCTATGCTGACGCTCTTCCCTCCCTTTTGGGCGCTTCGAACGAGCGCTTGCGCCTGTTCGATGGAGCCGGCTCTCACGACTTTGTCGACCCATGTCGGGTTTAACTGGGAGTGAATGTCGTTGACGAGCGTGCCGCCCGGTGGCGGCGCTTGCCAGGCGCAACCCGACGGCCAAACGGTTGCCGCCGCGCCTGCTTTGGAGACAAAACTGAGGAACTCCCGTCGATTCAACATGGTTACACTCCTTCGACTGCGGTCGTCGTTGCCAACCACTTGGCCGCAACAAAGATCAGGAGCAGCGCCGCAGCGCCGGCGAGATGATAGAGCGCGTTGTGGTTGAAGTAGACCGGATGAAGCGCGAATCTCTGTTGCTGCGCCCAAGAGGCCACGAACATCAGGCCAATGCCGATTGCGCCGATTGCCGGCTGTCGTTCGCGAGTCCGACGCCACAGGAAAATAAGCGCCAGGAGCAGCGCAAGGGCCGGCGGCAGATAGTTGACGATAGCGAACATAAAGTTGTCCGTGACAAACAGGATAACCAGGCAGTAAACGGCAAACTCCGCGCCCGCCACGATAACGATCCAGTGTGCCACAGGCCGCGCGCAGAGGAGCGCTGCGGCGATTCCCCAAGCAGCCAGAGCGGCGCCGCCGATGGCGATCAAGCTTGCCGGCCAGAGGATAGCGGCGCCAACCGTGTTCGCGTCAAGGAAAAAACCGTGAACTGTTCCGCCCAACAAGGAGGCGGTCCCCGTAGCCCCGAAAAAGACCACCAACCAAAACCGGTAGCGGTTGCCCGCTGAGCCGTTCACATGGACAAGGTAGGCGAACAGGGCGCATTCGATCGCCAAGCCGTAATCGGTCAATGTGACGTCGGGTTCGGTCATCCTGCGCAATCGGCGACGTTGAATTAAGGGCGTCGTCTAGTGTGGTAATCGCCCAACGTGAAAAGAAACCCCGCAAGCACGAAGTGCAAGGCGATCGGGACTGTATGTCCCAGCCATCGTCGCTCAGGATAGAGGACCATGGTGATAACGTAGCGCAATGCCATAGAGCCGGCATACAGATAACTTAGCCCCAACAGAATGCGGCCGGTCCTCTCGCTCAGGGAGACGAAGTAGCCCCGGCCTCTCGCGAAGTCGCGGATCACGGCGACCTGGACAATCAGAATCAGGGCTTGCGCTGTAAGAAGGATCGGATAGGGAACAAGGCCGGAGGTAGCGAAGGGAGAAGCCGAGGGCGTGACCCATTTTTCCATTGGCGGCAAAAAGGGGATATCGGCAAAGGCCGCCAGCGCCTGGGCGGCTACTCTGAGAAGGAAGAGCAGTGTAAGCAAAGAAAAGATAAGCGCGCTGGACCGCTTCGTCATTTGCACTGCTCCGTCGCGATCGCCTTGGCCCTTCTCAGATCCACTTTCCCTGAGCCGAGCAGCGGGAGCTCGGCGACGGCGTGGATGTTTTCTTTTCGCGGCAGCCAGAGCTTGGGGAGATCGGTCTGATTGAGTTTGTTCCACAGCTCGTCGGGCGTGGTCTCTTTGGCGGCGTACAAAACCGCGAGACGCTCGCCTTTCTGTTCGTCGGGAATCGACACCACGACGCAAGCGTGGTCGCCTAAAATTTGATTGACTGCTTCCTCGACTCTGCCGTGCGGCACCATCTCGCCGGCGATCTTGCTGAAGCGCGAGAGCCGGTCGGTGATGCGGATAAAGCCCGCCTCGTCGATCGACGCGATGTCGCCCGTGATGTACCAGTCATCTAGAAAAGTTTCCTTAGTCAACTCCGGCTGGTCGATATATCCGAGCATGCGGTTGGGGCCCTTTACGAGTAGGAGTCCCTCCTGGCCGTTGGACAGCGGCGCGTGAGTCTCCGGATCGACGACCTGCACGACCACGCCGGGCAGCGGATGGCCGACGGTGCCCGGCTTGAGTCCGGTCTGACGCTCTTCGCTTTCCTCGACGTCGTGAATGTTCACCGACACGACCGGCCCCATCTCGGTGCAGCCGTAGCCCTCCAGCAGGTCGATGCCGTAAGTCTCCTTGAAGGCGCTCGCCAGCGGCTCGCGCAGCCGCTCGGCGCCCGCCACGGCGTAGCGCAGCGAGGCGAACTGCTCCTTGGAACAGCGCTTCATATAGGCCGCGTAGAACGTCGGCGTGCTGATGAGGATCGTGGCCCGGTATTTGGCGACCATTTCGCCGATGGTTTTGGCGTCGAGCGGATTGGGATGATAGGCGACGCCGAAGCCGGTAATCAGCGGGAGCCAGAGCGTGCCGGTGAATCCGAACGAATGAAACAGCGGCAGCACGCCCATCATCCGGTCTTTGCGCGTGATCCAGAAGATCTGGGCGATCGCTTCGACGTTGGAGAGAATGTTGTGGTGCGACAGCATCACTCCCTTGGGCGGTCCGCTGCTGCCGCTCGAAAAAACCACCGTGGCGAGCGAGTCGGCCCGTTGACGGCCGGCGCCGTACAGCGATTGAAGCCAGCGCGTGGGTAGCAGCAGGCTGCTCCCCGCCGCCACAACTTTTTCCAGGGCCGTGATTTCCTGCATCGCCTGTTCGAGAAAGACCATGCCGTCGAGTTGGTCGAGTTTGGCGCGGGACAGAAACAGCCGCGAGGTCAGAATCGTGCGGATGCCGCATTGCCGGATCGCGGAGGCCATTGCCTCGCCTCCCGCCGTGAAGTTCAGGTTGACCGGGACCTTGCCCGCGAGCAAAACGGCGATGTTGGCGAGCGCGCCGCCGACGGAGGCCGGTAGCATCAGGCCGACCATCGTTTCGTCTTTGCACCGCTGCTTCACCCAGCGGGCCAGTAA
>JBGPGE010000105.1:0-15657 GCA_041483675.1 Binatia bacterium
CCGCGTCGCCGGAGAGTCGGGCGAGGGAGTCATCACCATCGGCGAGACCATCGCCCGCATCGCCGCGCGCGAGGGTCTCTCCATCGTCACCTTCCGCACCTTTCCCGCCGAGATCAAAGGCGGGGCCTGCATGATCCAGGTCCGCGTGAGCGACGGAAAGATCTCGTATCACGGAGAAAAGGTCGATTTCCTGGTCGCTCTCAATCAGGACGCGCTGAATGAAAATTACGGCGATCTCCACGAGCGCGGCGCGCTGCTCTGCGAGGCGGAGTGCGACCTGCCGGAAGAAAAATCGCCCCGGACGGTCTATCGAGTCCCCTTCGAGCGGATCGCCGTGCGCGAGATCGGCAGCCGCATCAGCAAGAACATCGTCGTCCTCGGGGCGCTGTCCCAACTCCTGGAGATCCCGGTCAAAAGCATCGAAGCCTTTCTGGCGGAGAAGTTCGCCAAGAAGAGCAAGGCGATTCTGGATCACAACATCGACGCGCTCCAGCGCGGCATCCGCTTTGCGCAGGAAAAACTCGGCGGAACGTCCGGCTTCAAGTATCCGAGCGGTAAAGGCGAGCGCCGGCTACTCATGACCGGCAACGAAGCGATCGCCCTCGGCGCGGTAGGCGCGGGGCTGAAAACTTTTTTCGGATATCCGATCACACCGGCCTCGGAGATTATGGAATGGCTGGCGATCCATCTGCCCAAGTTGGGCGGCAAGGTGTTGCAAACCGAAGACGAGATCTCGGCGATCTGCGCCGTGGCCGGCGCTTCGTGGGCGGGCGCCAAGTCGATGACTTCGACTTCCGGCCCGGGCCTCTCGCTCATGTCCGAGACGCTGGGGCTGCTCTCGATGGCGGAGATTCCGGCGGTGATCGTGGACTCGCAGCGCGGCGGCCCGAGCACGGGCATGCCGACCAAGACCGAGCAGTCGGATCTCCTGCTTGCGCTCTACGGCTCCCACGGCGATTCCCCGCGCGCCGTGCTCGCGCCGACTTCCGTCGGCGAGTGTTTTCAACTGACCGGGCTGGCTTTCGACCTGGCGGAGAAATACCAGTTGCCGGTGATCGTGCTGGTCGACCAGGCGCTGTCGGCGCGGCTTGAGACGGTCGACCGGGAGCTGGTCAAGCAACGGCCGGCCGTCGCCCGCTTGAGCGTCCAGCCCGGCGCCGACGGCGGCTATGTGCGCTACCGTCTCAACGAATCCGGCATCTCTCCGGTCGCGCTTCCCGGCACCGCCGGCGGCGAGCACATGGTGACCGGCATGGAGCACGACGAGCTCGGAAACTTCGCCTGCGACGAAGCGACGCACACGGCGATGACGGTGAAACGATACCGCAAGCTCGAGCTCATCGGGAACGATCCGTTGGCGCGTGAGCTTTCGCTCCGCTTCGGCGACGAAAAGGCCGAGATCGGCATCGTCACCTGGGGCTCGACGGCCGGCCCGGTCGAGGACGCCGTGCGCCTGGCGGCGAGCATGGGCATTGCCGTTCAGGCCATCGTGCCGAAGATTCTGAGTCCGCTGCCGCACGAGGAGCTGATGCGTTTCTTCGCGCGCGTGAAGCAGGTTATCGTGCCGGAGCTGAACTTTACCGGGCAGCTCGCTTCGCTGTTGCGGTCCACCTACCGCGTTCCGACGATCAGCCTCACCAAAATCAAGGGCGTTCCGCTGGAGCCGTCGGAGATCGTCGACAAGATCATCGAAGCCCAGGAGAGTCTGGGCGCAAGGAGCGAAAAGCGCTATGGAAGAGCAGGATAAATTTTGCGAATATCTGAGCGGCGTCTCCCCGGTCTGGTGTCCCGGCTGCGGCAACTATGGCATCCTCGGGTCGCTGGTCGAGGCGCTGGGAGAGATCGATCTCGCGACCAAGGACATCGCGCTCATCTCGGGCATCGGCTGCGCGAGCCGGCTCCCTTATTTTGTCAAAGCCTACGGCTTTCATGGGATCCACGGCCGGACGCTGCCCATCGCCCAGGGCGTGAAGGTGGCCAATCCCGAGCTGACGGTGATCGCGGTCGCCGGCGATGGAGACGGCCTGGCGATCGGCGGCGGCCATCTGCCGCACCTCGCGCGCAACAACACGGACCTGACTTATTTGATGTTCAACAACGCGATCTATGGAATGACCAAAGGGCAGTTCTCGCCGACCACCGCGCTTTCCTCGATTACCAAGACCACGCCGTTCGGGCTGTTCGGCGAACCCACGCATCCCACCGCGCTGGCCATCGTCTACGGCGCGACGTTCGTCGCGCGGGGCTTCTCGGTCAAGAAGGAGCAGCTTAAGGACCTCATCATCCAGGGAATGCATCATCGCGGCTTCTCTTTCATCGAGATCCTGACGAGCTGCTCGTCGTTCAACACGACGGACATGAACGTGGCGCGCATCATCAACCGCTTGGAGCCGGTGCCGGCAAGTCATAATGTCGAAGATAAGGTCGAGGCGCTGCGCCTGGCGAGCGACGAGGAGAAGATCTACCACGGGATTTTGCGGCGCGTCGAGCGCCCGACGTTGGAGGATAGACTTCAAGAGGTCGAAAAGGCGGCGAAGAAGAAAGGCGCGGGGCAATTTGAGGCGCTGCTGGGGCAGTTTCAATAGGGGAAGGCAGAAGGCAGGAGGCAGAAGGCAAGCAACCCCTCCGTCATTCCGGCCGGGTCAGCCCGAGGTTGACGAGAGCCGGAATCCATACCCCCTCTGTTTCTCCCCCTTGCAAAGGGGGAGAGTAAGAGGGGGTCGCTCCCCCGTAGCAAGGGGGAGATTGAGTGGGGGTTCTGGATTCCCGCTTTCGCGGGAATGACGCTGGTGGCATTGGGGCGGTTTCGGCGAATCTCTGAAAAGCGAGGTAGGAGGGAGTATGTTTAAGAATCTGATTGTGAGCAAAGAGAGCGGCATTGCGACGGTGCAGCTCAACCGGCCGCAGAAAAAGAACTCGCTGAATACCGAGGTGCGTCGGGAGCTGGAAGCGGCGTTCCGCGAGATCGGCGAGGACAGCGGCGTCAGGGCCGTCATCGTTACCGGCGGCGAGGAGATCTTTTGCGCCGGGGCGGACATCGGCGAGATCCAGGAGGCCAAGTCGGCCAAAGCCTCGTACCAGCACGCGCGGGAATTTCAGACCCTCTTCGACCAGCTGGAGGCGTTGCCGCAGCCGGTGGTCGGCGCGGTTTCCGGCTATGCGCTGGGCGGCGGTTGCGAGCTGGCGCTCGCGTGCGATTTCCGCATCGCCTCGGAGACGGCGAAGTTCGGCCTGCCGGAGATCAAGATCGGCGCGTTTCCCGCCGGCGGCGGAACGCAGCGGCTGCCGCGGTTGATCGGCGCGGCGCGGGCCAAAGAGATGATCTTTTTCGGCGATCCGATCGGCGCCAACGAGGCGCTGGCCTACGGCCTGGTGAGCAAAGTGGTGGCGAAAGAAAAGTTGCCGGCGGAGGCCAAGGCCTTTGCGACCAGGCTGGCCGCGCAGCCGCGCCTGGCGCTGGAAGTTGCGAAGAAGCTCATCAACCGCGGGCCGGAGATGGATATGGGCGCGGCGCTGGAGCTTGAGGCGTGCGGCCTTGGAACTCTGGCCGGCACGCACGACCTGCACGAAGGGACGCTCGCCTTCCTGGAAAAGCGCAAGCCGAACTTCACAGGCACGTGAGCCGCCGTCGGCGATCGGAAGTTGAATTTATGGGAAGGAGCTTTTGATGGCGAAAATTTCGACGTTCGACGACTGGACCGATCTCTTCAAAAAGTGGCAGCAGGATATCGGCGTCGACACCGCTCTATTCAAGGACTATCCGTTCGAGGCGTTCTACGACGAGCCTCCGTCGGCGGAAGTGGAGTTCGGGGAATTCGCGGGGCGGAGAAAATGGGAGTCGCTGCTGGAGATTCCCAACCAGGAGATGCGCGACTCGTTGATGCACCTGATCGTCTATCAAGGCGACACGGAGTTCGCCTCCTCGGAGCAACAGCGCCGGCTGATCAACACGCCGCCGTCCGAGCACGATCTCAAGTGCCTGCTGCGGGTCATGCGGGAAGAGATGCGCCACGGCTGGCAGATGTCCCACATCCTGGTCAACCACTTCGGCTCTTCCGGCAAGCTTGAAGCGACCAAGCTGCTCGAACGGAGGGCCTACAAGGGGCAGCGGCTGCTCGGGGCCTTCAACCAGCCGGTCAATCACTGGCTCGACTTTTTCACTTATACCGCGTTCATCGATCGCGACGGTAAGTTTCAGCTTACGATGCTCCACCACTCCGGCTTCAAACCGCTCGCGGCGAGCATGGGGCCGATGCTGAAAGAGGAGTCGTTCCATCTGTTCACCGGGCAGAGCGGCTTGCAGCGGGTTATCAGGGCGGGGAAGGTCCCGACGGCGACGATCCAAAAATATCTCAACAAATGGATTCCCACGGCCTACGACCTCTTCGGCAAGGACCGTTCCAGCTCCGCGCTGAGATTCTATCGCTGGGGACTCAAAGGGAGGTTCGACGAGAACCCTTCCACCAAGCCGAAGGATGCCGAGCGGCTGAACGAGGAGGCGCGGACTCACTACGCTAATGAAGCCGGCGAGATTATCAACGGCCTCAATCAGATGATTCCCGAAGGGCAGCCCAAACTCTATCTACCCGATGTCAAGTTCAACCGTCAGATCGGCGACGACGCCGGCAAGAATTACAGCGCGCAGGGACAGCCGCTCGGTGTCGATGACTATCTGCTCCATCTCAACGACGTGCTGCCCGGAGCGGCGGATGTCCAAAAGCTTGAGGCCGTGTTCAAGGAAGGTAACTGGGTGGCGCAGTAGGGCAAAAGGCAGTAGGGGCGTGATTCATCACGCCCAAAGGGCTCGCCTTCAGGCGAAGCAAAAGTTCGTCATGCCCGCGGAAGCGGGCATCCAGGGCGGTGGCGGAGCGGGGCATAAAGCAAAGACTGGATTCCCGTTTGCACGGGAATGACGGAATGGGGAGGTAGCCGACTTCCAGTAGACAGTTTTGAAACCCCTCGGCTTGGAGCCGAGGGTTGTTCAGTTTTTAGTTGGCGATCGAGGATCGGGCGAAAATCAAAAAGGAGAGAAAATGTTCACCGACAAAGTCGAGGTGAAAGATTTCGAGAAGATGGACCCTGAGTATCAGGACCTGTTGCGCAGGATTATCACCATTCAGTCGGACTGTGAGATCGGCGGGCCGCATCTCTATGTAGAGAAGATGCTTCCCAACGCGCCGACCAAGCTCGACCAGTTGCTGGTCGCCCGCACGGCGGCGGAGGAGGTCGACCACTACCGGAAATTCGCCCGGCTTGCCGGCGACATCGGCGTGGATGTCTCGTTCGTTCTGAGCCAGCCGAACCAGAAGCGCTTTGTGGAAGCCTTCCGGGGGACAATCACGACCTGGGAGGACTTCGCGGTTTTCGGTTTTCTGATCGACCGGATCGGCCGGTATCAGTTGGAGGAGTTCATCGGCTGCACGTACGCGCCGATCGAGCCGCTGCTCCCGGACATCATCAATGAAGAGCTTGGCCACATCGACTACGGCGCGACCCAGACTAAGGAGCTATTGACCAAGGGGGATGAGTCGAGAGAGAAGGTCCAGAAGGCGATCGACTATTGGTACATCAAGGGCCTCGACATGTTCGGCCGCTCCGAGTCGAGGCGCTCCGAGCGCTATTGTCACTGGGGGATCAAGCGGCGCACCAACGCCCAGGCGAGAGAAGCTTACATGAAGGAGGTCGAGGCGCTCATCAAAGCGATGGGGCTCAAGGTGCCGGACCGGTTGAAGGGGAGGAAGTATCTTTGAAAAAGGGATGAGGGATAAGGGATGAAGGATGAGGGGAAGACAAAGAGCAAAAGCTAGATGTTGATGGAGATATAAAATGGCGCAGGCGGTAGATACCAAAGAAGTCGATGAATACTTGGAGCAAGTCGTGCAGGCGCTTCACCGGACCGTGAGGTATGCGATCCCGCACGTGAAGAAGGACGCGGAGGTCGCCGACAAGGCGGTGAAGGACTGCGAAGAGATCCTGTCCGTCGTGATGGAAGGCAACGTCTCCGAATGGCTGAAATAATATCCGGTTGGTTTCCGGAAAACGTTTCGTCGTTCGGGGGAGAGATCGATGCCCTCTTTCGTCTGATCCTTTATGTCACCGGGGCGTGGTTCATTCTGACCGAGGGGCTGATCCTGTTTTTCCTCCTGCGTTATCGGCGCCGGGAGGGCCGTCGCGCGGCCTATGTGGCGGGGGACAATCTCAGGCAACTCGCCTGGATTCTCGTCCCATGTCTGATCGTTCTGTTGCTCGATCTCTGGCTTGACTTTCGCGGGGCGGAGGTGTGGGCGAAGATCAAAGGCCAGGTTCCTCCCAGCGACTTCCACGTCCAGGTGACCGGCAAACAGTTCAACTGGGAGATTCTCTACCCCGGTCCGGATAAAGAGTTTGGAACGGCGGACGACGTTCTGATGGAGAACGAGCTGCACGTGCCCGCGGGACAGGTCGTGCGGGTGATTCTCAAATCGAAGGATGTCATCCACAGCTTTTTCCTGCCCAACCTGCGTCTCAAGCAGGACGCGGTGCCGGGACGCGCGATCACGGCCTGGTTCAACGCGACCAAGCCGGGAAAATATCCGCTGCCCTGCGCCGAGCTTTGCGGCTTCGGCCACACGGGAATGAACGGATGGCTGTTTGCGCACAGCCCGGAGGATTACGAGCAGTGGGTGAAACAACAGTGGCCCTCACCCCAACCCTCTCCCAGTGGGAGAGGGCGAGGGTGAGGGAATATCGAAGGTAAACGATGAGTGATTCGGTTGCGGCTCATGCCGCGGAAGCCCATCATGCGGAACCCGGCTTCTGGCGCGCGTACATCTTTTCCACCGACCACAAAAGGATCGCCAAGCAGTACCTTTCCCTCGGCCTCTTCTGGGCAATCGCCGGTGGACTCACCGCCTACATGATGCGATGGCAGCTTGCCTACCCCGATACTGAGGTGCCTGGCTGGGGGTTCATCGCCCCGGATTTTTACAACATGCTGGTCACTATGCACGGCACCATCATGGTTTTTTTCGTCGCCATGCCGATTCTCCTCGCGGCCTTCGGCAACTTTCTTATTCCGCTTATGATCGGCGCGAGGGACATGGCGTTTCCCCGCCTCAATATGCTTTCATTCTGGGTTTTCGCCCTGGCGTCGCTGATCTTGTTGACTTCGCTTTTTGTGCCCGGCGGCGCGGCTTCGGCCGGCTGGACGGGCTACCCGCCGCTTTCCGCCAAGCCCGAATACACGGGCGTCACCTGGGGCTTGAATCTGTGGCTCTTGGCCCTGGCGCTTGAATTCGCCTCGTTTCTCATGGGCGGAGTGAACTTTCTCACGACGGCGATCAACCTGAGGGCGCCCGGCATGACCTTCTTCCGCCTGCCGTTGGTCGTCTGGATGGAGCTCACGGCGGCGGTGATCTTCATGCTCTCCGTCGGGCCGCTCATCGCCGGGGCCCTGATGCTGCTTGCGGACCGCGTCCTCGGCACCACTTTTTATCTGCCGGAAGGTGGAGGGGAGCCGCTCCTGTGGCAACATCTCTTTTGGTTCTTCGGCCATCCTGAGGTTTACGTTATTCTCCTTCCCGGGTTTGGTTTAATCCTGGAGATCATCCCGGTCTTCAGCCGCAAGCCGATCTTCGCTTACCGTCCCATCATCTACTCGACGATCGTGGCGGGCGCGCTCAGCTTCGTCGTGTGGGCGCACCATCAGTTCCTGAGCGGGATGGATCCGCGGCTCGCCATGCCCTTCAGCATCACCACGATCATCATCTCCGTTCCCTTCGCCCTCATCGTGTTCGCGATGATCGCCACGCTCTGGCGCGGCTCAATCACCTTTTCCACGCCGATGCTCTTCGCCATGGGAACCCTTTCCGTTTTTATCTTCGGCGGCCTCACCGGCATCTTCAACGGTTCGGCCCCCGTCGATATCTACATCCACGACACCTATTTCATCGTGGCTCATTTCCA
Organism: Binatia bacterium; assembly: GCA_041483675.1. Taxonomy (GTDB): domain Bacteria; phylum Desulfobacterota; class Binatia; order UBA9968; family UBA9968; genus 2-12-FULL-60-19. The sequence goes on from JBGPGE010000105.1 coordinate 7,945, forward strand.
CTACACGCTCTTCAGCGCCGTTTTCTTCGCGGGATTCGCCGGACTCACCTACTGGTTTCCGAAGATGTTCGGCCGGATGATGAACGAGCAATTAGGCAAGCTCCATTTCTGGCTGACGTTTGTCTTCTTCAACGCCGTCTTTATTCCGATGCACGTTGTCGGCCTCGGGGGGATGATGCGGCGGATCTCCGACCCGACCCAATATGAGTTTCTTAGGCCGCTTCAGCCGCTCAACCAATTCATCACCGTGGCGGCGATTCTGCTGTTGCTGTCGCAGTTGGTCTTCGTCGTAAATTTTTTTTGGAGCTTGATTTGCGGCAAAGTCGCCGAGAGAAATCCGTGGCAGGCCAACACCCTCGAATGGAGCGTCCCCTCGCCGCCGCCCCATGAAAATTTCCACGCGGTCCCGGTCGTCTATCACGGCCCGTACGAGTACAGCTCGGGCGACGCGGTCGTCGACTGGCTGCCGCAGGATCACGGCGCGGCGCCGAAGGCGGCCGCGAGATCGTAGAAGAGGCATCGTTGGAAACCGGCGCGCAGACTTTCTCCACGGAAATCCCCACCGGCAAGATAGGGGTGTGGTGGTTCCTCGCCTCGGAGATTCCGGTCTTCGGCGGGCTGATCGTCTCCTACGTCCTCCTTCGCCTGGGCGGCGCCGGCTGGTCCGAGGCGTCGTCCCATTTGAACTTTACCTTTGCGCTTGCCAATACCTTCGTTCTTCTCACCAGTAGTCTCACTATGGTCCTCGCCTTTGCCGAAGTGGAGGCGGAACGGCCGCGGAGAGTCGGCAACTACCTTCTGCTGACAATTCTGCTGGGAGTCCTCTTTTTGGCCGTCAAGGGCTTCGAGTATGCCGGCGAGATCGCGAAAGGATTCACGCCGGGGGCGGGCATCTTCTGGTCTTTTTACTACGGCATGACCGGCCTCCACGCCCTGCACGTGCTCGCGGGCATCGTCGTAAACCTGATTCTGTACCTCCAGGCGCTAAGCGGCGCGCTCCAGCGTCACTCGCACCGCGTGGAGCTGGCCGGTCTCTATTGGCACTTTGTCGACGTCGTATGGATATTTCTCTTTCCTCTCTTGTACCTTACCTGAGGAGACCGGCATGACTGCGCACGCTCAACGCCCCAACTATTTTGTCGTCTGGCTGATGCTGGTCGGCTTGGTGATCGTCTCAATCGCCGCCGGGACGGTGTTGTCGAAAACCGCCGCGCTGGTCCTTATCTTCGCCGTGGCGACGGTCAAGGCCGCGCTGGTCATCCTGAACTACATGCACCTCAAATATGAGAAGCCGCTGATCTACGCTCTCGTGCTCATCCCCCTGCTCATCGTCATCGTCCTCATGTTCGCCTTATTTCCGGACTTCGTCTTCCACGGCCATAACGGAAATGGAAATTAGAAATTAGCAGGAGAGGAGGCGCTATGTTGACCCGAGAGGAAAACGATTTGCTTACTCAGGTCGGTCCGGGAAAGCCGGCCGGAGAGCTGCTGCGGCGGTATTGGCATCCCGTCGCCGTGGCGAAAGAGATGACCGACGAGAGCCCGACGCAGTTTGTGCGTATCCTCGGCGAAGACCTCGTTCTGTTCCGCGACAAGAAGGGCAGAGTGGGGTTGATGGGGGACCGCTGCCCGCACCGGGGCGCCTCGTTGGTTTACGGCCGGGTCGAGGAGCGCGGCATCGCCTGCGCCTATCATGGCTGGCTGTTCGACACCGAGGGCAACTGCCTGGAAACTCCGCCCGAGCCGCTGGAGAGCAAGTTCTGCCTCACGGTGAAGCACAAAGCGTACCCGGTGCAAAAATTCCTCGGCCTTTATTGGACCTACATGGGGCCGAAGCCGCTCCCGGTCATCCCGAAATACGATCTCTGGGTGCGCCAGGACGGCAGGCGGCGGATCGTCGTCCAGCCGCAACTCGACTGCAACTGGTTTCAGGCGATGGAAAACTCTGTGGACCCGTCCCATCTCCAGATCCTCCATCAAACCCTGATCGGCCGCGGCAGGAATATCGCGAGCACTACGAGGGGCCTCACCGACGACGTGGGAAAATTCGAGTTCTACGAGTTTCACAGCGGCATCATGAAGAAGCGGAGCTACAAGAGCGGCGCGGTAGACGAGCACCCGCTGATCTTTCCGAATATTCTAAGACAGGCCAACGCAACGCAGATCCGGGTGCCGATGGACGACACCCACACCAGGATCTTTTTTATCCGCTTCGACCCCGCCGAAGACGGCAAGCCGGTTGAACAGGGCGAAGAGCTTCCTGTGACATACACCAAATCGTACAAGACTCCGCCCGACGGCCTCTATCCGTTCGCGCGCTTCCGGATGGACGAGGTGCAGGCGCAGGACCACATGGCCTGGGAGACCCAGGGGCCGATATCGGATCGCACCTCTGAGCGTCTCGCCACGGCCGACGGCGGCATCGTCATGCTGAGAGAGATGCTGAAGCGGGAGATCAAGAAAGTCGAGCAGGGGCTCGACCCGCTCGGCGTTATGCGCAATCCGGATCATCCGATGATCGACACGAAACTTGCCGAGTCGCTCAACGGTCCGGAGTATCGGAGGGATTTACGCGCGGTAACGGCCGCATAGCGCAGATCATTCAAACTTCGCGGCCTTAATGCCTGTCTTCGACTCTGAGGCTTTGGCCGTGAGCTTAGCCGAGACGAAGAGCTTGACCGGATGGCGCTCGACGGTCTGCTGGAACATCTTCGCCCCGAGCTGCTGAATTACGTTCCCTGCTATCGGACTCCGGCGGGGACGGGCTGCGCAATGGGGTTTATGCAGTGGATGTAAGGGTGAAACAGGAGGAAACGTATGGACATTGAGGCTTTGCTTCAGGTGATGAAAAGCCGGAGGCATAACGGACGAGTCAAGGCAGACCCGATTCCAGACGCCCATATAAGGAAGATGGTAGAGGCTGCCTCGTGGGCGCCGTCGGGAAACAACGCGCAGCCGTGGGAGTTCATCGTCGTCAAAAGCCCGGAGATCAAGGCCAAGATCCGCGAGATCCTGGAAGGGCCGGCGCGGCCCGGCGCCGCGCAAGCGCCTCCGGTGGATCCGCCCGTGATCATCGTCGCCTGCGGGGATACGCGGTTCAAAGATACTTACCCCGAAAGCGTGAATCGCCAGGAGGTCTTCTACTCGAGCCTGGCGGCGGCGATCCAGAACATGCACCTCGCCGCGACGGCCCTTGGCTTAGCCACCGGCTGGGGAACGGTCAGGGAAGCCGGGATGGAACCGCTGCGGAAACTTCTAGATATTCCCGAGGCGCTGGAGATCGTGGCGCTGGTGCGCGCCGGCTATCCCCAGGAAGTGCCCGCGCCAAAACCGAGAAGGCCGGTCGAAGAAACGATACATTTCGATCGCTACGATCGAGCCAGGCTCAGAGACGTGAAACAGGCCATCGAGAGCTATGGCAAAGGTTGGGGCAGGCTGTGATTGTGCGAGGGGCGTCCAATTGAGCAGGGGAGGACCAGATGCTGACTCAAGAGCAAAATGAATTTCTCACCTGCGTCGGTCCGGGCACCCCCGCCGGCGACCTGCTGCGCCGCTACTGGTATCCCATCGCCGTGGCGAGCGAACTCACGGAGGAAAATTCACGGAAGTTTGTCAGAATCCTCGGCGAAGATCTCGTCCTGTTCCGCGATAAAAAGGGAAGAGTCGGCCTGCTCGACGACCGTTGCCCGCACCGGGGCGCGTCGATTTTATACGGCAGAGTGGAGGAGAGAGGCATCGCCTGCGCTTACCACGGCTGGCTGTTCGACACGGATGGCAACTGTCTGGAAACTCCGCCGGAGCCGGCGCAAAGCAAGTTCTGCCTCACGGTGAAGCATAAGGCCTATCCGGTCGAGAAACTCGCCGGTCTCTATTGGGCCTATCTCGGACCCAAGCCCGCCCCGGCCATCCCGCAGTACGACCTGCTCGCGCGCAAAGACGGCAGGAGACGCATCGCGATCTATCCGATCCTGGACTGCAACTGGCTGGCGGCGGCTGAAAACGCGCTTGACCCGTCTCATCTCCATATCCTTCATCAGGACATGCCGCACGCCAAGACCCGGCCGGTCAACACCACGCGAGGCTTCACCGACGATATCGAATCTTTTGATTTCTATCCCGTTCCTTACGGCATCATGAAGAAGCGCACCTACAAAAACGGCGCGGTCGATGAACATCCGTTTATCTTTCCGACCCATCTGCGCACCAGGGCGTCGCTGTGGCTCCGCACGCCGATCGACGACACCCACACGATGCAGCTCGTGATCAGCTTTAAGCTCAACGACGACGGGAGTTTGACGGGTGACGAGGAGCCGCCTGTCGAATACCTCCCGCCGTATAAAAATCCGTCGGACGCGCTTCATCCTTTTGCAAAGTATAATTTCTACGCCGCCAAGGGCCAGCCGCTGGTGCAGGACTGCGTCATGTGGGAAACGCAGGGGCCCATCGCCGACCGCACCCGCGAGCGTCTGGCGACCGCGGACCGTGGCATCGTCATGCTGCGGGAGTTGTTAAAAGAAGAGATCGAAAAAGTGCAGCGTGGAGTTGACCCGTTAGGAGTCCTCAGGGATCGAGATCATCCCATGATCGACACCAATCTCACGAAATCCATCACCATGCATTATCCCACCGGCATCGCCGCCCGGACGGCGGCTGCGGAATAGAGAGAAGGCGATTCGTCACGCCCTGGTAGGCTCAGTTGTCGCCGCGGTCTCGATCCCCATTATCTTCCAGATAGCCGATGACCGGCTCCACCTGGATGATTTCGATAACTCCTTTACGCACCCTCAACATACCCTCATCTTGAAGCCGCCTAAACGCTCTCGACAGGCTTTCGGGCGTCGTCTGAATAAGGTCAGCAAGATCTCTATGCGAGAGATGGAGGTCGATGATATGCCTCGCGCCTCTCGCCTCTCCCAAGGACATTCTGCCCGCCAGGTAGGAGAGAAGTTTATCCCGGACGGGAAGTCTCATCGAGACGAGAAGCCTGCCGGCCGCTCTTAGCCTCTCCGAGAAATAGCGAGCCATGGCAAATCCAAGTTCCGGATGCAGCCTCAAGAGCGAGTTCAACCGCGCTTCGCCGAGGCTGGCTATCTCTGAGGATTCCGTGAGGGTCACCGCCGTGCATCTATGCAGCGTCGATTTTTTCCGTTCCGGAATCAAGGATAGAAAGGCAAAAGGCTCTAAGACATCGATGATAACCTGCTCTCCGCCTCTCAGTACTTTTACAAGCTTTACCGACCCCTCACAGAGCAACTGGTAGTCGCGAAACAAATCCCCCTGGTGGAAAACGGCCCTTCCTTTCCCGTGAATCGAAAGGCGCTTCAACGACGCCGAAAAGTCCTGAACGACTTTTCGACTCTGTCCTCCAAGGACGCAGGAGCCGCGATGCGGACACGGTACGCACGATTCGACCATAAGAATCTTTTATACCCCAGCAGCGGCGATGGGACCTTGACTTATATCAATGCGCCCGTCGGAACAAAGATCGAAAATACGTAAAAAAGCCTTGGCAGGTCCGCCGCCGGCAACCAGGACTTAGTGCTCTTGGCAAGCGCAAAATCTATGCTAACGAAAGGTTGGAAGAATTAAAAGGGGGGAAACTGCTCTTGCGTTCATGTTATAAGAGAACGCTATGGATAGGAAAATGAAGATAAGATGAAGCTCCGTTCTCATCTTATTACGCTCGTCGTGGTCGCGCTCGTGCCAGTGCTGGTGTTTGCCGGCGTGATGATTGTCTTCATCGGCAACGAGCGAGAGCAGGCCCTGAAAGATAACCTGCTAGAGGTGGCCCGCGCGCTCTCGCTTGCCATAGACCGAGAGCTGCTGGCCTCAGTCCGCACTCTCGAAGCGCTCGCCACGTCACAGCACCTAGACTCAGGGGAGCTGCGGAAGTTTTACGAGCAGGCCAAGCGGGTCCTGGAGGCTGACCGAAGGTGGGATAACATGCTGCTGGTCGACCTCTCCGGCCAGCAGCTTGTCAATCTGCGGCGGCCCTTTGGCTCACCGCTGCCCCGCAGCGGGGCCCCTGAAACGATCCGGCAGGTATCCGAGACCGGCCAACCAGCCATCTCCAATCTTTTTTGGGGTTACATCGCGCAAAGACACCTGCTCGGTGTGGATGTCCCGGTGATTCGTAATGGCAAGGTCCGGTACGTGCTGACCGCGAGCATTTCTCCAGAGCTGCTGACAAAGCTGCTGTTACAGCAGAGCTCCTCTCCCGACTGGGTCTCGACGGTCATTGACAGAAAAAAGATCATCATAGCCCGAACTCAGAATATCGAGCAGTTTCTTGGCAAGCCGGCAACTGCGCTGTTCGCCGCCAAAAGCGACGAGAGCCGGGAGATCACGTGGCGCGGCATTACGCACGAAGGGATAGACGTCTATGCCGGGCTCCACCGGTCGGAGCTGTCCGGCTGGACCGTGGGGGTGGCACTCCCTGCGTCTCTTATCGAGAGTCGCAAGCGGAACGTACTTGCCGGCCTGGTTGGGGGTGGGACGCTGTTACTCCTCGTGGGCGCCGCCCTCGCGTTCGTCTTTGGCCGGCGAATCGCCAAGCCCATCGCCACGCTCACCGCGGCGGCTGCTGCTCTCGGACGCGGTGAGGCCGCGCCGGTTGCGGTTTCCGGGGTCCACGAGCTGGATCGGGTGGCAAGAGAGATCGAAAGCGCGGCAGCCAATCGCAACCGGGTGGAGGAAGAGCTGAGAAATTCGCAGGCGCAGTTGCGAGCCCTGGCCGCGTATCAGGAACTTATCCGAGAAGAAGAACGAAAGAGGATGGCCCGCGAGCTTCACGACGAGTCAAGACAGCTTCTGGCATCCGTTCATATAAGTCTGTCGGAAATGGAGCGGGAATTGTCCGGTGCGTCGCAGAGAAAATTGGAAGAGGTGAGAGACCTCTTAACCCAGATAGAAGAGCACCTGAGAAACCTATCCCACGAGCTGCACCCTACGATCCTGGACGATCTCGGCCTCTACCCGGCCCTTCAATCCTTGGCGGAAAAGGTTTCCGCCCGAAGCCGTATTGAAATCAATCTGGAAGGCCGGCCGAATAGCCGCCTCCATCTCACGGTTGAGACCTCTCTTTACAGAATCGTGCAGGAGGCCCTGAACAACGCCGTAAGACACGGCCAGGCGACCACCGTCAACGTGCGGCTCTATCAGGAGAACGGCCTGGTCCATTGCTGCATTGAGGATAACGGAGTCGGTTTTGACCTCCCGGCCGCTTTGGCTCGCACCGGCGGCGAAAGCCTCGGACTGGTCGGAATCCGCGAACGGGTCGAGGCTTTGGGTGGCACGTTGAAGATCCGGTCGGCTCTCAACCAGGGGACCGAACTTTGCGTGGAGATCCCGGTAGAGAGATCGGAATGAGTATCCGCATACTGCTGGCTGACGACCATATCGTCGTTAGGGAGGGGTTGACGAATCTCCTGGCGCGCGAAGGATTCGATGTGGTCGCAGAGGCTTCAAACGGCCACGAGGCCATCCGGCTGGCTGGAGAGCAAAATATAGACGTAGCCGTTCTGGACATCTCTATGCCGCTCCTTAATGGCTTGGATACGGCTCGGGAGCTTCTCAAGACCACTCCAAAGACCAAAGTGATTCTTTTGACCATGCACAAGGAGGAGCAGTATGTCCTGGAGGCCCTTCGAGCCGGGGTAAGCGGTTACGTTTTAAAAAGCCAAGCGGGACAGGACCTCGTGCAAGCAATTCACG
>JBGPGE010000106.1:0-15517 GCA_041483675.1 Binatia bacterium
GTAGGCGCGCTTCAAGAGAATCTGGACGAGCGCCGCCGAGGTGCGCGAGGCCGGGTCGAGGGAGACCGAGCGGATCTTTTCGCGCGAGACGTCCGAGACGAGCAGGACCGAACGAACCTCAGACGCCGCGGCGATGCCGAGCCCCGGCACGACCCGGAGGCCCGGAATCCGCTGGTATTCGATCGACGGGATGAGTCCCACGTCGGCCTCGCCCGAAGCGAGCTTCGCCGCGCAGGCCGAGGGGACGTCGCGGGTGACGGTGACGCCCGGCGGAGGTTCATGGAGCAGCCCCCAGACGAGCGGCCGCGCGTTCAGGAAGTCGACGACGGAGATCTTGATCATCGCAGCGTGATCGCAGCGAGAACGCAGCGGGATCGAGCGAAGTAAACGACGATCGGGCGAAGTGAGTCACAAATGAATCGCTGAACGAGTTCACTCGATCGCACTTGACTTCACCCGATCACGCCGCGATCACGATGCGATCTCGCGCGTTCCTCTACCCCTGCTGCATCATGTTCAGGAACTCGCTATTGGTCTTGGTCTTCTCGAGCTTCTCGGTCAGAAGCTCCATGGCCTCCACCGTCGAAAGCGGGTTCAGCACCTTGCGGAGCACCCAGACGCGATTGAGCTCCTGCTTGTCCATCAACAGCTCTTCCTTCCGGGTGCCGGACTTGTTGATGTCGATGGCCGGGAAGACGCGCTTGTCCACGAGCTTTCGGTCGAGGTGGACCTCCATGTTGCCCGTGCCCTTGAACTCCTCGAAGATGACGTCGTCCATGCGCGAGCCCGTGTCGATCAGGGCCGTCGCTATGATCGTGAGCGAGCCCCCCTCCTCGACGTTTCGCGCCGCGCCGAAGAAGCGTTTCGGGCGCTGGAGCGCGTTCGAGTCAACGCCTCCCGAGAGGACCTTGCCCGAGGGAGGCACGATCGCGTTGTAGGCGCGAGCCAGGCGCGTGATGGAGTCGAGCAGGATCACCACGTCGCGCTTGTGCTCGACCAGGCGCTTGGCCTTCTCGATGACCATCTCCGCCACCTGCACGTGCCGCGCGGCCGGCTCGTCGAAGGTCGAAGAGATCACCTCGCCCTTGACGGACCGCTGCATGTCCGTGACCTCTTCGGGCCTCTCGTCGATCAGCAACACGATGAGGGTGATCTCGGGATGGTTCGTCGAAATCGAGTTCGCGAGCGACTGGAGCACCATGGTCTTTCCGGTGCGCGGCGCCGCGACGATCAGGCCGCGCTGCCCCTTGCCGACCGGAGCGACGAAGTCGAGCACGCGAGAAGTCATGTTCGTTGGGACCTCGAGCCGGATGCGGTCCTGCGGGTAGAGCGGCGTGAGGTTGTCAAAAAAGATCTTCTCCCGCGCCACGTCCGGGTGCTCGAAATTGACGGCCTCCACCTTGATAAGGGCGAAATAGCGCTCGCCTTCCTTGGGAGGCCGGATCTGGCCTGAGATGACGTCGCCGGTGCGCAGGTTGAACCGGCGGATCTGGCTCGGGGAGACGTAGATATCGTCCGGCCCCGGAAGATAGTTGTAGTCCGGCGCCCGGAGGAAGCCGAAGCCGTCCGGCAGGGTTTCCAACACGCCTTCGCCGTAAATGAATCCGTTCTGCTCGGTCTGCGCCTGCAGGATGGCGAAAATCAACTCCTGCTTGCGCATGTTGGCGGCGCCTTCGATGTTGAAATTTTTCCCGATCAACGCCAGGTCGCTGATTTTCTTCTCTTTCAACAGCTTGAGGTTGAGCTTGCTGTCGTCCACCGCCGGCGATTCGGCCCGTTGACTCACGGGTGCCATGGCGACTTCTCCTCTTTCATTTCTGACCGAACCGTCGTCCTCGGAGCCGCCCGGAGCGACTCCGGAGGCGATTTCGGAACCCGGTCGGGATCGAATGGTTCTACGTTCTTGCTTCACTTTTCCACCTTTCTTCTTGGCCAGCGGAGGAGCGCGCGATATCGCCGCCTTACGATAAGGCCGGCTTTAAAAACACCGCGCGAACCAACGGGCATGTATTCCGGCACAGAGATGAATCTTCGGATCAGACTTCAACTTAAACGATTAAGTCGGGATACAGCGAACGATAGCCTTGTGGGATTATTTACAAAGAGTGTCGGTGAACGGGATCACCTAGTTCTATTGATCATAAGAGAAGCCGATCTCCTTGTCAACCCCCCGCGTCCTCGCTGCGCGAGGAATCTCAGATCTCAGATCTCAGATTTCAGATCGCAGACCGGACATTATCGTTGCGCGCATATTTTCGCAGCCATGCCAGAAGGTTTTCCATGTCCGCCGGCAACGGCGCGTGGAACGTAACGGCCGCGCCTGTGCGCGGGTGACTGAATCCGAGCCGTTCCGCATGGAGCGCCTGGCGCGGAAAATCGCACAGCAGCGAATCCCCGGCGCGGAGCGTCGTCAGGCTGCGCGGCTTGGGGCCGTAAACCCGGTCTCCCACCACCGGATGACCTTCGTCCGCCAGGTGGACCCGGATCTGATGCGTCCTCCCGCTGAGCGGCGTCAGACGGAGCCGCGTGACCCACGCAAAGCGATCGCGCGGAGCGCCGATCGCGAATCGCTCTTCCACCCGCCACCCGGTGACGGCTTCCCTTGAGCGCGCGCCGACGCGCAGGCTCGACATCTTTTTGCGGTCGCTCCGATGGCGTCCGATCGGACGCGCAACGACGCCCTTCTCCCCGGCCACTCGGCCCCAGACGAGCGCGACATACTCTTTCCGCACCTGCCGCTCCTTAAACTGGCGGGCGAGGCCTTGAAACGCCTGTCCATGTTTCGCGACAACCATGACGCCCGAAGTCTCCTTGTCCAACCGGTGGACGATGCCCGGCCGCCGCTCGCCGCCGATCCCCAAAAGATCGGGGCAGTGGTGCAGCAACGCGTTCACCAACGTACCGGTTTTGCGGCCCGCCGCGGGATGGACCACCATGCCCGCGGGTTTGTTCAACACGATGCACGATTCGTCTTCGTAAATGATCTCCAGCGCGAGCGGCTCGGGAGCGAGCGCGATCTCTTGCGCCGGCACCGAACGAATCTCCACTTGGTCGCGCGCTCGAAGACGAGCGCTCGGCTTGACTCTCGTGCCGTTGAGCGTGATCGATCCCTCCGCGATCATCTTCTGAATCGCCGCCCGGCTCCAGCCTGCGACCGGCGACGGCGCGGGAAAATAACGCGCCAAAAAGAGATCGAGCCGCATGCCGCTGTGCGCCGCGTCAACCACGGCGAGATCGGTCGTCACGGCCGCCTCCTTTTCTCTCACCCTTCATCCTTCATCCCTCATCCCTGAACGAAACCCGCTTGCAGCCGCCTCCACTCGGCGGCTGAACGACATTTTTCAAGAATCCGCCGGTGATTTTCCGGCCTCCGCTCCGCTCAATATCGCCCGCGCCCGGAGCGCATCGTCCTTGATCTGCTCGACCAAAAGTTCGATCGAGGAGAATTTCTTTTCATCCCGAATTCTCTCGACCCAGAAAAGCTTGACGCTCCGGCCGTAGAGGTCGCCGGCAAAATCGAAGACGTAGCTCTCGATCGTGCGCGGCCCGTCGCCGAAGGTCGGGTTGACTCCGATGCTGGTGACCGACGGCCACTGCCGCCCCTCCGACTCCAGCGTCGTGGCGTAGATTCCGTCGGGCGGCAGGACCTCGGTCCGGCTCACGATGTTCGCCGTGGGAAACCCGAGCGTGCGGCCCCGCCCATGGCCCTGCGCGACTCGGCCGGAGACAAAATGGTAGCGCCCCAGGTGCTGTTTCGCTTCCCGCATCGCCCCCCGCTCGATGAGCGTCCGGATGCGGCTGCTGCTGACGCGGTGACCGTTGAGCACGATCGGCTCGATCACCCCAACCGCGACGCCACTGTCGGCTCCCCAACGAGCCAGCTCCTCGACGCGCCCCTTGCGCCCCCGGCCGAAGCGCAAATCGCTTCCGACCCACATCTTGCGCACGCCCAGCCTGCGGAACAGATAGTGGCGGGCAAAAGTCTCCGCCTCGACGGCGGCAAAGGCCGCATCGAACGCCTGGATCATCACGACATCGACTCCAAAGGATTGGAGCAGCGCCATCTTGTCCTTGTGCGTCAAGATCAGCCGCGGCGCGCGCTCCGGCGCGAGCAGCTTCAGCGGATGCGGCTCGAAGGTAAGCACCACCGAGCGGCCGCCGCTCGACCGGGCGTCCTTCACGACGCGCTCCAGAAGCGCCTGATGACCGAGATGGACTCCGTCGAAGTTTCCCAGGGTCAGGACCGGCCGAACAATCGGCGGCCCGTGATCCTCAATGTGACGGCGGATCTCCATAAATGAAATAGACCGGCAGCGACCGGCGCCGCGCGCTTGCGTTCGGCCGAGCCATGCTCCGGCGGCGATTGCCTAAAGTCGAGCGCAAAGGGAACGGGTTGTGAGGATCTACAGTCGGCAAGGGATCAGGAACCCAGCGTCTTGAGCTTTTGTTTCGCCTTGCCCGCCTCTTCGGACTGGGGATACCGGTCGACCAACTCCTGCAGGATCAAACGAGCATCCACCTTATCGCCGAGTTCGGCAAACGCGAATCCTTGCTTCAGCAGCGCGCCAGGCACTTTAGCCCCGTTGGGATATTTACGCCGCACGGTATCGAACTCGAGGATCGCCTGTTCGAACTCCCTGAGGGCGTAGTGGCACTCGCCGATCCAGTACTGCGCGTTGTCCGAGAATTCTGTGTTCGGGTACTTTTTGAGAAATTCCTTAAACCGCAGGATCGCCGCGCGATAATCTTTGCGGTCGACGATCCTGAGCGCCTCTTCGTACTCTCTCTTTGCCGCCTCGGAGTCGCCCCGCGCCGGCCCGGTTGCAGTCGCCACCGCCGTAGGGACGGCCTCTTTCTCGGCTTTGACCGGCATGGCATCCCTCAGAACCTTCAATTCCTCGTCGCGCGCCTTGAGCAACGCGCTTTGGGTCCTGAGCTCGTCGGTCAGCCTGGCCAGCCGGGATTCGATCTCCTTGATTTTTTGATCGCCCTCGCGCGTCGTAAGACCGAGCTTCTTTTCAGCCTGGAAACGAGACTCATCGGCCTTCTCATTGGCAGCGCTCGCCACGCGCCGCGTCTGATCGAGGTTGGCGCGGGTATCGGCCAACCCGGCACGAACGCCTTCGATATCGGTCCGCAAGGCCGCGACCTCGCCTCTGAGATATCGCTGCTCCCGCTCGATCAGGTCGACTTGCGCCGGCGTGATGCAGGCGGAAAGCGCCAGAGAGAAGAAAAGGAACGATGACCAGCGGATACGGTTCATAGCTTTGCAGGATTGAGCGTGGAAGAGCGCTGCAACCTTTCAGGGTCGCCTCGTCCGCTCGCGCGAGTGTTTTAGGAAGCCGGCCGCCCGCTCACGATGACGGACCGAGCGCGACGGTTCTTTTGCCAGCAATCTTCGTTCTGCTCTCTGCAGACCGGCAGCTCCTCGCCATAGCTGATCGTGGAAAGGCGCGCGGCGGCGACGCCGAGAGTCACGAGGTAATCCTTCACCGCCTGCGACCGCTTGGCGCCGAGGGCGAGATTGTACTCGCTGGTTCCGCGCTCGTCGCAATGGCCTTCGACCTCGACGCGGACGGCAACGTTCGCCTTCAGCCAATCGGCGTTGCTTTTGAGCGTCGCGCGCGCCTCGGTGTCCAAATCGTACCGATCATATCCGAAGTAAACTTCTTTGAGCGGACTGGTGGGAGCATCTATCGGCAATTTACCTGACTGCGCCTCGCTGAGGCTTCCGCGCGGCGTATCCGATGGGCTGGTGGCTTCCCTGATGCCGCTCGGACCTTGCGCGTCGGGCTGGATCGATGAACCGCCGGGAGGCGCTGCGGGCGGCGCCTGCGTTGCGGGGCAGCCCGCCAACGTAACCAAGCCGGACAATAGGACCGCACGGTATAACACCCTAATTCTATTCACGATTGCTCTCCCCTCTCTCGCCCTGCGGCGTCTACTCCAGGCGGGGTGACCAGGAGGGATTTGTATCACCTCCCCCGGAGGCTGTCAATCTTTGTTGGTTTTCGCCGGTATCGCGCATAATGTGCAGTTGATACCTTCCGGTCCGGCTTGAGCTGAACACGATCATTCTTCCGTCCGGCGCGAATGAAGGGTCTTCGTTGTCGCCCGCGCTCGAGGTAAGCTGTTGCGCCTCGCCTCCCTGAGCGTTCATGGTAAAGATATGGAATCGCCCGGCGACTCTGCCGGTGTAGGTGATTTTATCGCCTTTGGGCGCCCAGTCCGGCGAGGTGTTGTAGCTGCCGGAATAACTCAATCGCTGCGTTTTGCCCGTCGCGACGTCCATGGCGTAAATCTGCGGGCTGCCGCTCCGGTCGGAGACAAACGCGATACGGTTTCCCTCCGGCGCCCAGGTCGGCGACACATCGATGCCGGGATCCTCGGTAAGCCGCCGAACGGTTTTTCCCGATCGGTCGAGCAGGTAGAGATCGCTGTTGCCGTTTTCCTCAAACGTGGCGACGATCTGCTTACCGTCCGGCGACCACCTGCCGCCCATGGTCGAATTTCTCTGGGTTCCGAGCCGCGTGTCTCTCCCGGTCGCCAGGTCATACAAATAGAGCGCCGGCAGCCCCTCTTTGTAAGAGGTATACAGGATGAAGCGCCCCTCCGGACTCCACGACGGGCGAAGATTGATCGTGCGATTGCTCGTCAACTGCTGCTTCCCCGTGCCGTCCAAGTGGGAGACAAAGAGCTCCTTGAAACCGCTGGTCGAAGAGATGTAGGCGATTCTCGTGTTGAACACGCCGGGGATGCCCGTGAACTGAGCGATGATTTCGTCGGCGAATTTATGAGCGATGCGCCGGCTGTCGCCTCCTCTGCCGCCGTATCTTTTGCCGACGATCTGCTTGGCCTGGAAAACATCGAACAGGCGCATCTCGACGCTCAGATCGTCTCCCTGGAGAGCGAAACCGCCTTTCACCAACCCCTCGGCGCCGATCGTGGACCAATCTTTGAAGTCGAAACTTCCCGCGGTGATTCCGCTCGTCTGCGGGTTCTCGATATAGGCGGTGCGATCGAGGACGCGGAACCAACCGGAGAGGTTCAGATCGTAGACGAGCGTATCCGCGATCGACTCGGAGATCCGCCGCTTGTCGTCGGGAAGCCCCAGATTTTTCAGCAGCGAGACAGCGACGGAGACTCGCTGAGTCCCGCTCAATTCGATCGTGCCTTTATTGATTTGGGAATAAAACGGGCGCGTAGAAAAAAGTACGGCCACAAGCGAACCCAAAACGATCAAGGTGCCTTTTCTTAACATAGCCTCATCTTCCCAGATCTTTCGGAGTGAAATCCAGCTCCCAGTCCCTGAGCTGCTCACGGAAGCCTTCAGGTAACGGCGGCAGTGGATTGACCTTTTTGAGCGCCCGGATGACCGACTCATCGTAGGAGGCATCTCCAGAGCTGCGTATCAGCTTAACCCCCGTGATCTCTCCGCTGTCCTGGACAGTCCACTGTACCGTAACCGTCAAGTCGGTTCTCCTTCCGACCCATGCCCATGCGGTCTGAATTCGCTGAACCATTCCGTTGCGGTATTGCGCGTATTCCAGCCCCCTGAAAACCCCTCCCCCTCTTCCCCCGACTCCCGGCCCCACAGCGCCCTGGCCTTCGCCGGGGCGAGCTGCAACTACCGGTGGCGGAGGAGGGGCCGGGTTTTGTTTGACCTGCTCGCTCTCGACGTGCTCTCGAAGTTGCTCCAGCTTCGCCTGGATCAGTTTTTCCCGCACGGCGGAAGAGAGTTCCTGCTCTTTTTTCTGTGCCGCCGCGACCTCCTCTTTCTTTGGCGGTATTTTCTCCGCTTTCTTTGTTTCCTTCTTGGTTTTGAGGGCGAGAGCCTTTTCCGCCAACTCCGCGGCCTTGCGCTCCGCCAACTCCGCCGCCTTGTGCTCGGCGGCAATTTTTCTCCGCTCTTTGGCCGTAAGGCGAGGCGTCGGCTCCTCCTTCGTCTTTACGCTCTCCTGCTTCGCTTCCGGCGGCGCGGCAGGCTGAGCCGGCGCGGCGCGGGGAGCGGGCATCGCTCCGCCGAGCTTCTCTCCGCCGACAAGATCAACCGTGTAGCTTTCGTAAGCGGGGCCTTTGCGCGCAGCGGAAGTGGGAATGATAAAGAGACTCCACACAAGCGCGAGATGGAGCACGCCCGAGAGCGCAAGCGCCCGCACAAGCCCGTCCCGTCTCTGGTCGATGATGAAACGGACGGGCTCCCAGCTCGGCGCTCTTCCGGAGCGCTGCGGGCCGATCAGCATTTAGCCCTCCTCGGAAAGGGGTCGCGTCACCATACCGAGTTTGACGATGCCGGCCTGTTTGATCTCGGCGATCGTCTTGATCACGGTGCCGTATTTCACCTCCTGGTCGGCCCGCAGATAGACCTCTTTGTCGGGTTGCAGCTGGCGGATCGCGCGCAGCTTCTGCCCCAGCTCTTCAAGCGTCATCGCGTTGTCGTTGAGATAAATCTTGCCGCTCCGGTTGATCGACACGACCAGCATCTCTTCCTGTCCCGCGATCGCGCCCGCTTGCGCCTGAGGCAGGTTGACCTGCACCCCCTGCTGGATGATCGGCGCCGTCACCATGAAGATCACCAGCAACACCAGCATCACGTCGACCAGCGGCGTCACGTTGATCTGCGAGATCGTCATCCCGCCCTGGTTGGACGAAACGTCAACAGCCATAAACGTCTCCTCTTTAGATTAACCCGTGAGGTTTGAGATGCAAGATAGTCCGGCGAATTTTTTGCCGGCCGCCTACTTTAAAAAATGGCGCTCGGCGATGTTCAAAAACTCGTGCGAGAAATTGTCCATTTCGGTCGCCAAAACTTTGATCTTCTGGACGAAATGATTGTAGGCTATCAGAGCCGGGATCGCCGCGGCCAGTCCGGCGGCGGTGGCGATCAGCGCCTCGGCGATGCCCGGCGCCACGGCCTGAATGCTGGAGGAATGGGTCACGCTCAAGCCGCGAAAGGCGTTCATGATTCCCCACACCGTGCCGAACAGGCCGATAAACGGAGCCGTGCTCGCGGTCGTGGCTAAAAAAGTCAGCGCCTTTTCCAGCTTGGTAATCTCGACGCTCGTCGCGCGCTTCATCGCCCGCGTGACGTTATCGACGCCGCCCAACTCGGTGGTCAGCGTTTCGCCCGACGGGTTCTCCTTCTTGCTGCGCGACACCCGAAGCAGTTCTTCGTAACCGGAGCGGAACACGTGTGCCACCGGGCTCGCCTTGAGCTCCCGGCTGGCGTCGTGAATCGAGGAGAGATTGCGGCTGTCCCAGAAGATCTCGAGAAATTTTTCCGATTCCCCTTTGGCCCGGCGCACCTGGCCGTACTTATAGAGAATGATTCCCCAGCTCACGACGGAGAACAGCACCAACAGGTAGAGCACCAGTAGAACGACGGGCCCCGACCCCTTCACCAGGTCGAGGATGCCGTGCTGTTGAGGAAGACTTACGTCACTCTGCGCCGCGAGTCGAAGCAAGAAAAGAAAAGACATAGCAAATCCCACGCTGGTTTGAAAAAATAGTATAACACCTGTATTTAGTCAAATAAACGACCTTGGAGAATCGGGTGCCGAAAGAGCCGTCGCAACCCTCGGAACGAATATGATCAAAAGGTTAGATGAACTGGAGTTAAAGGGCAAGAGGGTTTTCGTTCGGGTGGATTTCAACGTCCCTATCCACCAGGGCAAAATCTCCGAGACCCATCGGATCGACAGCGTGCTGCCGACGCTCAGGTTCGTCATCAGCCGGGCCGAAACGGTGGTGATCGCATCCCACCTCGGACGTCCCGGCGGAAAGAGAGATCCCGCGTCGAGCCTCGCTCCGGTGCGCGATTTCCTCGAGCAAGCTCTCGCTTTTCCCGTCGCGCTGGCGCCTGATTGCGTCGGCTCGAAAGTAGACGCGCTGGTCCGCGACCCGCAGCGCAAACTTATTCTGCTCGAAAACCTGCGCTTTCATAAAGAAGAAGAAAAAAACGATCCCGCCTTCGCGCGGGCGCTCGCCGCTCTGGCGGACGTTTACGTGAACGATGCTTTCGGCGCGGCGCATCGCGCGCACGCCTCGACCGCCGGCATGGCGGCCTATTTTCAGGCGAAGGGCGCGGGGCTGCTGATGCAAAAAGAGCTGGACTACCTCGGCAAGATCCTGGCCGCTCCCGACCGGCCCTTTGTCGCCGTCCTGGGCGGCGCGAAAGTCTCGGATAAGATCGGCGTGATTCGCAACTTGTTGCCGAAGCTCGACTCGCTGCTGATCGGCGGCGGCATGGCCTATACGTTTCTCAAAGCGCAAGGAATACCCATCGGCCGTTCGCTGGTCGAGGAAGGGCGAATCGAGCTGGCGCGCGAGCTGCTCGACCAGGCCGAGGCCGCAGGGGTGGCTCTGTTGCTTCCCATGGACCACATCGCCGCAGGCGAGGAGCGGAAGAACCCGACGGAGACCGCCGTCGCCATCCCTGAAGGTCTTGCCGGCTTGGATATCGGACCCAAGACAAGAACCCGATTTACCCAAGAGATTGGCAAAGCGAAACTCGCGCTGTGGAACGGCCCGGTCGGCCTCTTTGAAGACGCAAGATTCAGCGGCGGGACCCTCGATGTCGCCCACGCCCTCGCGGACTCCGGCGCGGTCGTCGTTGTCGCCGGGGGCGACACCGTCGCGGCGGTGATGCAGGCCGGCTTGCAGGACCGCTTCGCGCATCTCTCGACCGGAGGCGGGGCGACGTTGGAATTTTTAGAAGGGCGAACGCTCCCCGGCATCGCGGCCCTCGAGGTCGACGCATGAAACCCGCGATGGTTGTAGGCAACTGGAAGATGCACGGAACCCGGAGCGACGCCGTGAAACTCGCCACGGGCGCGCTTAAAGGGAGCCGGCGGAGCCGCGCCGTCGAAATCGTCCTGGCGCCGCCGTTCACCGCGCTCCCGGCCGTCGCCGCCGCGCTTCGCGGCGGCGTGGTGAAGCTTGCGGCGCAGAATCTTCACTGGGAGACGGAGGGCGCGTTCACGGGAGAGATCAGCCCGCAGATGCTGCGAGATTTAGACTGTCGATACGTCATCGTCGGCCATTCCGAGCGGCGCCGCCTGTTCGGCGAAGGCGATGCGATAGTGGCGAAGAAAGTCGGCGCCGCGCTCAGCGCAGGGCTCCGGCCGATCCTGTGCATCGGTGAAACACTGGGCGAGAGGAGGCGCGGCGCGACAAACGGAGTGATCGCGCGGCAGTTGCGCGTCGCGTTGAAGGGCTTGAGCAAAAGTGCTATAGAAAAGCTCACCTTTGCCTATGAGCCCGTCTGGGCGATCGGCACGGGGAAAAACGCGACGCCCGAACAGATCGCCGCGGTCCACCGTTTCGTACGGGAGCTTCTCCGACGGCGCGCGGGCCGGAGGGCCGCTCAAGCCTGCCGGATCCTTTACGGCGGCAGCGTGCGGGCGGACAATGCCGCGGAGCTGGCGGCTCAGCCCGAGGTCGACGGCGTCCTGGTCGGCGGCGCCAGTTTGAAAGTCGACGCCTTTGCGAGTATTGTTCGCTCCTTCGGCGCAACGGCGGTTTAAAGTTATGATTCTCCTGGTTACCATCGTTCACATCATCGTTTCCATCGGGCTCATTCTCGTGGTGCTGCTGCAAACCGGGAAAGGGGCCGACATGGGCGCGGTTTTCGGCGGGTCGAGCTCGACGATCTTCGGCAGCAGCGGGGCGGGCAATTTTCTCAGCCGGCTGACCACCGGGATGGCGGTCGTTTTCATGATCACCTCTCTAACGCTGGGTTATTTCGCGGGGAAAAAGCCGACGGCGAGTGTCTTCGACAGCCGGACGGAAGCGTCGCAGCCCACGGCCGAGCCGGCCAAGCCGCGAGGGCAGGCCCTTCCGGAACCCGCAGCGACGCCCCGGCCGCAACTCCCGCAGCCGCAAAAAAGCCCGGACCGCTGATCGAAACGGGTCGGGCACGGTCTGCGGCGGGACAATTAAGTATTGAGCCGTTGTAACCGTCGCCTGATGTATCGCGCGAGGATGGCGGAATAGGTAGACGCGCTAGTTTGAGGGGCTAGTGGCAGAAATGCCGTGGGGGTTCAATTCCCCCTCCTCGCACCATTTCCAAGATCGGCGACATTGTCCGCCCGGGCGCGCATCCCTCCACGCAAGTCAAATTTTTCAATTGACAAATCGCGCGCGGCTGTGTCTGTAATCGCTTAATTCCATGGAGCGGCGCGCGGTATTTACCAGACTGATGATGGCGATCGACGCGGCAGTGTTGACGGCGGCGTTCGTGTTTTCCTACTACGTGCGGCAATTTCTGCCCGCCGCCCTGGGGCTGCCGGGCCTCGGCCCGATCGATCACTCTCTCTGGATCCTCCTGCCGACGATTCCGATCTGGTGGCTGCTGCTGTTCCTCAACGGGGGGTACGGAGATAAAGTTCAGAGTCCGGGCGCCGTCGTAAAGCTGGGCTTCAAGGTCGGCGTGGCCGGCCTGTTGCTCCTCTCGCTCCTGCTCTTCCTCATCAAATTCGACACTTTTAGCCGAACCCTGCTCATTCTGTTTATCGTCATCGAGACCGCCGCCCTCGTTCTCACGCGCATCGGGCTCGGCTCCTGGCTCGCGTGGCTGAGGCGTGCCGGAAAATTCACCCGCCATGCGTTGATCGTCACCGACGACCTGCCGGAGACGCGATCGCACACGTCGCTCCTTGTGGAGCGAATGCGAAATTCCCCGACGGCCGGCGTTGCCCCGGTCGGGCTTCTTTCGTTGGATCCGGGCGGGCAGCCGGGTCTTGAGCACGGACTTCCGCTTCGAGGAAGCCTGGAAGATCTGCCCGAACTGCTCGATCAGGAGGTCATCGACGAAGTCTACTTCGTGCTGCCCCCTTCGGCGCTCAACCGGATTACGGACTATCTCAAAGTCTGCGAAGACATGGGCGTGGAAGGAAAAGTCCTGGCTCAGCTGTACCGGCCCGCGTTGGCCCGGCCTTACGTGGAGGAGGCTTTCGAGTTCCCGTTCTTCTCCATCACCCCTACCCCACTCTACCTCGGCCAGAGATATGTCAAAACGCTGATCGACGCCGTCGGCGCGGCCGCGCTGCTGCTAGTGTTCGCGCTGCCGATGGCCGTCATCGGCGTCCTGATCGCCCTCACCTCGAAAGGACCGATTCTGTTCAAGCAAGAGCGCGGCGGCCTTCACGGCCGGCGCTTCGCGATGTACAAGTTCCGCACCATGATCGCCGACGCGGAGCGGCGGCAGCCGGAGTTGGCGTCCCGGAACGAAATGTCCGGGCCGGTTTTCAAGATCGCCGACGATCCGCGCGTCACGCCGATCGGCAGGTGGTTGAGGCGCACCAGCCTCGACGAACTCCCCCAACTCATCAATATTCTCCGGGGAGACATGAGCATGGTCGGCCCGCGCCCGCTTCCACTGTCGGAGACGACGCAGATCAAGGGCCCGCTGCGCCGCCGCTTTTCGATGAAGCCCGGCATCACCGGCCTGTGGCAGTGCAGCGGCAGAAACGACGTAGATTTCGCCGAATGGATGCGCCTGGACCTCGAGTATGTGGACCGCTGGTCGTTGCGCGACGATCTTAAGATCCTGGGAAAGACGATCATCGCGGTGCTCTCGGGGCGGGGGGCGCGCTGAACATGGAACGCCCGTTCATCGACGTCGTGGTCCCGACTTTCAACCGCGCCCGCCTGCTGGAAGGAATCGTTCGATCCTTAGCCGTTCAGGACTACCCCCGCGAGCGTTATCAGGTCGTCCTGGTCGACGACGGCTCCTCGGACGAAACCCGGCCGGCGCTGGAGCGGCTGGTCCGGCCGTACGACAACTTCAAGGCGCTCCACATGGAACACGCGGGACTGAGCGCCGCAAAAAATCTCGGATGGCGTAACGGCCGCGGCGAGATCGTGGCTTTTACCGACGACGACTGCGTGGCCGACCGGCGATGGCTTGAGGCGATCGCCGCAGCCTTCGCCGAGCATCCCAAGGCGTTGGGACTGCAAGGCAAGACCCTGACCGTGCCCGAACAGGTTACACCCTTCACCCATCAAATCGTCGTTCGCCGCCCCAACACCATCTATCAGGGCTGCAACGTCGCCTATCGGCGAGCGGCCTTGCTCAGCGTGGGAGGCTTCGACGAAGCGGCGCACTACGCCGAGGACAGCCAACTGGGCGCCGCGGTATCGGCGCAAGGACCGATCCTCTTTTGTCCCGACATGCTGATCATCCACCCGCCGAGACCGCGTGTTTTTGCCGGCCGCGCCGAGTGGGAACAACGGCTCACAGGGTGGTGGCGTCTTTACCGCCGCTACCCGGACTTCTTCCGGCGAACCAGAGGCCGCCATTTTCTTGTGCATGGGATCGTTCGCTGGGGTTTCCTGTCGACGGCGAAAGAGATGTTGATCCACCTCCCCTGGCTGTTTCGCCATCCGCCGTCGTACATGAAGTTTCTGGCCCGTTTACTGCGTGAGCGAAGCATCCTCTGCGCGACGTTGCCGCGCTTCTGGCGCGCGCACAAGGACTGCAGGAAGTCGAGCCGATGACCGATGTCCTCAAGAAACCGTTCGCCGACCCCGCCGTCGAACTCCTGGGCGTCAGCGTACACCGTCTCGCCTGGGACGATCTCAAGGCCGGGATCGCCGAGGCGGCGGAGAACAACCGGCGTTGGATCATCGCCAATCACAATTTCCACAGCGTTTACCTTTATCACCACGATCCGGCGGTGCGGGCATTTTATTCTAAGGCGGCGTACGCTTATGTCGACGGCATGCCGCTGGTCTTTCTCGGACGGCTGCTCGGCCTGGCGTTGGGTCGCAAGAATCGGCTCACCCCCCTGGATTGGCTTCGCCCGTTATGCGCCGAGGCGGCCCGGCGCTGCTGGCGAATATTTTACCTGGGCTCGAAGCCGGACGTTGCCGAGAGGGGAGCCCGGCGGCTGCGCGAAGAATTTCCCGGCCTACGGATTAAAACCGCGCACGGCTATTTCGATACCCGACCCGACGGCGAGGAAAACCGCGCGGTCGTGGAAGCCATCAACCGCTGCCGGCCCCACTTGCTGATGGTCGGGATGGGAATGCCGCGCCAGGAAAAATGGATCCTGCATAATTTGGAAAAGGTCGATGCGGGAGCGGTGTTCAACGTAGGCGCGCTGATGGATTATGTCGCGGGCGAGATTCCCACGCCGCCCCGCTGGGCGGGGCAGATTGGCCTGGAGTGGCTGTTCCGTTTGTTGAGCCAGCCGCGCCATCTATGGCGGCGTTACCTGGTCGAGCCCTGGTTTGTGCTTCGGCTCTTTGTGTCGGAGTGCGCGCAACGCAAATGAGCCGGACGGCCGGGCTGAAGCAAAAAGCACGTCGGGCGATTCCGGTTAACGCGGGTTTTTAAACCCGTACGACTCCCATTTTTTCAACACGCGCTGCTGGACCTCTTTCGGCCAGAGATTCTCGAACGTCGCCTTGATCGGGATCGCCTCCTGCGGCCAGTCCTTGGGCCACGTGCAATCGAAAATCACTCCCGCGGCGTCGCCGATCAGGCGCTCCTTTGGAGGAAGAAACGGCAGCA
>JBGPGE010000107.1:0-15504 GCA_041483675.1 Binatia bacterium
ACCACGCCGCCGGTGACGAAAATAAATTTAGTTTTCACGCTTGCCATATTGCTATCGGTCTCCTGGTTTCATTGCTGTCGTGTTCTTAAGTAGGCCTTGGCCCGTTCGAGATCCTCCGGCGTATCCACTTCGACCGACGGCTCCACAACATCGGCGACGCGAATGCGATAACCGTTGGACAAAGCTCTCAGCTGCTCCAGGCCCTCCGTGCGCTCTAGAAGTGTTGGGCGCATACGGGAGAACTTGAGCAGGAATTCGCGCCGGTAGACATAGACACCGACGTGGCGATAGCCCCAGATCCCGTCAGCCGCCTGGCGGGTGTGTGGGATCGGGGCGCGCGAGAAGTAGAGCGCGAACCCGCGCGCATCGGTGACGACCTTGACCACGTTGGGATTCAGCCACTCTTCTTTCTGAAAAATCGGCGTCCGCGCGGTTCCCATGGGAATCGAGCGGTCGCGCGTCAGAGGCCTGAGGCTGTTAAGTATGGTTTGCGGCCGGACAAAGGGAAGATCGCCCTGCACGTTGACCACCCATTCGGCCTTCAACTTCCGGGCTACTTCGGCCAGGCGGTCGGTGCCGCTTGCGTGCTTCTTGGACGTGAGTACGACCTCGCCGCCGAAATCGCCGACCGTTTTGACGATGCGCGCGTCATCCGTCGCGACAATGACCCGGCTCAAGCCGGGGGTTTTACGGGTATTTTCATAGACGTGCTGGATCATCGGTTTGTCGCCAATGAGGGCCAGGGGCTTTCCGGGGAGGCGGGTGGACGCGTAACGGACCGGGATAATCGCGACGATGGCCATGATCAAACCCCGGGCCTCGGGCTGAAGAGGATCGCGCCGAGCCCCGGAATTCTGCCGCCAAAAATAAAAAGCCGCGATGGCCTTTGTGGAAAGCGCATCACGGAATTTGACTATACCCTTCGACCTGAGTGCTGTCAATGAGAATATTGTCAAGCCGCTGAAAAAGGCTCATCTCACATCGCGGGGCATTCTCTAACCAGCCGCCCGCTTGCGGGCGGTCCGAGTTGAGCGCGGAGTTAGAGGTCGAGAATGAACGTCGACGTAGGCATCCAATAGGCGCCGAATCATGCGTTGATACTGGGTGCGGTGTTTTGCGGCTTGAGACTTGAAGAACTCGACGCTCTTCTTGCTCAAGGCGATAGTGACCTTGATACCCTCCTCCCGAAATACAAGATCATCGGGCGAAGGGAGAAAGTCAGGTATTACCATGAGATTGCCCAACGGCTCATCGGTGTAGCTTATTTTCGCGCTCATAAATTGCCCTCCCTTTCCGCCAGTAACCGGCGCCAAATATACGTATCACACTGCTTCGATATGTGAATCGAACGGTGAGGACTCCGCTGAACCCATGCGTCTCAATCCTGCTGAATACGTTTCCATCGTCGCTGCTGTTTCATTACCGGCGTCGCGAGCGGTCCGCTTACGTTTTGGGTGAGACGCGCGGCGCGTTGTTTTTGTCGCGTCCTTCTCAACCCAATGGTTAGGGACTAACTCTTAATTGGACTCATGCTTTTTTTCTCTTCTTCGCTATGGTGATGAATTGGAAACAAGAGTGAGTCTTAAAAGACTCAACTTTATCTCCGTTCTGCATCGTCTTGGCCAGCCGCCCAGTCGTACGTCGCACTTAATCCCAGTAATGGACACAAGGTGAGGAGTGCAATGAAAAGTGTTACTCCGATCTCTACTAAAGCAGAATCGATCGAAAAATCTTTGATCGAATGAGCCAGAATTATGACAGGTGCTTGGGAAAATCCTGGTACGAACAAGACCATCCAAAACAAGATGCGCCTATGGGGATTCAGGGCAGCATTTGAACGCTGTCGTAACCAGTTATACGTTCGCTCCACCAATTTTAGCAGTAGAAAAACGAACATAGCAGCAATACCGAAAACCATCTGCACCCACTTAATCCCAGGGTCGCCCTTCAGGACAACGTCATGTGCCCATGACTTTTGAGACGGGCCTACAGGCAGATGTATAAACTTAGCGTTAATGGTAAAGAGGCCAAATATGGTTGCGGTTGCGATTGCCGTCCAGAAGAGAAACCGCGTTAATCTACTGATCGACATGACATTCCGTGCCCATTATCTAAAATTTTCTGTTAGTCGAGCTTTTCTAGTAAAAGCAAGCATCGAAACTCAATTGCCCTTTCCGTGGTGAGGAGGGGAAAAAGGGGACATCATTCAACATTTTCTTGAGGCTACCGTCGCCGTGTAAAACTGAAGCCGTTGTGCCTAACGTATAGTTCAACTATGGATATGCCGGTCAGTCTAACATTGGCCGTTAAGTTTTTGTGACAGCCTCAATTTTTCAACTCTTTCAAAACCTTGTCACAGATTTTCAAGTCTCACCCGCGGCTGCAAAAAGCCGACCCGATGGTCGGCATAATACATACGGCCGTCCAGGCCCCAATTCGTGTGCCGGGCTGCGGACCCCTTTGCCCCCTTGGGTCAACACCGCTGTATAAATCATGTCAGTATGGTGTTTACGTCGCCGTGGCCTTGAGTCTGGGACTAGCCATAGCCGCTTCTCTAAGCCCGGAATTAGAAACTTTGTGCCACGCATACTCCAAGCTGGCGTGGTACGTCAAGCGTTTCTTAGCTGGAACAATTCTACGCTATGCGGGTTTTTTTGAGGGCCTGCCGGTTGCAAAGACAAGCGCCGGAGATGTAAAAGCAAGTCTTACGGAGACAAACGGATGAAAATCACCAAGGTGCGGGCGGTCTCGTATAAAGTTCAAAACGCCATGACCGGCTGGAAGACTTCGCTGGGCGGACACGACACGCACGAGATGATTTTCGTGCGCATCGATACCGACGAGAAAGTAACCGGCGTCGGCATCGCGAGTCCGGGCGCGATTTTTATCAGCGGCGACACCGGCACGAATCATCTCGAACTCATCAACGAGCGCTTCGGGCCGGCGATGATCGGCGCGGACCCTTTCGATCTTGAAGCAATCCCCTCTTAAAGGGCAACGTGCGTGCCAATACGGCCGGGCTTCTTGGGATTGAAACGACTCTGAAGTCGTCTCAATCCTTATGGGTTAGCCTCGTTACCAGCCTCACAAAGGAAGAAAGCCTATTCGATTTATCCATTCTTCCGCTTCTGTGGCGGACCAGATCAAAATCAAATCTTCGACCGCGGTAACCACTGAAAGTGATTGTGGAATAACGATCAGGCCAGGACTTGCTTCTCGGCTGGTGAATTCAGAAAAATGACGAGGCATGGTTTTTCGATCGTGGGTGACGAGCACTCGACCCTCTTTCGCGGCCCACGCCAATACCTCCGGATCGCCTGCGCTGGCCAAACCCGCGGCCATCGCGGTTTGAAAATCGACAGCCGGTTCCTGTCGTGTCGTCGCTAGCAGGATGATTTGGTTTAGATCAGCATCCGCTTGAAAGCGTACTTTCATGGCGGAGTGAGTTCATGCCGCCCGTCGACGCGCGTCCGCCAGCTTTTGATAAAACATGGGGTCTTGCTCGCGGGCGGCTTTGCGCATCGCCTCGAACTCGGTTTCGGCCTGTTCGAGATAGGCATCCACTTCGGACTTGTTGGCAAGATAGAACGTCAAAGCGCCGTAAACCTGTTCGAGTGTCAGCACCGGGAATGACTGTGCAATGCTTTCGGCCGTCTGACCGCGCCAAAACGCTTGAACGACGGAATCCAACGACACGCGAGTACCGGCCAGCCGGTAAACACCCTCTACTTTTTCAACATATTGTTTGGTCATAGACTTGTCCATCCGTCAGCGCACAAACCTATTCTCCTGCCACCAGGGACTATCACGAGAGGCTACTAAGTGAGCCGCGTTAGCGGGTGATAAATACCGCTCAGCCTATCTCCTAAGACAGCTCCACCAATCAAATCCGAATCGGTTGCAATATCCACCAGCTACCCCAACTTGTCAAGAGATTTCTGATCGACAAACACTGCCGGGTTCTGGACTCTATCCCCATAACAGCGCGATTCAACACACGGGTGTAAATCATCGTCGTGCGGGCGGCGCGGTGGAGCAGAAATTCCTGGACAGTGCGAATGTCGTACCCGTCTTCGAGTAGATGGCTTGCAAAGGCAAGCGCCGGAGATGTAAAAACAAGCGTTACTGGAGATAGGCAGATGAAAATCACGAAGGTGCGGGCGGTTTCGTATAAAGTTCAGAATGCCATGACGGGCTGGAAGACTTCGTTGGGGGGCCACGACACGCACGAGATGATTTTCGTGCGTGTCGACACGGATGAGAAAGTAACCGGCGTCGGTGTGGCGAGTCCGGGCGCGATCTTTATCAGCGGCGACACCGGCTCGAATCACCTCGAACTCATCAACAACCGCTTCGGGCCGGCCATGATCGGCGCGGACCCTTTCGACCTCGAAGGGATCATCGCCAAGCTCGATTCCATTGTGCGCGGCGCTGAAAGGGCGAAGGCCGGTATCGACCTGGCGCTGCACGACCTGATGGGCAAGGCGCTGGGAGTGCCCTGCAACAGGCTCTTCGGCGGCGTCGTTCATCCGCGCGTGCGCGTCACGCGGCTGATGGGCATGTACGAGCCGAAGGAGATGGCGGCGAAATCGCGGGCGCTGGTGGAGCGCGGCTACACGGCGCTCAAGCTCAAAGTCGGCACCACCGTTCGCGACGATGTCGAGCGAGTGAAGCGGGTGCGCGAAGCCGTGGGGCCGGAAGTGACCATCACCATCGACTTCAATCAGGCCTGCTCGCCGAAGGAGGCGATCCGAACAGTGAACGCGATGGAGCCTTACGACGTGATGCTGGTGGAGCAGCCGGTGAAGGCTACGGACCTCAAAGGCATGGCGCTTGTCCGGCAAAGTGTCAGCCCGCTCGTGATGGCCGACGAGGCGGTCAACTCGGCTACCGATGCGCTCAAAATCATCGAGGCCGGCGCGGCGGATGTGATCAGCTTAAAGATTCCCAAGATGGGCGGTATTTTCAAGGCGCGAAAGGCCGCGGCTGTGTGCGAGGCGGCCGGAATCGAATATCTCGTCGGTACGGCGCCCGGCAGCCGGCTTTTGGATGCTGCCAACGTTCACCTGGCGGCGAGTCTCAGAAACCTCAGGCTGCCGTGCGAGATCGGCGAGTTCGAGCGCATGGCCAACGATCCCTGCGCCGGGCTGGAGATCGTGAACGGCTTTTCCTCGCCGCCCGAGCGACCGGGACTGGGCATTGAAGTCGATCTCGCCAAGGTCGGCTTGGCGGAATGAGCGGGAATATCCATTATCTTTTAGTGTTCCCTTCGGGGATGGTGGAACCCCCTCGCCTTCCGGCGAAGCGTAGAGTCGTCACTCCCGCGCAAGCGGGAGTCCAGGCATCGGAAAGACTCTGGATTCCCGTTTTCACGGGAATGACGGGAGAAACGCAATGTCGTCCGCATGTGCATTCTCGAAGTCGGCCTCGAGCCGACCGGTTTCGAACCTCTTGTGTTCCAGAGGAGGGCTGTTTGGCTTCCACTTCGAAGACTCGCTTTCGTGAAAATATGAAGAGGTGAAGCGATGATTATCGATGCCGACGGACATCTGTTTGAGACCGAAGGTATTTTCGAAAAATATATGGAGCCGCCGCTGCGCCACTATCGGCCTCGGTTGCTCGCCGACGAAGAGGGCGCGAATTTCTGGGTGGTGGACGGCGCCACGCGCTACAAGCGGCCGAGTGTCGTTGGCGCAGGCAACCCCGGCTCGGCCGCGCCTCCAGGAAAAAAGCTCGCTGCGGCGCGCCGCGCCTCCGCCGGCAGCCAGACGCTCTCCAACGTCAAAGAGCGCTTGGTGGATCTCGACAAAGAGGGAATCGACATCCAGTACCTCTATCCGAGTTTTCTTTTGCACATCAATTCATGGCGCGACGGCATTCTCGGCAACGGAGTCTGCCGGGCCTACAATACCTGGCTCGCAAAAGTCTGCGCTGAAGCGCCCGATCGGCTCAAAGGCGTAGGGCTGGTCTGTCTTGGAGACGGCGAAGGGGCCGCGTGCGAAGTTAAACGGATCAAGGATCTCGGTCTTGGCGCGGTGATGATCAACGGCACGATAGGCTCCAATCGGTTGGATCATCCTGACCATGAGCCTTTCTTCGCCGAGGCCAATCGCCTCAACGTGCCGATTGCAGTCCACTTCAGCTTAGAGTTTCCCGCGGTGAGCGAGCTGTTCCCGCATTTTTTCCCCAATAGAGTTCTGGCCGGGATTTTTCCCATCATGGCGGGATTCACCAGCGTCATGTGCACCGGTTTAATGGACCGCTACCCCAATCTCCGTTTCGCCTTCCTCGAAGGAGGCTGCACCTGGGTCGCCGCTTATCTGGAGCGCATGGACGACCATTTTGAAAATCCCCGTTACAACGCGCGCCAGGTGATCGGCCGTCCGCCGAGCGAATATTTTAATTCCGGCAGGATTTTTTTCGGCTGCGACGGCAACGAAGGCGTCCTCGCGCGCGTCATCCAGGAGCTGGGCGAGGACAAGCTCCTGTTTTCCTCCGACTACCCGCACGCCGACCGAACCGAGGGCGCGGCCGCGTTTCTTCAGCGGCGCGAAGACGTCACGACTTTAGCCAGGCGGAAGGTGCTGGAAGAAAACGCGCGGCGATTTTACGGGCTATAGACCTGCTGAAAAATCAATATGTTAGCCTGAGCCGGCGGCTGCCAAGAAATTAGTTTGAAGCAATCACTTTCTGTGGCGTCTAACCAGCCAAAAGGAGGTGATACTGTGAAAAACATTTTTAAGCTGTTCATCGTTGGCTTGATCACTTTGACCTTCGCCAGCGTCAGCTTCGCCCAGGCTACTCCATCCACTCCTCCCGAGAAGAAGGAGGAGAAGGCGAAGAAGGAAGAGAAGGGGACAAAGACGCAGAAGAAGGGCGAAGACAAAGCCAAGTCCGGCGAGAAAAAGGACGAGAAAGCCACCAAGTAACTCTCGCCCCCTATCCGCATTGGAGAGGGATAGCGGTTGATCCCGCTATCCCTCTCCTGTTTTTTACGGCATCGCTCCTTCAGGGCGGTCCCGCAACTCCTTTAAAGTTTGCTTGCTTTCCCCCCCGCTATTTTATAAACTTTTTTTGTGCTGGACTCGTGGTTCCTTTGCTTGATGAGCCGAAAGGAGGAGCGGAGATGGAACTACCGAAATGCCAGAAATGCAACAACGGGTTGCTGATCCCCTTGTCGGACTACGGGCAGGAAGGGGCTTCCGTAATGTACAAGGCCTGGGCCTGCACCAATCCGGATTGCGGATTTTCTCTCAGGGTCGATAAGGGAGAGATCACCTACGGAAAGAAGATAGAACCGAAGCACTGACCGGTCTCGCGCGGACCGGAAAACACGCAAAAAAGGGAGCTTGTCTCCCTTTTTTTATTTTTTTCAGGCAGGATTCGCCCGGTTGAAACTCTGAATAGCCCGGGCAAACAGCTCACAGCCCTTCTCCAACGCCGCCACACAGCGCGTTTGAGTCTCTCCATCCACGGCGTAGCGTTTGAGCGCCTCGGGCGCCAGCCATTCGTGCCCCTCTTCCTCGCTCAGCAGCGTATCGCGGTAGATCGACGCGGTCTTCGGGTCCAGCGACTGCACGCGCTCGATAAATGACTTCGACGTGCGCGGGAAAAACTCTTCATGGCCGTATTGCACGCTGGCCAATAGCTCGCAAAAAGATCCGAGCCCCGCATGAAAATCCCACAACTCTTTAAGCTCCGGCAGCGGGCTGTTCCAGAGCGCGTCCGGATCGCCTTTCAGCTCTTTGATCCGCTCGCGCAAAATCGAAGCGTGTTTGAGCTCGTTGGTCACATACTCGGAGAGCGGCTGCTGGATATCGAAGTCCGGCACGTGAGCGACCCACGGCGCCGTGACCTCCGCGGCCTTTCGCTCCATGACCACGCCGAACTGGAGCCGGCGCACCACGAGATCCGAGGTGAGCGGCTTCTCCGCGCCGTAGCTTTTTCTTTCGGCGGTCATCTTCGCCCACACGGCTTCTCTAGTGTCTTCCAGCTTCTTCAGAAAGACATCGGGTTTGAGCGCTTCCATGGCACTCCTCCTGAACGGCCCTTAACAATACAGAAAATTCCTTTATTGTAAAGACCAACACGATGAGGCTCAAAGTTCTATTTGCGCTTTGCCTGTCCTCTCTGGCGCTCGCCGGTTCCAGTTCCGACGTTTGGGCGCAAGGTGGGGGGAGGTGGGCGGCGAAAGCCCCCATGCCTTCTTCGCGCACCGAGGTCGCGGCGACCGCGCTGGGCGACAAGATCTACGTGGTCGGCGGTTTCGCGCAAGGCGGCGATCTCGTTGAAGAGTACGACGCCGCGACGGACAGGTGGCGCCGGAGGGCCTCTCTACCGCGGCTGCTCCATCACGCGGGCGCCGCCGCCGTCGGCGGAAAAATATACGTGATCGGCGGTTATATCACCGGAGCCGGGTCGCTCAACACGGTCTACGAATATGATCCGGCTGCGGACCGCTGGCGCGCTCTCGCACCGCTGCCGACGGCGCGCGGCGCGCTGGCGGTTGGAGTGATCGGCGACAAGATTTACGCCGTAGGCGGAGTCGGAACGAACGGGCGCAATACGCCTGCCAACGAGGAGTACGATCCGCTGCAAAACCGTTGGACCAAGCGCGCCGCGATTCCTTCACTGCGAGATCACCATGCGATCGGTGCCGTGGCCGGCAAGCTCTACGCTGTCGGCGGTCGTGTCAACGGCAGTCACGCGCGAAATATCGCCGTCAACGAAGAATACGATCCGGCTGTGAACCGCTGGCGCGCGCTCGCGCCCATGCCGACCGCCCGCAGCGGCATCGCCGCCGCCGTGGTCGGCGGGCGAATCTTCGTCTTCGGCGGCGAATCGACTGCGGGGACATTCAACCTGAACGAAGCTTACGACCCGGCGAAAAACGTCTGGGCAACGATGAGTCCGATGCCCACGGCGCGCCACGGCCTGGGCGCGGTGGCGGTGGGAGAAACTATCTACGTCCTCTCCGGCGGCCCGCAGCCCGGCGCGACCTATTCCTCGGTCAACGAAGCATTTACGCCGGTGATGCGTTAGCGCGATTGTGCGCTTGGCTGATAATACGGCGCCTCGAACCAGGGATAGGGCGGACGGCCCGCGGGACCGAAGAATCTTGCCAGCTCGTCTTCTGTGCGGCGCTTCAGAATCAATTCCTTTTTGCCGGTGGCGCCGTCGATCTCGTATTCGACCTCGACTTTGAATTCAGTCGCGGAGTCGAGCATCTTAAGAACCCCGGCGGTGAGCGGAGATCGCTTTCGTCCGATTGCCTTGACGGTCTGCTGGGTTGCGATCGCGCTCGGCGGCCGTAGGTTCTTGACGCCGACGATCTTGACGGTTCGCTCCTCGCCATCGAGATTCCAGAAGACCAGCGTCACATTACCACGCGCCTCAGCGTCGCTTGAGCCGAATATACCGGTCATCTGGTTAAGGGAGTAGAGGAGCGGCACGGCGCTTTTTTCCTGCTCTACAACGACCTGCAGCCCGAGCTTTCCCTCTTCGAGCCAGCCGCCGGCATCGAAGTACTTGGTGTACACGCGCCTCTCGATGGTTTCGGATTTTCCATCGTACTGCTTTTTGACCATCGGCGCCTGCGTCGTTGCGCACCCGGCGAGGGCCAGGATGGCTAACACTGTGCAGAAAGTAGGCCTGAGCCGCGCGATTGACCTAGTCATTGATGCCACCGACCGGTGAGTGATAATTCGCAAGATACAGCCGCTCCATACTCCACGCTTTGAATCGGGTCAAGTTATTTTTAACTGTTTTTTCTAACGCAGCCGGTATTTCTCGCATAGGCTCTGCCAAGAGTCGAAAGCGGTGAGGTTGTGGAGCATGGTGGTCGTCGGCGGGAGGAGCGGGACGTTGCGGTTGGCTTCTCTTAACGCCTGGTCGGGCGCGGCCCAGAAGCTGGCGGCGACCTCTTCGGAGCGGGAGAGCGCCGTTTGTCCTTCCGGCAGGGCGGCGAGATAAAAGCGCGTGTCAAAACGCATCGGATACATCTCCGGCGTTATGCGGTGCGAGAAATAGACGGCGCGGGTTAGCTCGCAGAAGAGATCTTCCGACTCCAAAAAGGAGCCGAAGTCCAGCGTCCCGGCGACCAGCGCCCGGCGCTGCTCCTCGAATCGTCGCGCCGTCCCGGCGTTTTTCATATCCGGCGTTGTTCCGGCGCCCGTGACGCAGAGAAGTATCCCCACCTCCTCGAAAAGCTCTCTGATCCCGGCCACCCAGTGGGCCAGAGAAAGCTCCGGGCCGAGGTGGTCGCCGAGCAATCTCTGCGCTTCCACGCCGGAAAGACCGCGGCAGCGCCGAAAGATTTTCTCTGAACAATCCTGCGCTTCGATGCTGCCTCCGGGAAAGACGTAGAAGCCGCCGAGAAATTGCATTTCATCCGGCCGGCGGGTGAGCAAAATTTCGAATTTCCCCTTCGAGTCGGGTCGCAGCAGGAGAACGGTAGAGGCGTTTTTGAGACTGCGAGTATCCATCGAGATCCATCATAATACGTTCTTGCGCAATGATGAAGGGAAGATGCGGGGGCGACCGCCCGGTCGCCAATACTTCGCCCCTTGGTGCTGTTGATTGCAAAATCGAATTCCCATAGCTTACCGGAGCGTGGAGACGTTGAAACTGAGTGAGATCGCCGTTGCCGGGATGCAACACGACGGCAAGCTTCTTTGGCTCGCTGCGCCGAACTATCGCCTTGCGGCAACTTATGACCCGCAGAGCGGCGCAATTGAGACGAAAATCAGTTACTCAGAGGAAGTTTGGGATGTTTCTCCCGGCGAGCAGGGTCTTTGGCTTCTGACAAGCGGCGGAAGGCTGGGGCGCCAAATCGTCCTTTGGTCGTCGGCGGAAGGAAAAGAACTGAGAAAATTCGGTTGTCCGGACGGCGCGGCGGCGTGCCTAACGCTGCTGGACGGCAAGCTCTGGATGACGCATCGCAACAACCGCAAGCTCTTTTGCCTGGACGCCGAAAGCGGCAAGGTCAATTGGATGATCCGCACGGAGCACGAGGTCATCAGTCTTGCGAGTTTTAAGAGCGAGCTTTGGCTGGTCGAAGCCGATCTCGGCCCCCTGGGCCATTGGGGGGAAAAACGCCACGCGCGTTACCACTTTTGTCGCTACGACCCGGCGCGCGAGCGCGTCGTGGAACGTCGCGCGGTCGCTTTCGCGCCGCGCTGCATGGCGTTTGACGGGGAGCGTTTCTGGTACGCGGAGCAGGGAAAGAAGGGAATTCTCTCAGCGGAAAAGAGCCTTGGCCAGCTCTGAGCGATACTTCTCCGTCAACTCGTGATCGGTTCCCAGCACCTCGAAGATCCTGACCATCGCCTGGCGCGCGCCGTCGTCGCGAAACTTTCTGTCCCGCTTGACGATCACCAGAAATTCCGCCAGCGCTTCGTCATACCGTTCCGTCGCTCCTAAATACTGCGCCAGGTCGAACCGCGCATCGAGATTATTCGGATCCGCCGCCAAAGCGGCGCGCAGCTTGCTCTCATCCTGTTGCGCCCCCGACTTAAGTTGCAATCGCGCGATCAACTGGTCGGCCTCGTTGCGCTCCGGAGTTCCGGGCGGCACCCTGTCGAGCGTCTCAAGCGACTCCCGATCGTCGCCGGCCTGCATCAGGATTCGCCCTATTCCGAGGAGCGCTCCGGCGTGGTTGGGATCCGTCTGTAGGACGCGCTCATAGATCGCCCTGGCTTTTTCGACCTCGCCCTGCTCCGCCATTTGAAAATGGCGATCCGCGTCCGCGACTGCTTCGTCCGATTCCGAAGGCAGGAAGCGCGCCAAAAGATCGCGCACGGCGTCTTCGGGCACCGCGCCGGTAAACTCAGCGGCGATCACGCCGTCTCTGAAAATTTTGACCGCGGGGATTCCCTGGATCTGAAAAATCGCCGCCAGCTCCGGGTTCTCATCCACGTTGACCTTGGCAAGAATAAACTTTCCCTCGTGTTCCCCGGCGAGCCGCTCCAGCACGGGGCCGAGCACTTTACACGGCCCGCACCACGGCGCCCAGAAGTCCACCACAACCGGCGCCCGGCGCGAGCGCTCCAGGACTTCCGTCTCAAACGTCTCCTCGCCGACTTCGACCGTCCACTGACTCATGACGGCTACTTGCTTCCGCCGTATTTTGGATCGTCGTCGATAATTTTCTTGGCGAGATTTTTTACCTGCGCGGCGACGGGGCGGAGCGCGTAGACTGCGGTCTCCCAGATTTCGTCTTCGCTCGCGCCCGCCTCGCGCGCGCGGCCGAGATGGAGCTTGGCGCCGTACTCGTGGCCGATGGCGAGATTGACGGCGAAACGGATGAGCTGCGACACTTTTTCGTCGAGTGTGCCTTCTTGGTACTCGATGCCCAAAAATTCCGTCTGCTTAGCCATGATTCTTTTCCTTTCTCTTCTTCATGCCGAGGGGATCGAAAGGCTCGCCGTTCAGTTTGAACTGCCGCTCGACGGGCACGGGCTGAAGGATGGTTTGCAAAACGTAGCAGCCGTTCTCGGCGTTGCGGACGACGGCGGCGATTTTGTCCGCGGGCTCGCCGGACTCGATCTCGAGCCGCGTCTCGAATCCCGGACTCGTCGCCCGGACGGTTTCGGCGAGAACCGAACCTTCGCTTTTGAACTTCGCCTTCACCGACACGCGCGCTTTGTCGATTTTGGTTTTCATCATTTCCCCGTACCGGGAAATTTGCGTGAGCAGTCAGAAGCCGAGAGAAAGAGCGAAATACGCCAGCGGCGGCGGGGCGGTGTTCTCTCCGCCCGTGCGCTCGGCCTCGTCGCAGTAAACCGTAAATCCCCGCGCATGCCCTTCCTGGCGCATCTTCTGGAGCGTCTCCGCGTCCGCCTCCAGAACAATCTCTCTTTTCACTTGAGTGTCATCCGCCATATTTTCTCCTTTGTCATGCTTTGGCGAAGTCTTTGAGATACAGATCGAGCAGCGCGGCGAGCAGCGCGAAGAGAACCGGCCCCAGGATCACGCCGAGCGGACCGAACAGACTCAAGCCGCCGAGCAGACCAAAAAAAAGAAACAACACCGGAAGCCGCAGTCGGCTGCCGATGAACAGCGGCTTGAGAAGATTGTCGATGGTCCCGACGATTCCCAGACTCCAGGCGAGAAGAATGGTTCCATGAAGATAATTTCCCTGGACGAACAGATAGATGCAGGCCGGTATCGAAATCAGCGTGGAGCCGCCGATCGGAAGAAGCGCCGCGAAGGCCGTGGCGACGCCCAAAAGGATGGCGAACGGCACGCCGAAGAACCAGTAGGCCAGTCCCGCCAGCAGCCCTTGGACCATCGCCACAATCAGGCAGCCGTGGACCACCGCAAAGATCGAATCGACGATGTTGGCGAACAGGTGCTCCCGATGTTCCGGATCCATCGGCAGAAGGCGGCCGATCCTTTCGTAAAATCCTTTCCCGTCGCACAAAAAGAAAAACAGCGTGAACAATGTGATGAAGATGTTGACCACGAAAAAAAATACGTTTTGCGCCACGCCTTTGGCCTGGAGGACCAAAAACCCCGACGACACTTGGGCTCCCTGAACCACCGCTCCTTTCAGATCGACGCCGTAGGTCGCCAGCTCGCGCGAGGTCCGCTCCCATAACCCGACGAGATCCCGGAGCCAGGGTTTATCCTTCCACGGCTCTAGATGGTCTCCCTCCGCGAGGTTGCGCACTGCGCCGACCAGCTCCACGGCCTCTTGCGAGAGAAAGCCGGTGATCCTTATGGCCGGAAAAATGATGAGGAACGCCAGCAGGACCGTGACCAGCAGCGCCGCCAGAGACGGGCGGATTTTTAAAGATCTCAAGAGCCAGGCGTAAGCGGGATAGACGATGACCGCCAGGATGCCGGCCCAGCTGATGGCGACCAAAAAAGGGCTGAGTATCAGGACCGCGGCATACAGAATAAGCAGCAGGAGAGCGAAGAAGAAGACCGTCGCAAGCCAGTTTTGAGTCATTCGTGGTTCCTCCCGCGCGGGTATTCACAATATAAAAGGGACCTTGGCGGGATGCAAGGAAATTTCATGGCGAGAAGGCGCGGCGCGCTGCCGCATCGACAAAACTTATCGGTTGACAGGGCGAGATAATCGCTTTACGCTTTCTCTGCAAGGCGCCGCAAGGGACTCTTTCGAGGCGCTTCGTGGGGCATCGAGCGCTTCGTTAAGGGAACCAGATGAAACGTCGGGAACCGGCCATCGTTTTTGGCGTGATCGTTGGGGTCGCGCTCTTAGGTTATTTTTTTTATTGGACTTCGCCGGGATGGCGAGACAGCGTCGACTGGACGCGGGTTTTCTTCGAGGGGCTTCTCTTCCTTTTCGTGTTTCTGTGGAACATCGCGATTTTGCCTCGTTGGGAGTCAGCCAAGACGTTGTGCTTCGGCGCCGTTCTTTTTCTCATCGGGAGCTTTGCCGATCTTTACGACAACTTTTTCATCCAACCGCGCTGGCAGGATTGGGCGATCGAGGATCTTTCCTTGGCCTTCGGAGCCGGCCTGATGACGTTAGGCATCTTCTTTTGGGTGCGCGAGAAAGAGCGCATGTTGGCGCAGATTGCGCGCGAGCGCGATTTTGAGGCCTCGCTGATTCCTAAGCTTTCGCACGATCTCAGGGTACCGCTCGGCAACGTTATCGGCATGAGCAGCATGGCCGCGGAAGATCCTCATTTCTTCGACGATCCCGCGCAAAGGCAGAAGTACCATGACGTCGTTATGCGGGGCGCTACGGAGATGAACCTGCTGATCGAGAACATTCTTGAGACCCACCGCATGAAATCGGGCACCCTGACGTTAAATCCGCAATCGCTTACAGTTGCGCCGCTGCTGGATACGTCGCTCAGGGATTTCCAATACCAGGCCAAAAGAAAGGAACTCAATCTGGTGAAGGATTGTTCCCGACCGGATCTCGCGCTGGTGGCCGACGGGCCGAAAGTCGTCCGCATCGTTCAAAACCTGCTGGCAAACGCCGTCAAATTTTCTCCCAAGGGGGGAATGATCACCGTGAAGGCGAACGGTGATGACGACAAAGTAACGGTTCGGGTCGTGGACCAGGGGCCGGGGATGACGGCGGCGCTAAGCGCCGCGTTGATGGACGAACAGTCGCCGGCTGCAAGCACGGGGTCGTCCGGCGCAGCGGACAGCTTCGGTCTCGGGTTAAAGGTCGTCCGGGAATTCGTCCGCCTGCACGGCGGCCGCCTGTGGATCGAGCCCAACTCACCCCACGGCACGCAGGTCTGTTTCTCGCTGCCGCAAGCCCGGCCAAGATCCCCATGACCACCATTTCAGATTGCCGATTTTCGATTTTAGATTGGACAATGAACCGACCCATCGCGACGGCTGAGTGCTTTCCGAATCTTTAATCGAAAATCAATCCTGTCCCAACGTTAGCTGAATAAAGTTAACTGGTTACAAGACTCATGGTCAATTTCATCGCATTCAGTTCGCGAAAGAGCTTGTAAAATCGGTGTTTTCTCGAAAAGCGAAATGCTCAAAATCTGTAGAATCGAATGGAGA
>JBGPGE010000108.1:0-15217 GCA_041483675.1 Binatia bacterium
ATTTTGGCGATGGACACATTTGGTCCCATCACGGACAATGCCGGCGGAATCGTCGAGATGAGCCAGCAGCCGGAGGAGGTTCGCCGCAAGACCGATCGTCTCGACGCGGTCGGAAATACCACCAAGGCGCTCACCAAGGGTTACGCAATCGGCTCGGCGGCGCTCGCTGCTTTTCTTCTTTTCTCGGCCTATCTCGACGAGGTGGCGCATTACGGCGCGAAATTGGAATCGGTCAACATCGCCAAGCCGGAGGTTTTTGTCGGCGGACTTCTCGGTGCGATGCTGGTCTTTCTCTTTTCCGCGCTCGCCATTCGCGCCGTGGGCAAGGCCGCTTTTTACGTGATCAATGAAGTCCGAAGACAGTTCAAGGAGAACCCCGGCATTCTCAAGGGCACCTCCAAGCCGGACTATGGCAAGTGCGTGGACATCGTC
The DNA here is from genome assembly GCA_041483675.1 of Binatia bacterium. GTDB lineage: Bacteria > Desulfobacterota > Binatia > UBA9968 > UBA9968 > 2-12-FULL-60-19. Next base: position 433 of record JBGPGE010000108.1, read on the forward strand.
ACCGTGGGCGCGCTGAAGGAGATGGTGCTTCCGGGCCTGCTAGCTGTCGGGATGCCGATCGCGGTCGGCGTGACCTTTCGCTTCCTGGGCGTCGGCGCCGAGACGGTAGCGGCGTTTTTGATGGTCGGCACCATCGCCGGGATCCTCATGGCGCTGTTCCTGAACAACAGCGGCGGCGCCTGGGATAACGCGAAAAAATTTATCGAGATGGGACAATATGGCGGCAAGGGCTCCGACACTCACAAGGCAGCGGTGGTGGGCGATACGGTCGGCGATCCGTTCAAAGACACGGCCGGTCCCAGCTTGCACGTGCTGATAAAATTATTAAGCACGATCACGCTGGTCCTGGCGCCGCTGTTTGTTTAATCGCTGCGGGTTAATTCCCCGTAGCTTGCTGCGTAGTGGTGGTTGGTAGAACTGCCAGAGTCCGTCATTCCCGCATGTTCTTAGCGGGAATCCAGGCGAAATTCGGACTGGACCCCCGATTAAAACATTCGAGGGTGACCAGTCGGGGAAAAGTCACCTGAGGGCCTCTTGATACCCCGCAGCTTGCTGCGGGGTGATTTATTCTTCGGCGTGACCGGATCAAATTTCCACAGCGGCTGGCTTCCAAGCCGCTGTTTTCATTTCCATCGCCAGTTGTGTAATCTACTCGGGACAATGCGGTGATGACTGAGGGTCCGTAAAAAAGGAACTCAGTCCTCAGCGCTCGTTTCTCAGTCCTGCCGCACGCCCGGATGGTGAAATTGGTAGACACACGGGACTTAAAATCCCGAGGAGCCGCAAGGCTCCGTGCCGGTTCGACCCCGGCTCCGGGCACCAGAACCGATTGTTAGCCTGTCCAACTATTCCATCTCCTTTAATTTTCTACGCGGATGTGCCATAGACCTTTGGAGATATGGCCCGCGCAATCAAAAGGGAAAAGGCAATCCCGGAGGACGTTGCACGCGAACTCAACGATTGGCTTCTGGCCGGGCAAGGCTCTCCCAACGACGACCTCGTCGTCGAGATGCTGCAGGAGATTCTCAAGCTCTCCAGAGAAGAGCGGGACCGGGGAGATTTAAAGATTCTGGTTCGCGCGCTGAAGGAGTTGAGTCACGCTTTTGAAATCTTCGCCCCCTATCGGTCGGTTCGCAAGGTGAGCATGTTCGGCTCAACCAGGGTTCGCAAAGGAGAGCCCTACTACGAGATGGCCGCCGAGATGGCGCGCCGCCTTATCCAGGAAGGCTTCATGATCATCACGGGCGCCGGCGACGGGATCATGGCCGCCGGCCATGAGGGGGCGGGAAGAGAAAAAAGCTTCGGCGTCAATATCGAGCTGCCCTTCCGCCAGCAGGCCAACCGGTTTATCGCCGGCGACCCGAAACTCATGACCTTCCATTTCTTTTTCACCCGCAAACTCATTTTCGTCAAAGAAGGGGACGCGTTCGTTTTCTTTCCCGGAGGATTCGGCACGCATGACGAGGCTATCGAAGCGTTAACGCTGGCCCAGACGGGAAAGAGCCAGGTCGTTCCGATCCTGCTCGTCGATCTGCCCGGCAAAGGTTACTGGAGGGAATGGGAATCGTTTCTGAAGCAGCGGCTGCTCGACACCGGTTTTATCTCGCCGCAGGATTTGGGGCTGTTCGAGATTGTCGAGAATGTCGACGCGGCCGTTGCCAAAATCAAAAACTTCTACCGCAACTACCACTCCTACCGCTTCGTCAAACAGGATCTGGTGATTCGCCTCCAGCAGCCGCCCACCGAGGCGTTGCTCGCCAAGCTCAACGATGCTTTTCAAGATCTCTTGACCGGCGGCACCATTCGGAGGACCGAGGCCCTGCCGGAGGAGTCCGACGATCCCGACACGCTCTCTTATCCCCGCCTGCTGGTCCCGTTCAACCGCAGAGATTTCGGCCGCTTAAAGCAGATGATCGACATGATCAACGAGCAGAATTGAGCGGAGGTGGGCCTATGGCGTTTCAGCGCGTGGGAATTTTAAGCATCGGCGAGATGGGCTATCACTGGGCACGGCTGTTGAAGGAGCGCGGCGTGGAGGTGATGACATCCGGCAGGGGAAGGAGCGAGGTCACGCAAAAGCGCGCGGAGAATGCCGGCGTGCGGTCGGCGCCGCTAACGCGGCTGGTGTCGGAGGCCGATCTGATAGTGTCGATCGTGGTTCCATCGGCGGCAAAGAAGGTCGCCACTCAGGTCACCAAGGCGCTCTTAAAGGCAGGACGGAAAGACTGTTTGTATCTCGACGCCAACGCCATCTCTCCTATGACCGCCGGCGATATAGATCGGATTCTCGCGCCGGCTCAGGCGAGCTTCGTCGACGGCTGCATCATCGGCTCGGCGGCGAAACTGACCGACGCTACGGTTTACGTCTCGGGCCCGAGAGCGGAGGATCTGCGCGGGCTGCAAGACTCGGGCTTCTCGGTCGAAGTGTTGGGGCAAGCGACCGGCCAGGCATCTGCATTCAAGGTCGTTTACGCGGGATTGACCAAAGGGCTGCAAGGTTTGCTCACCGAGCTGCTGGTCGGCGCGCGAAAATTTAACCTGCTGCCGGAAATCATGCGGCGCTACGAAGAGAGTTTTCCCGGCCTGGTGAGCAAGGTCGGCCGCAGCATCGCGGCGCTGCCGGTCCACGCGGGACGGCGGGCCGAGGAGATGCGCGAGTTGCGGGCGACTTTCCATCACCACGGACTCAAAGCGGTGATCGCTCCGGCGACGCAGAAGGTTTTGGAGCAGATCGCGGCGCTCGAGTGCGGCAAACCCTCGGAGACCGGTGGCAGAGAAGGGGATCTGCTGGAAACGCTGGAGTTGTTTTTTCAGCGAGGATTATTGCAGGAGAAAAATTAGGGTGGGAAAGACGCCACCCGCTCTCCGAGCCGGCGCAATGGGTAGCTACTTAATCCCACCGGCAGTATCGGATGCGCAGCCTCCTCGAACGGGCGGTGACGTTCACTTCGGAGCCGAGGGGGCGCGAAGAAAAATATCGTCACTCCCGCGGCAGCGGGAGTCCAGGCATCGGAAACACTCTGGATTCCCGTTTTCACGGGAATGACGGAAAGTGCAGAAAGACTCGTTCAATCAGGATTCGAGAAAGAAATTTAGACAAGGAGACAACGGTGGCAAAGACAGCACCAGTGGAAAAAAAGAGAGCGGAATACGGTTCCGATATCATCGTCGACTTGATGAAGGAGTTCGATATCGAGTACGCGGCATTCAATCCGGGCGCGACCTTTCGCGGCATCCACGACTCGATCGTCAACTACGGCGGGAACTACAAGCCTGAAGTGATCTTCTGTTTTCACGAGGAGATTTCCGTGGCGCTGGCGCACGGCTACGCCAAGGCCAAAGGCAAGCCGATGATCGCCATCGTTCACAACATCGTTGGCCTCCAGCACGCCAGCATGGCGATCTTCAACGCCTGGTGCGACCGCGTGCCGGTGATCGTGCTCGGAGGCACCGGGCCGATGGATACGACGCGCCGCCGGCCGCGGATCGACTGGATTCACACCGCTCTGGTTCAGGGGAATCAGGTCCGGGACTACGTGAAATGGGACGACCAGCCCTACACGCTGGCAAGCGTGCCGGAATCTTTCATCCGCGGCTACCGCATCGCGACCACCGAGCCGATGGCGCCGATCTACATCAACTACGACGCCGATCTGCAGGAGGATCCGTACAACGGCGGAATCGAGATTCCCGACGTCAGCCGTTACGCGCCGCCGGCGCCGATGCAGGCGAATCCGGAAGCGCTGCGCCGGGCCGCGCAGCTTCTCGTCGAGGCGAAGGCGCCGCTCATTGTCGCCGACATGTTCGGGCGCATGCCGGAGGCGATGGCGTCGTTGGTGGGTTTGGCCGAGCTATTGGCGATTCCAGTCATCGACAAAGGGAACCGGATGAATTTCCCCAACGGTCATCCATTAGATGTCACCGACGGCGCGAAGGAGCTGCTGGAAAAGGCGGACGTGATTCTCGGCCTCGATGTCGTCGATCTCTATGGCTCGCTCACGCGCGTCAACCGGACGACCCGTGTCTCCGAGTATGTAACCGGCCCGGCCAAGATCATCCACGTCACGCTCGCCGATATGCTGGTCAGAAGCTGGTGCGGCGACTACCAGGTCTTGCAGGCGGTGGATGTGCCGATCGCCGCCGACAGCTCGATCGTCGTGCCGGAGCTGACGCGGCTGTGCCGGGAAATGCTCGGCAGCGATCGCAATAAAAAGACCGCCATCGACGCGCGCTTTGGCGAGATCAAAAAACGGCATGAGGATCTCAGGTCCAAGTGGCTCACCGACGCGCGCGCGAAGGCTTCTCAGAAAACGGTCTCGACCGCTTTCCTCGCTTATGAGCTGGGCGAAGCGATCAAAAAGGAAGACTGGATTCTGGTCAACGGCAGCGCCAACGGCTGGGCGCGGCGACTCTGGGATTTTACCAAGCCGCGGCAACATCTCGGCACGAGCGGCGGCGCGGGCCTAGGTTACGGCATGAGCGCCTCTATCGGAGCCGCGCTCGCGATGAAGGGAAGCGGCAAGCTTTGCGTGAACATTCAAGCCGACGGCGATCTGCTGATGACCTCGAGCGCCTTGTGGACCGCGGCCAAGCACAAGATTCCGATGCTCATTGTCATGCACAACAACCAGTCGTTCTACAATTCCGAAGAGCACGGCATCGAGATCGCCAAGTTCCGCAAGCGGCCGGTTGAGAACGCCGGCATCGGCACGCACGTGAGCGAGCCGCTGGTCGATTACGCCACTGTGGCCAGAGGCTTCGGTGTCCACGCCGAAGGTCTGATCGAAAAGCCGTCGGAGGTCCGTCCCGCTATCGAGCGGGCGCTCAAATTCGTCAAGGAGAAAAATCTCCCCGCGCTGGTGGACGTGGTGTCCGAGCCGCGGTGAGGAACAATCGATGAGCGATGATAGCCACAGGATTTTTCGTGAGGCTGTCGAATCTCCCGACGACGAGATCGACCTCGCGCGCGCGGCCCTGGCCATCGCTCAGAGCGAATATCCGGCCCTCCGGGCCGAAACCTGCCTTACCCGCCTGGATCAACTGGCGGCGACGGCTCGCGACCGGTCGGCCGGAGAGGGCGGCCCGTACCGTCTCATAGCCGCGATCAATTACGTTCTCTTTATTCAAGAAGGTTATCGCGGCAACCAGGACGACTATTACGATCCCAGAAATAGTTTTCTTAACGAGGTCATCGAGCGCCGGATCGGCATACCGATCACGCTTTCGGTTCTCTACATCGAGGTAGCGCGCCGGGTTGGGTTGAAGTTCCACGGCGTCGGCTTCCCAGGGCACTTCCTGGTCAAGTATGTCGGAGAAGGAGAAGAGATTGTGATCGACCCCTTCGACAAAGGCGAGGTTCGCACGGTCGAGGAGCTTCGGCAGATCCTCGACGGTTTGTACGGCGGCAAGCTTGCCTTCCGGCCCGAGTTTCTCTCTCCGGTCTCCAACCGGCAAATCATCCATCGTATGCTTAACAACTTGAAGGCCATCTACCTGCGTCGGGAAGATTTCCTCAAGGCTCTGTCCATGGCGGAGCGCCTGGTCATTCTGGAGCCGACTTCAGCGCCGGAGATCAGAGACCGCGGGCTGCTCTATCTCAAGCTTGAATGTTTTCAGCAAGCGTTGGACGACCTGGAGACCTATCTCAGTCTCGCGCCCGACCCGCAGGACGCCAATGGGATAAGGGAGCAAATTACGGCCCTAAAAAAAGAAGCCGTAAGGCTCCACTAGAAAGACCTCGCCGCATACTCGGACAATCCACGACGTTGAGCGAGAGTCGCTTGCGTTGTGGTCGGAGAAAGAGGAGAGAAACCGGCTACTCGGCGTTTTTGGCGGACTTGAAGTTGACAGCGAAGGAAGTCGTGAGGAAGAAATCTCTTGCCAGGTTGGCGATGAGCTTCAAGGGGCGGATCTGCCACCATCTCAAGGCGCGAAACTGTTCGACGGTCTCCGTCCAGAACCGTTGCAGCTCGTGGCGGGAGTAAACTGCGCGGTTGCTCAAAGCGTCGAACTTCGCGTGCAGCAGGTGAACCTGCGCAGGGAGGTTATCTCGTAGGCGGGCATAGGCCTCTTGCCAGTCCTGGATTTTCTCTCCCAGCCTGACGCTCATCTGAATCCGCGCCATCTCATCGAGCCATCTCCGGGCGGCCTCGCCGTCCGGCGTCAGCTGGCTGCGCAGCTCCTGGATGCGGCCCTGGACACGCTCCCATTGTTTTAGGAACACCTTCAAATCTTTCGGCGTAACCAGGACCTTCGAGCACATCTCCTCGAAGGGATCGAGCATCGCCTTGGCCTTGCCGGGCAACGCCGCTTTGGCGTCCGAATAGAGCTTCTGCCACTCGGCGATGCGGAGGGTCTGCCAGACTTCGCCCTGGACTCGTTGAATCTCCTGGAGCCAGCGCTCTTCCTTTTCGCTTCTCCGGCGCGTCTGGAGCCAGACCTCTTCCATCTCTTTCACGAACTTTGCCCAAGCGATGAACAGCCGGATGACCTCTTTGCTGCGCTTCCATAGATGCGTCCACAAGGGATCGACGGAAAAGCCGGGCCGCCGCGCGCGCCGGTCCTTCAGCCGGAAGAAACCGGCAACCATGGGATGCTCTTTCTCGATCAGGGCCGCGTTTTTGTACCAGAAGTAGACGGCCATCAGGTTCCAATAGACCTTGGGATTGTCCTTCCAGCGCGACAGGATGCGGATCAGATTCTCTTTGCTGTAGAAGGTCTTCCACGCATCCAGATAGGACTCCGTCCATTCTTCGGCCGTCATGTTTGGGTGCTTGATCGTGGCGTGAAACGAGTCCCGCTTGTTGAAATCCGGGTCCATCCATTCGCCGCGGCCTCTCATCTCCTTATGATCGTGCGAGCCGGGAAGCGGCGTCAACATAAAGAACGAGGCCTGGTCGGGTTGGATCACATCCATGAGATACTGGACATCTTTCCCAACCTGCTCCTTCGTATCCCAGGGAAGGCCGACGATGTAGCCGGTATGGACGACCACGCCGGCGTCGTGCCATTCTTTGATGATACCCTGGTATTCTTCGACTTTGTTCTGCGCTTTGCCTTCCGCCTTCAAGTTCTGCGGGTTGACGCTCTCCATGCCGATGAAAACCTGGGTGCATCCGGCCTCGGCCGCGAGCGGGACAAACTCTTTGGGCTTTTTCGCCAGATCCACCTGCATCATGAAGGAGACCTTGACTCCCTCCTCTTTGCGCAGGCGGATGATCGCCTCGAAGGTCTCGCGCCAGAGTTTTTTGCGGGCGAAATTGTCGTCGGTGAAAAAGTAAAAGGTGATGCCGTGCTCGCGATAATTTAGCCTCAGCAGCTCGACGATGCTCTCCGGGCTGCGCTCGCGCATCTTGCGCCCCTGGACGTTGATGATCGTGCAGAACGAGCAGGCGAAGGGACAGCCGCGAGAGGTATCCGCCGTGCCGAACGCCGGCTCGGCAAAATGTTTCATGGTCTTTCGGCTGGTCACGGGCAGCGGCGCGTCGCTGATATCGACGAGATCTTGCAGGTCGTAGGCGTAGGAGTAGAGCGGTTTCAGTTGTCCATGCAGGCAATCGGCCAGAATGCCATCCCATTTGCCTTCGACCTCGCCCGACACAACGGTGATGCCTTCGCGTATCAGCTCCTGGATATCGGGCTCGTCGGCCCCCAGCATGTTGACGGTGCCGCTAGTGTGGAAGCCGCCCATGATGACGTCGATGCCCACGGCGCGAAACTGCCGCGCGAGATCCAGGGCGCGAGGAAACTGGTTGGTCTGAACGCCGACCAATCCGACGACGAGCTTGAGGCCGGGTCGGCGGCTCCAGCGGATGATCTTGTTGACCGGCAACTTCTCCGCCGTCTCGTCGAAAGTCACGACCTCGATTTCGAGGTCGCCCAAAACGCCGCGCCGGATCACGTCCTGGGTGAGTCCATTCAAGACATTCAGTGTGTTGCTCGGCAGGACGCCTTTCCAGAAGCGGATAACATAGCCGTCGTCGTCGTACTTGGAGGGTTTGATCAAGACGATGCGGAAGCGGTCGATTCCGGGGCGCGAAGGTTGGATCGCCGAAGCGGCGTCGCTTGTAAGTTGGTTTAACATACTTTATAGATAAACTAGTCTATTCCGCGGGTTTGGCGAACTCTAACAGTGGTCCAGGTTCATGTCAAGCTGTAAATGGGGTTTGGCTGAAGGCTGAGCGCTGATAGCTTCATCCTTGCATGGTCCATCTCTTTAGCGTTTCCAAGATCTACCCCCCTAGTTACCCCGCCCTGACGGATATTCAGCTCGACATCGAGAAGGGCGAATTCGTTTTTCTAAGCGGTCCGAGCGGCGCCGGCAAGACGACGCTGCTCAAGCTGCTGTTCCGCGATGAAGAGGCGACCGGCGGCCAGGTGGTCGTGAACGGCCGCAACGTGGCGCGGCTCGGCAACAAAGGAGTAGCGCGGCTGCGCCAGGAGATCGGCCTGGTGTTTCAAGACTTCCGGCTGCTCGCGCGGCTGACAGCGCTCGACAACGTGGCGCTGGCAGGGGAAGTGGTCGGAATGGCCCGGCGCGAGAGCCGGCAAAAGGCCTTCCATCTGCTGCGCGAGCTGGGGCTCAAAGACCGCCACAACGCCAGGCCGCCTGCCCTGTCTGGCGGCGAACAGCAGCGCGTGGCGATCGCGCGCGCCCTGGTCAACGATCCGCTGCTGGTCCTGGCAGACGAGCCGACCGGCAACCTGGACCCCGAGATGGCGGACGAGACGATGAGACTTTTTGCTGAGATGCACCGGCGCGGCACGACCGTCGTGATCGCAAGCCATAACACCGGGCTGCTCGAGCGATTTCCTTATCGGGTCGTGTTGCTCCAACAAGGCCGCGTGGTCGGCGGCCGCAAGGGATGACCGGCGGGTATTCGCAATGATGAAGTGGGCTCAGATTGCGTTCATCTTTCGTCGCGTTCTTAAAAGCTTCAGAGAAGTGTTCTGGACGCATCTCTTGACCTCCGGAACGATGGCGGTGACGCTGTTCATTTTCGGCGGCTTTCTCCTTATTCAAGAAAATCTACAGGGTTTGCTCAAGGGGTGGGGCAGCCGGATTCAGATCTTTGCCTACCTGGACACTTCGATCCCGGCTTCGGATACGGAATCTCTTCTGGCCCGCGTGAACTCCTACCCGGAGATCGAGCGCTCGCGGTTCGTCTCCCAGAAGGAGGCGTGGGAGGGATTTAAAAAATCGCTGGGGAGTCAATCGGGGGTGTTGGAGGGGTTGTCGGCTGACATCCTCCCCGCCTCGCTCGAGATTACACTCAAGACCGCCTACCGCAACCACGGCGCCTTGGCGGAGGTGGTCAAGCGGCTGCGCGCGGAGAACGGAGTCGGCGAGGTCGAATACCCGGAAGAGTGGATGGAGAAGTTCAGCCTGCTGCTGCTCGGAATTCAATGGGCACAGTGGGTATTGGGGGGCTTTCTCTTCGCCGCCGCGTTGCTCATCGTCGGCAACACGGTCAAACTGGCGATCCTGGCGCGCAAAGACGAGATCGAGATCATGCAGCTCGTCGGCGCGCGCCGCCTGCTGATCAAGGCGCCATTTGTGGTCGAGGGAATGGCGCAGGGGCTGCTCGGCGCGGGGCTTGCGGTATTCTGCCTGTGGCAGCTCTTTGCCTCCCTCACCTCCCGGCTCCCCGCCTCGCTGTCCATTTTGGCCGACCGCGCGCAGCTTCAGTTCCTCGATCCCGACAGCCTGTTGCTGTTGATCGGCCTGGGTTGGGCGATGGGAACGCTCGGGAGCCTGCTCTCGTTGCGCCGATTTCTAAGACGATGGTGAAAACCGCCGCGATATCGCTCTCGCTGCTGCTTTCCTTCGGCGCCTGCCTTGCGCGCGCGGCCGAGGTCGAGCGGGAGCTCGGAGGCATCAAACAAAAGATCGAGAAGGAGCGGCAGGGGATTGCCAAGGTCAAACGGCAGGAAGGCTCGGTGCTGGAGAGCCTCGCGAAGATCGACGAGAGCCTCGACCGCAAGACCAAGGACTTAAAAAAAGTCAACGCGACCCTCGAAACGATTCTGGCGAATCTGCAAAAAAAAGAGGAAGAAGCGAAGCGCCTCCTCGCGTCTCTAGGCGATAGGCGGGAGCTTTTGAAACAGCGCGCGCGGGCGCTTTACAAATGGCAGCGCGGCGGCAGCCCTTTTATATTGCTCAACGGCGCCGGCTCCGTGGCCGGGCTGATGCAGGGCAAGCGCTATCTGGAAGTGACGCTCGCCTATGACCGCAAGCTCGTGGACCAACTAAGCGACGAGTCCCAGCGCCAGTTAGCGATCAAAAAAGAGCTGGAGCAGCGAAGGGCGGAGGTGGACCGGCAGAGAAGGAGCCTGATCGAGATCAAAGAATCGATCCGCGTGGAGCGCGAGAAGAAAAAGGAAGTCCTCGCCGGCTTGCGACGCGAGAAAGAGTCGCGTCAGAGGGCGCTCAAAGAGCTGGAACAGGCGGCCTTGAAGCTCCAGAAGATGATCGACGAGATGAACCGCAAGTCGGCGGCGAGTTCGAAAGATGTCCCGGCCGGGACCGGCTTTGAGACGATGCGCGGGCGGTTGGACTATCCGGTCAAGGGCGCGCTGGTCGGGACCTTCGGCAAGACGCGCCACCCGGAATTCGCCGCCGAGCTGTTCCGCAAAGGCATCGACATCGAGGCATCGTTGGGGGATGACGTCAAGGCGGTCGAGGGGGGCAAAGTCGTCTTCGCGGACCGTTTTTCGGGCTATGGCAAGATGATGATCATCGATCACGGCCAGAGGTACTACACGCTCTACGCCCACCTCTCGGAGCTGTTGAAAAAACCGGGCGAGCCGGTGCGCCGGGGGGAGCCGATCGCCCAGGTGGGAGACAGCGACTCGCTGGCCGGCGCCCGGCTCTACTTTGAAATCCGCAAGGACGGCAAGCCTTTGGACCCCATTCCCTGGTTTAGAAAGTGATGGATATTTGGCCGGGTTTGAGATAGATTAATTATCTCTAGATTTTCTTTGAGGAGAGAAGCCATGAAGGTGCTGCGAAAGCATAGAGCGTCGATCGTATTTCTCCTGGTCGGTCTCGGCTTGGGTTTCACCCTAAGCGGGCATGTCGTGACAAACGTCTCGGCCGTGCCGCGCGAGGATTACGAGAGCCTGGAAACCTTCACCAATATCCTTTCCATCGTCAAAAAGAACTACGTCGAAGAGGTAAACGCCAAGGATCTGATATCGGGCGCGATCAACGGCATGCTGAACGGCCTCGATCCTCACAGCGCCTACCTTACCCCCGAGCTCTACAAAGAGTTGCAGGCGGACACGCAGGGGAGATTCGGCGGCCTCGGCATCGAGATCACGGTGCGCACCGGCGTGCTGACGGTGGTTTCGCCGATCGAGGACACGCCGGCTTATCGCGCCGGAGTGAAAGCCGGGGATCAGATCATCAAGATCGAAGACGATTTCACCAAGGACATGTCTTTGATGGAGGCGGTCAAGCGGATGCGCGGCAACAGGGGCAGCAAGGTGACGATCGCGATCAAGCGGGAAGGCGTGCCGGAGCTGATGAATTTCACTCTGGTGCGCGACGTCATCCGCGTGCAGAGCGTACGCAGCCGCGTGCTCGAGGAGGGCTACGGCTATATCCGCCTCGCGCAGTTTCAGGAGCGGACCGACCGGGACATGCAGCGCGCGTTGGAAAAATTGAGCCAGGAAAAAGGCGGGCTCAAGGGGCTGGTGCTGGACATGCGCAACAATCCGGGCGGCCTGCTGACCCAGGCGGTCCGGGTGAGCGATCTTTTTCTCGACTCCGGGATGATCGTCTATACGGACGGCCGTCTGGAGAGCCAGAAGCAAAAATATTTCGCGCACAAGGAGGGCTCATGGACCGGATTCCCCGTGGTGGTTCTGGTCAACGCAGGGAGCGCGAGCGCCTCGGAGATCGTCGCCGGCGCGCTGCAAGATCACAAACGGGCCCTGATCCTGGGAACCAAGACCTTCGGCAAGGGATCGGTCCAGACCATTCTGCCGTTGGACGATAGCTCGGCGCTCCGCCTGACCACGGCGCGTTACTTCACTCCTAAGGGGCGCTCGATCCAGGCCTCCGGCATCGTGCCGGACATCGTCATTGAAAACACCCCGCCGCCCGACGCGAAGGGAGACGAGCGAAAGCGTCCGGTGGTGCGGGAAGAGAATCTGCCGGGCCATTTGCAGAACCAGCAAGCGCCGCAGGAGCTTAAGGACAAAGAAAAGGACAAGGAGAAGGAGGCCGAGCGGCCGGTGCCGCCCATGAGCGAGATGACTCCCGAAAACGACGCCCAGCTCAGGCGCGCGTTGGAGTTGTTGAAGGGATGGGACGTGTTCAAGCAGGTAGTGAACAAGTAGCTCGGGAATGCAAATATCAAAATGCAAATTGTAAAATAAGAGATCGCCCGGAATTTTGACTTTTGCACTTTGCATTTTTCACTTTGCATTTTCATTAGCCCTCCGCCCGGAGGGCTAGTCGTTTTGTGGGACTGGAATGCGACAGGGAAAAGGTGAAAGCGACCTGCCTTTGTTTGCCGAGGAGTCGCCCAACTATCTCACCGTCAGCGAGTTAAGCCAGATCGTCAAAGGAACGCTGGAGCGCGAGCTGGACGCGCTCTGGGTGGTGGGCGAGGTTTCCAACTTCCGCGTGCCGCCGTCGGGCCATATCTACTTCACGCTCAAAGACGACAAGAGCCAGATCGCTGCGGTGATGTTCCGCCGCCAGGGGACGAGCCTCAAGTTTAAGCCCGAAGACGGGATGGAGGTGCTCTGCTTCGGCCGCGTCAGCCTCTACCAGGCGCGCGGCGACCTGCAGCTCTATGTGGAGATCATGGAGCCGAGGGGCAAGGGCGCCCTCTTCCTCGCCTTCGAGCAGCTTAAGAAGAGGCTCGGGGAAGAAGGGCTGTTCGCCGCCGAGCGCAAACGAGCGCTGCCGTTTCTGCCCGCCGCGATCGGTATCGTCACCTCGCTCCACGGCGCCGCGCTGCGCGATATGCTCCGTATCCTTGATGACCGTTTCCCGGCCCGCAGGGTCGTAGTCCGGGCCGTCCGGGTGCAGGGCGACGGCGCCGCTCAGGAGATCGCCGAAGGAATTTCCGACCTGGGTGGCTCGGGGCTGGTAGACATGATGATCGTCGGGCGCGGCGGCGGATCGTTGGAGGATTTGTGGGCGTTTAACGAAGAGGTCGTCGCGCGGGCGATCTTCGCCGCGCCGGTTCCGGTCATCTCCGCCGTCGGTCACGAGGTGGACTTTACCATCGCCGATTTCGTCGCCGACCATCGCGCGCCGACGCCGACGGCGGCCGCGGAGATGGCGGTGCCGCGCCGGGAAGAATTGATCGAAGATCTCGAAAGTCACGGGAGCCGGCTCGTGCGGGCGATGCAGAGCCGGGTGGAATCCGAACGAGAGGCGTGGCAAGGGTTGGCGCGCCGGCTGAGCGATCCGAGCCGGCGTCTGCGCGAGAACCAGCTCAGGCTCGACGAGTTGTCGCTCGGCCTGTGGCGCCGTTTCCGCGATCACGTGGCGCGGCTCAGCGACCGGCTGGCGCACGGATCGGAGCGGCTGAACGGCCTAAGTCCGCTCGCGGTCCTCGACCGCGGTTACAGCATCGCCCAAAAAATGCCCGAGCAGTCGATCGTGAAGGACAGCGCCGCTGTCAGGATCGGCGATCTGCTGCGCGTGTCTTTTGCGCGCGGCAGGGCGCTTTGCCGGGTCGAGCAGAAAGAATGAAGGCCGCTCGGATCGTCCCGCTTTGCTATTTCCTTTTGATCGCATCCGCCTTCGCCCAAGAGGGGCCGGGGACGATCACGGTCGAACCCTCGGAGATCCCGCAAGGAGGGATTGCGATCGTTACCCTCACGGGAAAGGAAGTCGCTGGAGCGAAGGTCTTTTTCGGCGATACGGAGATCGTGCCGTTTCCCATGCCGGACGGCTCCTATGCGGCATTGGTTGGAGTGGATCTGGAAAGGCTCCCGGGCGCCGTAGAAATCTCCGTCCGCGGTCGCAGCGGCGCCAAGCAGCAATGGGAGCGGCGCGTTACCGTTTCCGTGCTGGCCAAGGAATATCCCAGCGAAGCCTTCTCGGTGTCACCCTCCTTCGACCAGATCGATGCGGCTACAATGAAACGGATCAAGCGCGAGCAGGCCGAGTTCGACCGGCTGTGGAAAATGCGCACGGCGAGCCGCCTGTGGGATGGCGGCTTTCTCGCGCCGGTCGCCGTCCAGATCACCTCGCCTTTCGGCCTGCGCCGGGTGATCAACAGCTCGCCGCGCGCTCCCCACGGCGGGGTTGACTTGAAAGCACAACTGGGCGCGGAGATTGCCGCCGCCAACCATGGCCGGGTGGCGCTGCGAAATGATTTTTATTTTAGCGGGAAGAGCATCGTCCTCGACCACGGCGGGGGCGTTTACACCATGTACTTTCACCTCTCCGAGTTTCGCGTGGAGAAAGACGCCGAGGTCCGCAAGGGCGATATCATCGGCCTGGCGGGCATGACGGGTCGGGTGACCGGCCCGCACCTGCACTGGGGCGCGCGGTTGAACGGCGCGCGCGTCGATCCGATGGAGCTGCTCAAGATAGAAGGCGGCAGGCAGCAAGCAGTTGGCAGCAAGTAAAGAGCAAAGGGCGGATGGCAAAATGAAAAATGCAAAATCAATGCTGTCCCAACGTTAGCTGAATAAAGTTAACTGGTTACAAGACTCATGGTCAATTTCATCGCATTCAGTTCGCGAAAGAGCTTGTAAAATCGGTGTTTTCTCGAAAAGCGAAATGCTCAAAATCTGTAGAATCGAATGGAGA
>JBGPGE010000109.1:0-14904 GCA_041483675.1 Binatia bacterium
CAGCTTGCTGCGTAGAATTTATTTCCTTTACGAAGTCCGTCATTCCCGCATGCTTTTAGCGGGAATCCAGGCGAAGTTAGGACTGGACCCCCGCTAGAGACATGCGGGGGTGACAATTGAGCAAGTGATTCTCGATTTGTTCTGATACCCCGTCAGCTTGCTGCGGGGTAGTTCATTTTGAATTTTGAATTCAAAACTCAAAACTGAAAATTCAAAACTCGTTTTCGGACGGCTGCTAGATTGGCTCTACCCGCCGCGCTGCCGTTTTTGCAGAGAGTCTACCGCCGGCCGGGACCACGACCCTTCGACTCGGGCCCCGGCCATGGCCGGGGGCCACTCGCTCAGGATTCTGCCCGGGGGGCTCCATTATTTTTGCGTGCGCTGCTGGGAAAAGATTCGCCTGGCGACTCACCCGCTTTGTAGTCTCTGCGGACGGCCTTTTCTGGACATCGGCGGCGACGATCACCTGTGCGGCGCCTGTATCTCCCGCAAGCCGCGCTTCACGCGGGCCCGCGCCTGGGCCTGTTATCCCTCGGACGACAGCGATAAACATCCGTTGCGTGAGGTTGTCCAGCGGTTCAAATACGGGCGGAAGGTTTCCCTAGGCAAGCCGTTGGGGCGGCTCATGGCGCTCGGCTGTCGTGAGGCTTTTGCCGCGAACCTGCCCGATCTTCTGATTCCCGTGCCGCTCCATCCGAAGCGGCTGCGCTGGCGCGGCTTCAACCAGTCGGTGGTCCTGGCGCGCGAGGTCGGCCGCCTCTGGAATCTTCCGATGGATCCAATGATTCTGGTAAGATCGAAGGAGACTTCTCCCCAAACCCAGCTCTCGGAGGAAGATCGGCAAATAAACGTGCGCGACGCCTTTGTCCTCAATCCCGCGAAATCCGTAGAGGGGAAAACTGTTCTGCTCGTGGACGACATCTACACCTCGGGCGCGACGGTGAACGCGTGCAGCCGGGAGCTACTCCGGGGCGGGGCTAAGGAGGTCCAGGTATTGACGCTGGCGAGGACGGTCTAGTTTCCACGGGTCTAATTCCCCGCAGCTTGCTGCGTAACGACGGGCTACGATGCTCTCAAAGTCCGTCATTCCCGCATGCTTTTAGCGGGAATCCAGGCGAAAGACTGACTGGACCCCCGATAAAAACATTCGGGGGTGACAGCTAGGAAAAAAATTTATGGCTACAGAAGATCAAAAGAGATGGGATGAGAAGCATGCCGGGAAGCGCGGCGATCAGCCGCCGTCGTCCTTCTTAATGGAGATTTTCGGCAGCGCCGCCTGGCAGATCGCGCGCGGCCGAGCGCTCGACGTTGCGACGGGCCGTGGCCGCAATGCCTTCTTCCTGGCCGAGAGAGGCTTCTCTGTGGACGCGATAGATATCTCGGAAGTCGCGTTGCAGGAAGCGCGGAAGACGGCGGAAGCCAAGGGGCTGGCGATCGACTTCATTCAGACAGAACTGGATCAGGCCGCGCTTCCCGGCGCCGCTTACGACCTGATCATTAACTTCAACTTTCTCGAGCGCTCCCTCATCCCCGAGATGAAAAACGCGCTCAAGCTCGGCGGCCACGTCATCTTCGAGACCTACCTGGTTGACCAGCGGGTCCTCGGCCATCCGCGCAACCCCGCCTTCCTCCTAGGCCACAACGAGCTGCTGGAGCTGTTCCGCGATTTCCGCGTGCTGTATTACCGTGAGGGAAAGTTTGTGGAGCAGGGGAACGCCGCCTACAGGGCGGGACTGTTTGCGCAGAAGGCGCGGTAAGCTGTCAGCTGTCGAGTTTGGGCTTGGGAAGTATCCCGTACGGAACGCCTTCTTCGTCGAGCTCCGTGCGCTCTTTGGGAGTCGTCGTGCCGTGGATCGGCTTTCTCTCGCTGCGTTTACGGAAGATCGCGCGCGCCTCTTCGGCGAAGCGAGGGCCGACGTCCTCGAAATTCTCGCGCACGTAGTGGTTCAAACGGACAAGCATCTCGTTCACATCCGCCGGCGTGAGGGCCGGCGTCATGGCGTGTTCTTTTGGCTGAGGCGCGGGCTGCGCTTCCTTCTTCAAATGCACGGCGCAGGCATGGGGCAGCTTCTCAACCTCCGCGCTGCCGCAGGTGGGGCAGGAGACAAGCCCCTTAGCGGCCTGCTCCTGATAGCCTTCAAAGCTCGGGAACCAGCCTTCAAACTTGTGGTTTTGCTCGCAAATCAGATCGTAAACGACCATCGGCGCTGCCTCTAACTTCAACATTTAAGTACGTTCGGCCTATTTGTCAACCTCCTGCCACGGTAGGCTCCTCCCGTGTGTTCCCAGATAAGTCGGGAGATGCTAGAATCGCCGCGGCATGAGCGATCAAGTGAGTATTCGAATCGTCCGCGCGATCGGCGAAGTGCCGCGCGACGCTTGGGACCGGCTGCTGGATCATGGCTCTCCGTTCTTAAAGTGGGACTGGCTCGACGCGCTGGAGCAGACCCGCTGCGTCGAGGAGCAGACCGGCTGGCTACCGCACCATCTCGTCGTCGAGCAGAGCGGCGAACTCGTCGGCGCCTGCCCCATGTACCTCAAGCTCCACAGCATGGGTGAGTTCGTTTTCGACTACGAATGGGCGGAGTTCGCCCATCGCCTGGGCATCCAATATTACCCGAAAATGTTGGTCGGGGTGCCGTTTACGCCGGTGACCGGATCGCGGTTCCTGACGGCCGCTCAAACGGACAGAAAGGAATTCCTCCGACTCATGGGGCGGGCGCTCGCCCAGGTCGCCAAGGACAACAAGATCTCTTCGGTCCACGTCAACTTTTGCCCGGAAGACGAGGCCAAGGCCTTGGAGGAGATCGGCTTCGCTCGCCGGATCGGCCTCCAGTTCCACTGGCGCAATCGCGGCTACAACTCGTTCGACGACTATCTGGGCTCTTTCCGCAGCGAGCGCCGGAATAAGATCAAGCGCGAGCGACGCGAGCTGTTAAGCCAGAGAATAACGATCCGCGCCGTGGGAGGCGAAGAGCTGACGCCCGGGCATATGCGCACGATGTTCAAGATCTACAAGACCCACGTCGACGAGCTTTACTACGGCCGCCAATACCTGACGGAGGAATTCTTCGAAGAGCTGGCGCGCCGCTTCGCCCCGCATGTTTGCCTGATGCTCGCCGAGCGGGATTCGCAGGTGATCGCCGGAACATTCAACGTCCAGGGAGACTCCGCGCTCTACGGCCGCTACTGGGGCGCGCTCGAAGATCAGCGCTATCTCCACTTCAACGTCTGCTACTACGCGGCGATCGAGCACTGCATCCGCCAAGGCCTCGAGCGCTTCGAGGCGGGCGCGGGTGGAAGCTTCAAGCAGTTCCGCGGGCTTGAGCCGCAGGCGACCACCAGCATGCACTACATCGTCGACGAGCGCTTCCGGCGCCCCGTCGAGAAATACTTGCGCGAGGAGCGAGCGATGATCCTGCGCAAACGCTCCGCGCTGCTGGAAAATAGCCAGCTAAAGAAAGAGGCCGGCCGCGAGGTGAAAGAGGGTTGACAGCTCTCGGCCCGTCGCGATAGTTTCCGAATCATGAAGCACCTCTGGTTCGTCGCGCTCCTCTTAGCGTTCGCTCCCGCTCAGCTTTCCGCCGAGAAGCTGACGCTGGCCCACGTCGCGATCAATCCCGGCCAAGGGCTCTTCTGGATCGCGCGGGATTCGGGGATTCTCGCGAAGTATGGCTTTACGGCCGATGTCATCCTCGTGCCCGGAAGCCCGCGCACGGTCCAGGCGTTGATCGCCGCTGACCTCGACTACATCGTCGCGGGCACCGCGGCGGTGTTGCGGGCGCGAATCCAGGGGGCGGACGTGGTGATGCTCGCCTCGCCTTCCGGCTATTCTTCACAGCGCGTCCTGGTCAAGCCGGACTCCACGCTCGGCAGCCTTAAAGACATCAAGGGAAAAATCGTCGGCGTGACTCAGTTCGGCTCGGCCGGCGACACGTTTCTCAGGACGGCGCTTAGACAAGCCGGTATGAAAGAGGCGGACGTCACGGTCCTGCAGATGGGCGGAACGCCCGGCGTCGCGCAGGCGCTCGAGGCAAAGCGGATCGAAGTCGGAGTCCTGGGCGAGTCGGCCATGCTGCTCGTGTTTCAAGGCAAGGCGCGCCAGCTGAAAGGGGCGAGCGCGCGGGAGCTGGGCATCCCGGGACTCGACGCTCCCTTGACGACCACCGAGCGCAAGCTCAAGCGCGACCGGGGCGGCGTGCTGCGCTTCGTCCAGGCCTACGTGGAGGCGATGCACTACTTTAAAACCAACAGGGCGGGCACGGTGGCGATCCTACAAAAACAGATGCGCGGGCTCAGCGCGGAGCAGGTCGGCGCCTGGGTCGACGACATGAAGGAGAATTTCCCGGCCGCGCCCTATCCGGACGAAGCGGGGCTGCGCTCGGAGTTGGAGCAGGTCAACGCGCCCAAGTCTCAGAGCCTCGCCTATTTCGTGGACCGGAGCATCCTCGACGAGATCAAAAAGGCCGGCTTTATCGACCGGTTGTATAAACAGTGAGCGAAAGGAGACGGCGATGGCCAAGATCAGACACATCGCGATCAAGGCGGAAGACCAGGAAAAAACCGCGAACTTTTACAAGCAGACCTTCGGGATGAACGAGGCTTGGCGCGGGCCGGTGCGCAGCGACGGCCACCGGGCGATCTATCTGTCGGACGGCTATATCAACGTCGCGATCCTGCCGGCCCGGGGCGGGCGTGAAGGGATCGACCACTTCGGATTTCAGGTGGAGGATATGGACAAGACGCTCCAAGTCGCCGGGGCCGCGGGGGAGAGAGGCGAGCGTGAGACCAAGCCGCGCGACGGGCGCTTCGCCGAAGTGGGCGTGCACGATCCGGTCGGCACGCCGGTCGACGTATCGATGAAGGGCTGGAAGGTGTAGCCTGGACTCCTCAAGCTATCGGGGGGAGAGCCTCTCCCGGTTCCCCCGGCGCTGCAACAAATCGATTCTCATACTTCCGGAATTCCGAAAACGTGGAAGTGTCAGGAAATAAACGCTTTGCCCCATGCGCTCGGGATTTCAAAGGTGGCACCGGTGACGCCGCGTCCGAGTTTTCAGAATCCGAGTGAGCCATCCTCTTTTCCGAGGACCACGGCAACCGCTAGCGCATTACGCAGCATAAATGCACCATAATATTCTGCGAGCCTTATCAACTCATGTGCAGTGGACACACTCCAATCAGCGGACACCACCAACTCCTCGGCAATGCCTGCTTCGTCGTGCCGGATGCCGGATCCGTTGCTCATTTTTCCGTGAAAACGACTCGCTTATTCGTTTACAAGTGAATCTACTTATTCACCTTCGCTCATAACAACCGATCTCCTTTCATCCGTGGAACTCTATCTCTTAAACACATGCGATTGATGCCATTGGAGCCTTTCCGCCGAAGGCGTAACGTCTGGGCACAATCATCGGCTTTCCATTGTATCTGCATACCAGCTCTTCCGTGCTTGGGCTTTTCTGTTTTGTAAGAACTTCGGAAACGCGGATACGAAGATTGTCAGTGACGGTTATCAATCCCGTGTCGAAGAGCCGGTCAAATGTTGAACTCAGGCACAGTGCGTTAGTCGGATCTGCTCGATGTTCTTCGTCCATGCTCCAAGGGACAATATGGCTTGCCACCAAACACTCACGGATTCGCAACCCGGTGACGCAACACGTTCCATCATAGCTGCTCATGACGGCTTCACGGAAGAAAGTTTGGTGAATCCGTTGCTTGGTGATTCGAAGCGTTTTCGATGGCCCCGTAGGTAGGCGCAAGCTGCTGGGTATCGAAAGACTTGATGAGAGGTGTCCCCAAAGTTGTCACCCCCGAATGTCTTTATCGGGGGTCCAGTCCGAGTTTCGCCTGGATTCCCGCTAAAAGCATGCGGGAATGACGGACCTTGACCCATTCGACTTTGCTCAGGGTCATGGTGAGGAAGATCGAACCATGAGAAGACTTGGGATCGCCGTTGCGCAGCACGGTTGTCGTATGGACAACGACCGGACACGGGGGTAAGATCGAACTATGAGCAAGGCGGCAGACAATATCCTGAACAGCGCTAAGCAGCTCTCTACCTCGGAACGGGCGGAACTCGCGGCCGCATTACTTGCCAGCTTGGACGGCGAGCCTGAAGAGGATGTCGAAGCTGCATGGGCAGCCGAGATTCAGCGCCGTGCCGAGCGGGTGAAATCCGGCGAGGCGAAAGGCCGACCGTGGACCGAGGTCCGCGAGCGGCTTAAGCGTCGGCCGGAATGAGCGGTGTCCTCGTCGTCCTCGACGAAGCGGAGGACGAACTGATCGAAGCGCAGCGCTGGTACGAGACTCAGCGCGCCGGTCTTGGTCAAGAGTTCCGAAGCGCAATCGACGAGGCGATGGAGCGCCTTTTAAAGGCGCCGCTTGCTGCGTCTCCAGTTGCCCATGTTCCCGCGTCGATCGGCGCGCGGCGAGTTCTGGTTAAACGGTTCCCATATTCCATAGTCTTCATCGACCACGCAGGGGATATTTGGGTGGTTGCATTTGCTCATCACCACCGTCGTCCCGGCTATTGGCGAGAGCGGGCTATTCGCCGCTAACGAAGCCATGATCCGTAAACTACCTTCAGGCAAATATCGGCTGTACTCGCGGTCGAAAAATCCGAAGACGGGGAAGCGGCGGAATCTGGGCACGTTCACGACGCGGGCGGCGGCGGAGCAGCACGAGCGCGAGATACAATTCTTTAAACGGAGATGAAACCCGTGCCGCCGAATCTCGCGGTCTGGTAACCTGCGTTGTGATCGAAGATCGCTTGTAGTATTTTATTCTAGTGGCAAGGAGCGTGTACCTGGAAACAACGGTCGTCAGCTATCTCACTTCGCGTCCGAGCCGTGATTTGGTCCTTCGCGCGCACAAGCAACTGACTCGCAAATGGTGGGTAACGCGCCGCAGTGATTTCGAGCTTTTTGTCTCGCCGCTTGTCTTGCAGGAGGCCGGTGCCGGTAATCCCGTATTGGCACAGCGACGTATTCGGGCGCTTCGCGGCGTGGCGGTTTTGGCTCCCACAGAGGAGGCAGTCGAGTTGGCGCGTGCATTGGTGCGAGAAGGGCCGATTCCTACGAAGGCGGAAGTGGATGCTTTACACGTAGCGATTGCCGCAGTGCATGGGGTCGAATATCTGCTGACCTGGAACTGTACACACATCGCAAACGCCCTGATGCGGAGCAGTATCGAGGCAATATGCCGTAGCGCGGGCTACGAGCCCCCGGTGACGTGCACGCCGGAAGAGTTGATGGAGGAGTGAGATCATGACCAAGGACCCAATCGTAGAGGAAGTGCGCCGCGTTCGCAGGCAATATGCCGCGCGGTTCAAATTCGACTTGGACGCAATTTACCGCGACCTGAAGGAACGGGAAAAAAAAGGCGAGTTTAAAGTGATCTACCGAACCCCGCGCCGCGTGCCACCGATCGCTCGGCAGCGTGGCGAGTCGGTGCGCATCGGAGGCTCGTCTGCCCAAGGTAGGCAACCCACGCGCTATAAGGCGCGCGGCTGACGCGTCCGTCGTTTAGCGCCTCTAGCTGCGCCCTGCCGTTTCTTTCTATTTCCACTCCTTAAGCACTTCGCGCAGCAGCGTCATGTCCGCCACGCGGGAGACGGGAATCTCGGAAGGGGCGCGAGCCTTGCTGGAGTCGATCACCGCTCTGAAGCTCTCGTCGGGCGCCAGCCCTTTCGGGGGCATGCTTCGGACCAGCATGTCGTAGGAAAGCTCGGCGGCCTCTCTGTCGAACTTGTACCAAGCTATCGCCTTTTGAACCGATTCCTCCTTGTGGGCCTGCAAGTAGTCCTGCGATCTAAGCATGGCTCTCAGCAGGCGCTTGATCTGCTCGGGCCGTTCTTTAATTCTTTTCTCGGAGACTCCCAGCCCATTGGTCACCGGCTGCATGTAGTCGCCGGCCATCGCCAGCCGGTTGAATCCCTGTCGTTCCGCTTTCAAATTGAACGGCGCGGTCAGCATCGTCGCCGAGATTGATCCGGCGATGAGCGCGCCAAGGCGGTTGGAAGTGCTGCCGAGCGCCAATATCGTAACGTCCTTTTCCGGGCTGAGGCCGCCCGCGGCGATGACTCTTCTCGCCAGCGCGTCGTCGATCGCGCCGTGCGACCCGACGCCCACCGGCTTGCCTTTAAGATCCTTAACCGACTTGATCTCCGGCCTGCCGACGAAGACGAACATCGGGCGGTTGACGTTCACAAAGACGACCTTGACCGGCGAGCCGGAGACCGCCTGACCGATCAACTGGCCGATCATCGTCGTGTAATCGAGGTCGCCCGAGGCCAGCGCCAGGCCGGACAGGGCGGAAGTCATCATGACCGGCTCTACATTCAGTTGCTCTTCCCGGAAGTAACCGATCTCCCGCGCCAGCATGAGAGAAAAGATCGGCATCCCCGGATTGGAGTAGGCGATCTTGACGGTTTCAAGCTTTAACGGCTGGGAAAATGCCGGATGAGCCAGGCTTGCGAGAAAAATGAGCAGGAAGGGGAGTGCCACGCGTCGGCGTGATACCTGCATGGCGCCTTGATGCTACGATGCTTTGAGCGGCGCGACGAATTGATCGGCGGTGATCGTGGGGGCGATGCGCGCGACCTTCGCTAGAATTTTTTCCTTGTCGGCAGCGGTCTTGACCTTGGCGTAGCGCGCGCGGAGCTTTTTCAACTGCGCGCGCCGCACGCGGCGGGAATGGATTTCATTTTGACGGATCGGACGGGTCATGTTGTCACCTCGGTGTTAAAGGAGTTTTTTTAAATCGGCTTCGTTGAAGCCCAGCAGTTTCCTGTTGCCTTTGACGATGACGGGCCGCCTGAGCAAATTCTGGTCCTTCAAGATGAGCTGAATCGCTTCTTCCTTCGACGGCGGCTTCAATTTCATGTTGCGCTCGCGGTAAAGCGCGCTCCGCGTGTTGAGGATGTCCGCGACGGGCTCGTTGCCGATGAGCTCTCTCAGCTCCTTCTCGCTCAACGGGTTCTTCCCGTATTCCCGCTCTTCGAGCGCGACGTTTTTTTTCGCCTGCAAGAAACTTCTTGCTTTGCGGCAGGTGGTTCAATTTGCCTTGTAGTAAAACCGGATGCTGTCAGCCATCGTTGTCCGTCCCTCTACTTGCCGGCCGTCTCCTTGAGCATCGGCGCCAGCTCGCCGCGCTCGTGCAGCTCTTGAACGATGTCGCAGCCGCCGACGAACTTGCCGTTGATATAGACCTGCGGAATGGTCGGCCAGTTCGAGTAGCGCTTGATCCCGTCGCGCACGGCCGGGTCCGCCAGCACGTCCACGGTGTCGAACGGAACGCCGTAGGATTGCAGGATCTCCACGGTATGCGCGGAGAAACCGCACTGCGGCGCGCTCGGATTCCCCTTCATGTAGAGGAGTACCTTGCTGTGCTTTACCTTATCGTCGATCTTCGCCAAAACGTCTTCCGCCATATCGAACCTCCTTAAGTTAACCTAACTTCCTAACCGTTCCCATTGTTCCGGCGTGTAGGTCTTCAGCGCCAGCGCGTGAATGCGTTGGGTCTCCAGGGCCTCTTTGAGGGCCTCGTTAACCATCCGCTGTTGTTCCACCAAACTTTTTCCCGCGAACTGCGACGACACGATGATGACCTGCCAGTGGTCTCCGCCGCCGGTCAGGTCGCGCGCGTTGACGTTGCAACCGGGCAGGGCTTTCTCCAGCGTCAATGTGATTTCGTCAGGGGTAATCATTACGAAGGAAGCATAGCCGCTCCCGCGGTTTGTTTCAAGGTCGGTCGTTTATTGGTTGACATCAGGCTGGCGCCAGCCGCCGCTCCAGGTGCCGCGCATAGCGGGACATTCCATAGGCGCAGAGCCAGTAGACGACGGCGATGAAGAGGTACAGTTCGAAGGGACGGATCTCGCGGTTGTTGACGATCTGCGCCGCCTTGGTGAGATCGACGTAGCCGATAATCGAAGCGAGGGATGTGTCCTTGAAGAGGACGATGAATTGTGTCAGCAAGGCCGGGATCATATTTCGTAGGGCCTGAGGCAAGACCACATAGCCCATCGTCTGCGGCGAGCTAAGCCCCGCCGAGGTCGCCGCCTCGACCTGGCCGCGCGGGACGGATTGGATTCCGGCCCTGACAATCTCGCCGATGTAGGCCGCTTCGAAAACGACGAACGCCATCAGCGCAACGCCGTATTCTGGCAGCGCCGTACGCAGCAAAACCGGCAGGATAAACCAGAACCAGAAGATCACCATCACCAGCGGCACGCCGCGGAAAAACTCGACATAGATCGTCGCCGGAATGCGTAGCCAGCGAGAGCGCGCAAGGCGCGCCAGCCCGACGAAAATTCCCAGGACAAAGCCCAGCAGCATTGCGGGAAAGGCGAGCCTCAGCGTGCCGCCGACGAAGCCGCCGATCCCCAGCAGCCCCTGCGAGAGGAGAAAATCCAAGTTTCGATAGATGACCGAAAGGTCCATGCGCAACCTACTGTTATCCCGCGCTCCCCGCCCTCGCGATCATCCCCGGTATCGCGAAGCGCCGTTCCACGCGGGCCATAACAAACGCGATCGTCACACAGAGGGCCAGGTAGATGACGGTTCCCGCCGCGAGCGCTTCAAAGGCTTTCGCCGTGTAAGTTTCTATCTGGCGTGTCTGAAAAGTCAGCTCGGCCACGCCGATGGTGAGCGCGACCGACGAATTTTTGAGCAGGTTTAAAGACTCGTTGGTCGCCGGCGGGATGATCAGCCGCAGCGCGACCGGAATAATAATGAGGCGGTAGACCTGCGCCGTGCTGAGACCCGTGGAGATGCCGGCCTCGAACTGCGTCTTTGGGATCGACTGGATGCCGGCGCGGATCACCTCCGAGAAGCGCGCGCCATGATAGACTCCAAGCGCCAACGTGGCGGCCCAAAATTCCGCGCCGTGGTCGAACAGCCATTCCCGCGCGGCTTCAGGCAGGAGCGGAGGTGCGGCGAAGTACCAGAAAAACATCCAGACCAGCAGCGGCACGTTGCGGAAAAATTCGACGTAGGCGGTCGCGACCGCGCGCAACGGCGCGACCGGGACGGTGCGAAGCGCGCCGGACAAAATCCCCAACGCGACCGCCAGCAACCACGCCAGGATGGAAATCTCCAGCGTCGTGATGATGCCTTGCAGCAACCACTGCCCGGATTGGCCGCTCCAGAGGACGGACCAGGTGAAATGGTAAGACATCTCTCTATTTTAGATTTTGGATTGCCGATTTTGGATTCAATCTAAAATCAAAAATCTAAAATCCAAAATTCTCACTTTGGCACCACCTGATAGATCATGAACTTCTTGATCTCCGGCGACATCGGGTAGGGCAGCTCGCCCTTCGGGCCGAACCACTTCTCGTAAATCTCGAAGAACTTTCCCGATTCGATCCCTTCCATCAGGCCGTTGTTGACGGCGTTGCGGAAGTCCGTGTCGCCCTTGCGCATTGCCATCCCGTATGGCTCATAGGAATAAAAGTCGCCGACGATCACCCAGTTGGCGGGATTCGGCGCTTTGGCCTTCAATCCGGCAAGCTGAATGCCGTCGTTGGTGTAGGCTTCCACCTGTCCCTGCGCCAGAGCCTGAAACGCGGCCGGCTGATCCGGAAACTCGCGGAGCTGGGCCGTCGGCACGCGCTCGCGGATGATCCTGGCGTTGGTCGAGCCTTGCTGGGCGGCGACGCGCTTTCCCGCAATCTCTTTGAGTCCCTTGATCGGGCTGCCCTTCTTGACCAGAAATTGAGCGCCGGTGACAAAAAAGGTGAGGCTGAAATCGACGCTGTCGCGGCGCGGGCGGGTGTCGGTCATGGTTTCGGCGATCAGATCCACGGCATTCGAAGTCAGCAACGGGATGCGAGTCTGCGGCGCGGATTCCTTCTTTTCGAGTTTCACGGGCTTGCCGGTCTTCTGCGCTATGGACGGCACGACAAGCTGCTCGACGAGATCAACAGAGAAACCGACCCACTGATTGTCCTTGTTGACGTAAGCGAACGGCGGGGAGCCGGTGCGCGTGCCGATGGTAAACGTGCCGGTACGGGCGATTTTTTCCAGCGTCGTTTCGGCAAATGCCGGTGCGTTGCTTGAGAGCGTCACGGCGACAGCCAACAAAGCGATAGCCCAGCGCTTCATGATATCCTCCTTAATGATAGAGAATTTTGCTAAGGAACTGCTTCGCCCGCGGCGATTTCGGCTCGGCAAAGAAGCTCTCCGGCTTTGCCTCCTCGACCACCTGCCCCTCGTCCATAAAGACCACCCGGTGGGCGACCCGTCGGGCGAAACCCATCTCGTGCGTGACTACGATCATCGTCATCCCTTCGCGCGCGAGATCCGTCATGACCTCCAGCACTTCGTTGATCATCTCCGGGTCGAGCGCCGAGGTCGGCTCGTCGAACAGCATGATCTTCGGCTGCATCGCCAAGGCCCTGGCGATGGCGACGCGCTGCTGCTGGCCGCCGGAAAGACTGGCGGGAAAGGCGCCGGCCTTGTCGGGAATCCCGACCCGCTCAAGCAGCTTCATCGCGTTCTCTGCCGCCGCTTGGCGAGCGACGTTTCTGACCTTCGTGGGGCCGAGGGTGATGTTGTCCATCACGCTCAGATGCGGATAGAGATTGAACTGTTGAAAGACAAAGCCGATCTCGGCTCTCAGCGCCCGCAAGTCCAACGACGGATCGGAAAGCTCTCTTCCCTCAACCAGGATCTCGCCTTTTTGGATCGGCTCCAGCCGGTTGATGCAGCGGATCAGCGTGCTCTTGCCGCTGCCGCTCGGCCCGCAAACCACCACGACCTCGCCCTTCTCGATCGTGAGGTCGATGTCCCTCAGGACGTGAAGCGGGCCGTACCATTTATTTACCCGGCGAAATTCAACCACGGCGATGAACGATGTATCGGGACCAAGATTTGCCAGAGATTTGCAAATAGCCGATGTGGATACTATATCATCACTGACGAATTTCAATGGATTTCTTTTTAGTGCGTCACGGCGAAGCCAAGCCGGAATATGAAGACCCGACGCGGCCTTTGACCGATCGGGGGCGGCAGGAGGTGGAAAAGATCGCCCGCGCTGTCGGCGCAAAGAATCTCGCGGTCTCTGAGATTTTCCACTCCGGCAAGCTGAGGGCCAAGCAGACGGCCGAAATCATGGCCCGAGTTGTTTCGCCCGGCCGGGGCGTGCGCAAGATCACAGGCCTGGCGCCGGAGGACGATCCGGTGCTCGCCAAGGCCGAGCTGGAGGCGGCCGTCGCCTCCGTGATGTTGGTCGGCCATCTGCCTCATCTCGGCCGCCTCGCCGCGCTGCTCGTCACCGGCGATGGCGAACGAAGCGTGGTGGAATTTCCGCCGGCTTCCGTTGTCTGCCTCTTCCGCGCGGAGTCCGGCTGGAAATTTGCGTGGTCTCTCACGCCTGACACGCTCTGAGATGTCCCTCGACTCGCTCCGTCTCGCTCGGGACGGCCCCGAGCAGGGGTCTCGGGATCGGGTCGTGATTGCGCCGACGGACCGCCGGTTATATGCGAGTTGACATGACGCAGCCTTATCGGATACTCTCTCTCCAAAAATCAGGCGTAGAACCAGTTCACTTTCTTCGATGGCTGCCGGCGGTTCTCGAACGCGGGTCGTCGGGGCCGACTTTGAGTTCTCAGTGGGTTATCCCTTCAAGGCAAATTCCTATCGCTAATCATGGAAGTCAATCCAAACGCTCTTGATGCTCCGCCGAACTCCAAAAGTTCACATGGGTCCGTTCGTTAAGGGAACTCACTCACATTAGGGCGTTTGAATGACCGATCCCCCTGGTTCGTTTTCGATCGCGGACCGTGTGCTTGCCTGGCTCATTGCGCAGATCTCGCGTGGCTACCTGTGGGTACACCGACGAGCGCCGTTCTGCTGCATCACCGTCTACCGGGTACTGATCCGGACCCTCGGAGCGCCGCTGCTCCGGCGCGTTCTCGATCAACCGCCCCTGCCGGTGCCCGAACCGGCTCCGGGCGATGTCTGCGTCCATGTCTTGACGAAACAAAACGAGTGCCTGTTCGCGCTCTGGGCGTGTAGATCCCTGCTCGAGCGCCTGGATCGCCCGCTACCGGTCTTCATTCACGCCGACGGAAGCCTGACGCCTCGGCACGTCGCGCTAATGAAATCTTCATTGCCTGGAGTGCGAGTGGTCACACGCACAGAGGCCGATCGTCTGGCTCGGGAACGGTTGTCCGGTTTGCCGAAGTGCCTGCGGCTGAGGAAGACGAACGTTCTCAGCATCAAGCTGTTTGATCCGTGGATCGTTCAGGAGACGGGTGATGTGATTCTTCTCGACAGCGATGTCCTCTTCTTTCGCCAGCCCGCTGAAGTGCTTCAGTGGCTCGACGATCCGGAAAGCCGGGTCAACCGGTGGAACGTCGAGTCGGGATGGGCAGGAACCCCGGCTGCGATACGCGAGAGGGGAGGGACGGCGAAGGAAGGCTCACCGGGGAAAGGGATAAACAGCGGATTCGGCCTCGTCACCCGGGCCTCGATCTGCTTCAGCGCGATCGAGTCGTGGCTGACCGGTATCGATCGGCCCAATGATTGGCTGATCGAACAGAACATCTACGGCTGGCTCTCGGAGGTTGCGGGTACGGCCCGCCTCCCGCTGGAGTACCACGTCGCGAATGCAAGCGGCCTCAGGCCGGACGCTTCGGTTTCGATCCACTACGTAGGTTCTGTACGAGGCTTTTTCATCGCGGAAGGAATTCCGAGGCTTGTGAGTTGCCCCCGTCGCCGGCAAACTGTACGCCATCAGCTCGACGATCGCAGCGTGTCCTAGCAGGTTGCTGAAAAACTCGTGTTTGGCAAATATTTCATACTCTCAAGGGCGTTCCGTATGTTAAGATGCCTGAAATTCCAAAATGGGAGGCATCGATGAGAGGAACCCAGGAGAGACAAGCAACCATGCTGGCGC
>JBGPGE010000110.1:0-14808 GCA_041483675.1 Binatia bacterium
ACCAGCGCGCAGTCACCCTGGTCGCAGGTGAGACCGGCGACGTCATCGGTCAGCTTGCGCCCGTTGGGAAATCCGATCGGATATTGGTTGGTATAGATCATCACGTCGGGAAAGTTGTCGTAAGGACGAATTTTAAAAAGCGGCTGATACGCGTTCACGAGCGGGGGCAAATATTCTTTTAGCGTGTCTTCGATTCGCATTCGGGTCTGGTTATGCGCCTTGATCGCCGCCACGTGCTTGCTCGGATGGAGCGTGTTCAGGAAGTCGAAGCGCCCCTGCTGCGAGCGGTTGGACCGGCCGACGTGGTCGATCTGGACATTATCTTTCAAGCGCGTCGAGGTTCCCCACAAGATCCAGTCCTTCTGGTCCTTGTTGGGAAACGACGAGAACGGGATGCTCAGTATCATCGCGATGGTGTTCTTCTTGAAAAAACGCGGGAAGATGAACGGGTCGTCGAACACGCCGGTGAACAGCTTGATGCGGTCGGGGTTCTGCAGGCCTTCGTACTTGACGCTGTTCAAGCTCGCATCGCTCTTGAGCCGGATTTTGATCGCCACGTCCTCTTTGATTCCCTCGGGGTTGGGGATCGAGCCGCCGTAGATCGCTCGCTCCTCCTTGTTGTCGACGGTAACCTTGCTGTGGATATCCATGTAGATCGCGAACTCGAAGGGCTCGAGCTGGTACGGCGGCGGCGTGGTCAACGCCCGGCGGGTATCGAGGATCACGACCATCTGACTGCCGTCGGGAAACGCGAACAGATCGGTGATGCCGGATTCCAACACTTCGAGGTTGATCGGATCGGCGTGATCCGAGCTGTTGAGCGCCGCCGGAAAGAACAGCAGCGCGAGACAGAGAAACCAGATACTTGCTTTTTTCATGGGCGATCTCCTTTCAAACCGAATCGGAACTAAACATCTTCAAAACCTCGCTCAGGCCAAGCGCGCCTGTCGCCTCACCGCAACGCAAGAATCAAATAGAACACTCCCGCGGCGCAGATGCCCGCCGAGCCGTAACGCTGCGCCCGAGCCGGCAAATAAATTGCCCGCCCGCCGCCCATTCGCCGCAGGCTCGTCAGGGCGGCGAAGAGCGGCAGCACTATAAATTGATGGCCGATTTCTACTCCCAGGCTGAAGCCGCCGATCGCCAATCCGATCGCCGCCCCCGCCATCCCCTCCATCGCCTGGAGCAGGCCGCCGGCAAAACCGAGACCGTGAAACAAGCCGAAAAAGAATGCCACGGCCAACCGCGCCGCGCCCCGGCTGCGCTCGGGAGCGACGACGTTCTGAAGCGCGACGAAAACTATGGAGGCCGCGATCATCGGCTCGACGAACTGCGCCGGCAGCCGGACGACGTCGAGCACCGAGAGCGTCAGCGTGATCGAGTGCGCCAGCGTAAACGCGCTGACGACCTTGACCAAATCCCAGAACGTTGTGACCGCGAGCACGAGCCCGGCGATGAACAGCAGATGATCGTAACCGGCGAGGATGTGCATGAAGCCGTGCCGCACGTATTGTTGCGCGATGCCGAACTGATCGGTCCGGGACGGCGCGCAGCGCGGCGCGGCGCTCCGGTTGCAGTGGAGCGCAAGTGGCTCGCGCGCGGTCAGCAACAGCCCCTCCAGCGGAGCTTCATCGCTCCGCTCGATCCGCACCACGTAGGTCGCCTCCCATGGATTACCGGGCGCATACTCAAATTCGCGGAGCACGTCCTGTTCGAGAACGATCGCCGCCGGGACGTTCGCCAGCGGATAGTCAAGCGCGTACTCCGGGCGGCCGCTCGCCGCCCCGGAAACTTGAGTGAGCCGTCCATCGAGCGCCCGGCCGTCGGCGACGACGCGCAGATGGCGCAGGAGATATTCTCCGTGGCTTTGCACCGTCTCGGGCAACGCCTGCTGCTTCTGCCCCCCGTAAGCGGCGGCGACCAGCACCTCTTCCATCGAGGGGCGCGCGCGCACGCTCACGCGGCCCGGAGAGATCGCCAGATCCAAAGCGCCCTGCGCGACGGGATGCGCCGCGGCGGTTCCACCGTGCAGCGAGGCGACCAGGAGCGCGATCGCGAGTCCGGGCTTGACGAGTTTAGCGGTGGACATGAAAATCCTCGAAGCGCGGGTTGATCGCCGCCGCTCGCTGCAACAGCTCTTTTCCGCCGTCGCTCCGGCCCGCGGCGAGATAGATCATGCCGGCGTGGAAGAAGAGATGGGCGTCCTTCACGCCGGATGAAAGCGCCGCGTCGGTGACCGCGAGCGCCTGGGCCAATTCTCCGTTCCGATAGTGCGCCCACGCCAGCCCTTCTTGCGTGAAAAAGTTCGGGCGCAGCTCGACGTCCTTGCGCCCCCATTTGACCGCTTCAGGCCCGTCCTGGCGGACATCGGCGTAAAATCCGCCGAGGTGATGATAGTAGTGAACCTCGCCGTGCCCGACGGACTCGAGATAACCGGCCATCGCCTTGTCGTGCCACGGCCTGGCCCGCGAGGCGTCCCCCATGACGACATAGAGATCGCCGAGCGCCTGTTGCAATTCCGGCCGCGGCGCGCGCGCGATGACGCTTTCGTAAAGCGCGATCGCTTCCGAGAATTTCCGCTGCGCCCCAAGCAGCTCGGCCATGTGCTCGTCGACCAGCCAGTAGCCGGAATAGGCCTTGCCGGCCCGCCGGTAATGGGCCAGCGCTTCGTCACGCCGGCCGCGCCGCAAATCGAGCAGACCCCTTTGCAACTCAACCCAGGCATACGAGCGCATCTCTTTCGCCGATATCTCCTCCTGCGCCTGCCCGTACAAACGGTCGGCGACGTCGGGATCGCCGAACTTCGACTCCCAATAAGCAAGCCGCGCCAGATTGTCCCAGGTCGGGCTCTTCGCAATGGCGCTCAGGTATCCTTTTCTCGCCTCTTCGTACCGGCCT
This sequence comes from Binatia bacterium, assembly GCA_041483675.1. Taxonomy (GTDB): domain Bacteria; phylum Desulfobacterota; class Binatia; order UBA9968; family UBA9968; genus 2-12-FULL-60-19. The sequence continues at coordinate 2,899 of JBGPGE010000110.1, forward strand.
TCCTGAAATAAGATACCGGCCCTCAACGCCTCGATCTGCGCGCCGCCGCCGGAGCGCGAGAGCGCTTCGAGGCCGCGCGCGGCGTCGGCTACGCGATGCAGCCTGAAGTCGATATTGGCTTGCAGCAGGGCCAGCTCCGGGGCGGGGCCGATCTGTTGGACCGCGTGTTTCAACGCGCCTTCCGCCCCGATGAACTCCGCGGCGCCGCCGGTAAGCGCTGCGCGGTTATAGAGCCGCAACGCCAACCGGACGGCCTTTTCGGCGTCGCTTGCGGTTGACGACGCGGCCTCCTTCAGCCCCGATAGTTCTTGATCGATCCGGCCCAACTCCGCATCATAATCGGTCGGGACCCTGAGCTTGGTGTTGATCAGGCTCGCGATCGGGAGCGAAAAAAGGAGCGCGGCGAAAGTCGCCCATGCGACTTTCCGAACACGAACTCTTCTTTCCGTGGTAACAGAAACTGTCATCTCTCCCTCGACTATCGCCATGCCGCGCACCCTCCTACCAGGGCTCCGCGAGGTAGGGGAACTCTTTGAGAAACGGCTTGTCGTTTTTCAGCGGGTTCGGCGGCGTCTTCGGCACGATCGGCGCCTTGTCCCAGAGCGATTGGTCGGCCAGCGTCTCCAGGTTGTATTTCTTGCCGCCGATCTCGGCCGTCATATCGAGAAACAGCGCGAGGAAGCGCGTCGCCACCTGATCTTCCAAGCGCCGGCCGTAGGGCCACGTTCCCGTCGTGTCCATGTCGATGTAACAGACATTGGGAATGAAAATTTCGATCGCGCGCCTGAGCGGAATCTTCAGCCCTTTTTTGTTCCACTTGTCGTCAGGCATGTTCAGCTCTTGCAGCGCGACTTTTTTCGCGCGGGGAAAGGCTTCCACCGGCGAGCTATAGGTCCGGTGGACGGAGATCGGCGAGTTGTCGTGATCGAAGGCGGTCTTGAGGCCGAGCGCGGTGATCGACGGCCCGAAGCCCCAGCCGAGATGCGCCAGACGCATGATCAGGTGGGGCGCCAGCCGGAAGTTGAACGCCCCGAGTTGGCGGTCGTCCTCGCGTTCGTTCAAGCCTGCGTCGGCAAACGCCTGGCCGTCCGTGTCGATGAGTTTGTACTTCTTCAATTCGTCGTCGAACTCGTACGCCGGTCGCGTCAGGTCGGGCGTTTGCCCCGCGATCCGCGTCACCAGAACAGCGTAGCCCAGCCCCAGAACAACGAGCGCAAGCCCGGCGGTGATGCGGATCGCCGGTCTGACGCCGGATCTGAGCGCCGAAGAGGCTTCCGCCTTAGCCGCCCTCAACCCAAGACCGACCAACAGCAGCCCCACGACCACCCCGGCCCCGCCCAACAGCCACGCGTGTTCCAGCCAGAATGGGCCGGCGAGCGGCGCCCGGTCGTCGGGAATCGTCTCGACCTTGCGCGACGCCTTCAACACCCAACTCTCTCCCCACGCGTTGACGATCCGGTGCGCGTCGGGCGATTTCGTGAGAAAGGAGAGCGGCAGCTCCAGAATAATCGCGTTGACGTTGCGCCCCGCCTGAGCGTCCTTGCCGCTGTAGACGAAGCGATAATTCCCCCTGGCGTCTTTCGCGTACTTGTTCCCGTTCCAGGTGAGCGGCCCTGAGGGCAAGTCGAGCTTGACGCCCTGGCCGTGCTGGGGATTTTTCGGATCGAAGTTGAACAGCTTATTGCCCTCCAGCTCGATCAGCGTCTTGGGGATCGGCAGCTCCCGCGTCTCCTTCATGGCCAACGGGACGCGGTAAAACTGCGGCGCGTAGTTGATGGAGCGGAAAAAGCCGGGCAGATCGTTGAAGAAGGCGTCGTCGCGCCCGCCGATAAAAGCCTTGATGGAGCCGCCGCCGGGCGCTTCGATCGACACGACCTTGTTGGTGTCGATAACCTTCGCAAAGCTGCCGCCCGGAAAATTGAAGAAGTTGACGTTCGCCCGGCCCTCCTTATCGACGGTCACCCGCACCTCGGCCGGCTTGAGGCTCAGGTATGCCTTGATGATCGCCTGAAAATATTTGAGGAGGATCTCAAGGTTGTCCTCGTCCTTGATCTGGGGCGATACCCTGGGACCAGGCGCGATCAAGATCCGGTAGAGCAGGTCGGTATCGAAGACCCCGGCGCTTGGAGCCGACGCGAAGGTGAGAGCGAGCACGACTTTTTCGCCGCCGGAGGCGTCGTCGCTCGGAAAGCCAAAGAGATCGTAGAGGTCGGCGGCGCTGACATCGATATCGGAGAAGATCGAGTTGACGGCGTTGGGGTCGTTATGATCGGCGGCGGGGCTGAGCGCCAAAAACCGTATCCCCGCGACGGTCGCGACACAGAGACAAAAAAGGGCACAGATGCTTCGAGCGCATTTCACAACGCGACCCTCCTTGGAGGCGCTGCGGACTCGCCGTACCGCGCCTCCCGGCTCCCGGCAGGCATAAAAACCCTATGATTTTGATTTAAGATACCGGTGCGTGACTACCATAGCGGAGTCGCCTATGTCAATGACTATTTTTCTGTTATGCGACCCAGCGGCTTATTGAACCTCGCCCGGGATAAATGGCGCGGCACTGGGCGTCGCGACCAGGCCGGTCAAAAAGGCCTGACCTGAGCTAGGTCGAAGGTCCCGCTACAAGGCGCGCGATATCGTGTTCGTGTAACTTCAAAGCTGCTCTTCGATGTATCGTGCCCGTGTTCGCGTTTTCCGACACGAGCACGATTCACGAACACGACTCCGGATGGAGCCTTTTCCAGCGGCTAAGGCATCTCTTCGAGCAGTTGGCCGTAGCCCTTAACGGGCTGTCTCACGTGGAGCCGTTTTTGGAGCGCCCAGGCGCGGGCCGGAACAGGATGGATGACGGGCACTTGCAGGTCTTCTTCCAGAGGTTTGATGATGTCGAGCGTGCGCCAGCCGGAGCCGAGCATATAGATCGCGTCGGCGCCGGGGTGGCTGAGGAACGCCTTGCGGGTATGGGCGTAGACTTCTTGCGAGGCGAGCCGGCCGACGTCCTCGAATGCGACGGACATCCCTTCCATCGCCAGGATTTCGAAGCCCGCCTCGGTAAAGTAGCGGCTGAACGTATCGTTGATCTTGCCGGTGAAGTAAGTGACGCCGAGGATTTTCTTTACGCCGAGAGCACGCATCGCCTCGACCTGAGTCTGAGACGCCGTAACAATCGGGCGTTGGTATTTTTCCTCCCACTGCTTGACGATCTTCTCCTCGCCTTTGTAGCCGTGGACCATGAACGGCGGCGCGCCTTCGGGATGGATCAGATCGACGTCCAATTTGGCCAGCTCCTGGACGCGATCTTCATAAGCTTGGACCGCCGCGCGAAACTCCTCCTCGTTGCCGCGTTGAAAACCGACGAACAGCGGAATCACGCCGATCCCCTCCGGCAGGAGCCGGATGAGCTCCTCCAGCGATCCCGGCCGATGCGTCGGCTTGATTAAACCAACTGTGCCTCTCCAACTGGTATAAGACATAACCGTACTCCTGCTCGTACTTCGACTATATGTCGGGAAAACGCTCCTCCGTCATTCCCGCGCAAGCGGGAATCCAGTTTTCTCTCGCTTGAAACCTTTTGCCACCGCCCTGGATGCCCGCTTCCGCGGGCATGACGAGAATTTTGTTCCGCCTCCGAGTGGGAGGCTTGCCTCTTCCCCGACGGTCCTTACACTCCCGCGAGAATTTTTGCGAACTTGGCCTTCAGCGTCGCGCGCATCTCCGGACTCACATCGACCACCGTCGGAAATTTACCCTTGAGCTTCCGGTCGTACGGGATGCAGGCGTCGATGAGAATCCGGTTGTTGAAGTTTCCCGGCAGATACATTGGGTCCCGGCCCGACGACCAGGCTCTTTGAATCGTGTCGATGTCGGTCAACGGATCGAAGCGCGTGGACATCGCCCACAGAACCTGATCCAGATCGGAGCAGTCGATGTCCTCATCCACCACCACGGTCCACTTGCCGTTGTAGGCGCCGGCGGCGCAGTTGGCAGCCACGTGCAGGACGTTGCGCGCATGGCCGGGATAGCGCTGGCGAATCTGGATCGCAGTGAAGCGCGTTGCCGGCCCGCCCTCGTGGTTCCACACCCCGAGGATTTCCGGCAGGCCGCACGCCTCCAGCGCCTTCCAGATCTCCGCCGCGCCGGCGATGCCTTTGAGCAGACCTGTTTCGTCCACCGGCTTGTGCTGCGGCGCGCAGGTGAGAATCGGATCGTTGCGGTAGAGAATCGTCTTTACATCAATGTAGGGGCGCGGCACGACGTCGTCGGAGTAATATCCCATCCACTCGCCGAACGGCCCCTCGGGCTTCACGTGGCCGGGCACGGTCTCCCCTTCGATGACGATCTCGGCGTCCGCCGGTATCGGAAAGCCGGTGTAAGGCCCTTTGACGACCTCGATCGGCTCGCCGCGAATACCGCCGGCGAAGTCGTACTCCGAAACACCGCGCGGCAGCGGGCTGGACGACAACATATAAAGCAGCGGGTCCTGGCCGCAGACGACGGCGACCTTCATGCTCTGGCCGCGCTCGAAATATTTGTCGCGGTGAATCCTGCCGTGCTTCCCTTCAGTGATCTGGCAGCCGACGGTTTTGCCGTCGTAGACCTGGCAGCGATAGGCGCCTAGATTGTACCACTCGCTGTCGGGATCTTTGGTAATGACCAGATCGGCCGTGCCAAGGTAGCGCGCCTGATCTAATTCGTGGTGAATCGGGACGGGAAATTTAAGCACATCGACTTGATCGCCTTCGAGAACGTGATCGAGAATCGGTCCGCTCTTGACGAACTTGGGTTTGATAAGCTCCATCTTTTCCATGCGCTCGTGATAGGCCTTGACGATATGGACTTTCCGCTCGTAGTCCAGCGGCAAGCCGAGCGTCAGTGCGACGCGCTTGATGGACGAGAACTGACCGTAAAGCGTGCGGAAGCCTTTGGGATAGCCGGGAACTTCATCGAAGAGAATGGCGGGCGCCTTGCCTTTGCTGCTCGCCGTCAACATCTGCGTCATCGAGCCCATCTCTCTGTCCCAGTGCGCCCCGTTGACCTTGAGCAGCTCGCCCATGCGCTCTACCTGCGCGAGCCAATCCCGCAAGCCGCGATAGGCGACTTGAGATTGTGCAGCGGTTACTTTCTCCGGACGTGCCATGATCCCCTCCGTTGCGCTCACCATACGTTCGGCCCCCTCGCCTTGTCAACCAACTCACTACCGATACGATCGCTTAGAAAGGCTGGTCGCAGAGAGCGGGCAGCGGCGATGGAGCTGATGCACGGCTATTGCGGTCGGCTCTTACTGTTTACCTTCCGGGCCTAGGTCCGTTGCGATTTCCCGGAATTGTTCGAAGGCGGCTTCGAGATCATCGACGATTTCCTGGGCGAGAACGTCGGGATCGGGAAGATTGTCGAAGTCTTCGAGGCTCTCGCCATCCGGGAAGTCAGAAAAGTAGCCTCTTCCCGTATTTCTTATCTAACTGTGTCAAAATAGGCCTTCCTGTTTCGGATCTTCGTGCCGAGCCAAGTACAGTCCCAGCTTGGGAGCCCTTTTTATCTTTGCCCCCGAAAACTCGGTTGACAGGCCGTAGCTAATTGCCTACAGTCGGACTCGATGAAGGGCAGACGAAAAAAAGTTTGTCCGGCGAGCAGAGCCTACGAGGAAGGCTTGGATGAACGGCCCAAGAACCCGGAATACGCCATCGGATACTTGAATGCCATTCTCCAAGAAAATGATTCAGACCTTTTGCTTTTGGGGCTTCGAGACGTCGCGCGGGCCTATGGCTTTACGCACCTCGCGGAATCTACGGGCCTCAATCGGGAAAGCCTTTATAAGGCGCTTTCCAAGGGCAGGAATCCAAGAATCGGGACCGTCATGGATAACCTGTCCGCGATGGGGTGCAGGATCAGGTTGGAGTCGGCCGGGAGAGCAAGACGCAAAGCGGCGTGACCTCGTCCAGAACAAAGTCGCGTGTCAACCGTAGGACATCATGGCCATCCTGGGATTACTTGGAGGCGGGCTCATCCTCCTGGGAGAAGTGTTGAGTTTTATCCATATACTCCCATGGTCGCGATACGTCTTCCCGTTTTTTTGGTACGGCTACATCCTGGTTCTCGATGCACTAAATTATCGGCTCCAAGGCAATTCCCTGATCCGCCGACGGCGGGAATTTTTTCTGATCCTTTCGCTCTCCGTCGTCTACTGGTACCTCTTCGAATGGTACAACCTGGTCGTTCAAAATTGGCTCTACATCAACCCTCCGCCGGAAAGCTGGGCGGCGACCGCCCTGCAGGTCGTTTCCTTCGCGACGGTGATCCCGGCCCTCTACGAGACTGCGGAGCTGGTGAGCGCTCTCGTTGGATCGAAAAAGAGCCTTAGAATATCGCCCCTGATCCCCGCGACAAGGCATCTCTTTTCTCTGAGCGTTCCGTTCGGCCTCCTTCTTTCCCTCCTGCCCTTTCTTTTCCCGAAGTTTTTCTTCTGGTCCGTGTGGCTCGGCCTTTTCTTTCTGCTCGATCCGATCAATGATAGGTTGAGCCGCCCGTCCATCCTGCGCGACTGGCAGGAAGGTAATCTGCAACGCACAATCGTTCTTCTTATCGCCGGGTATATCTGCGGCTTTTTTTGGGAGTTCTGGAACTACTGGGCGTACACGAAATGGATCTATACAGTCCCCGTCCCTGACATGCCTCAGATTTTTGAGATGCCACTGCTAGGCTTCTTCGGCTTTGGCCCCTTTGCGCTTGAGACCTTCGCCTCCTGGACACTGGTATCGGGAAAGAGGAGGTGAAAACTGCGTTAAATCCAAAAAAGGGCCAAGTCCGCGTTGGCTCTTTCTTATCCGGCGGCGGCGCGACCTTTGGGAGCGGCGCTCGCGGAAAATCCTTGCTTCATCCACCACTCGGCAACCTCGCTGCCGGTCGCGAACCAGACGCCCTCTCGCTGCTTCATGTAGCGGATGATCCCTTTCAGCGCCCCTGCCCTGCCGGGCCGGCTGGATATATAAGGATGGAACTGGAAGGTGCAGAACGTAGGCGCGGTCTTGGATTCTTCGTAGAGATCGTCGAAGAAAGACTTCCAGACGACGAGCGTGTCATGCGGATTTCCCGAATCCCTGTGGCCGTACGTCCGGCCGTCGCCGAAGGGCTGGCGCGGCAGCTCGACCAGCTCCTTGTTCCCGTTGCTCCATAGGAAAGGCAGGTCGTGGGAGAACGAGTTGCTGTTCCAGAGATAGCCATGCTCCATGAGCAATTCCAGGCTGTTTTGGCTCTGCGTGCAGGAGCGCCAGCCCTGAGGACGTTTGCCCGTAACGCTTTTGATCATCTCCGTCGTGCGACGCATCACATCCTTTTCTTCCTCACGCGATAAATCTCGCGCCACTTCGTGGTGATAGCCGTGGCCGGCGACTTCGTGACCGGCTTGGACGATCGCCTGAGTGGCTTCCGGATATCTCTCGGCGATCCCGCCACAGGTCATAAAAGTCGCTTTGACCTTCGTCTCGTCCAGGATTCTGAGAATCCGCCAGATGCCGGTCTTCGGTCCGTACTCGGCCTGAGTGTATTCTTCATGGTTGATCTTGCCGTTCGGCAAAGGTCTCACGTCCTCGCCGCCCTGAAAATCGAACGTCAGTGCCACGGTCAGGCTACAACCCTCAGGCCAGAAAATCTTCTCTTGCGCGTGATTTTCGCTCAGCATCTGAGTCACCCTCCTGTCAGCCTTGATGAAGGCCGGCTATCTCCGCCTGGCATACAACTTTCGCCCCGCCGTGTCCAGCACGCCTTAGCAACTCCTCGGACGTAAGTCCGGGTAGTGGATCGGGTTCCGAACAGCACGCGGGTCGTCATTCCGGCCAACCCCCGTGAAAGCGGGGGGCGAGCCGGAATCCAGGAAAAGAAAGATTTCTGGTTTCCCGCTTTCGCGGGAATGACGGATGGAGAGAAGCCCCAGACGCAAGTCCAGGGTTTCTTGCGCAGCTTGATTTGGTTCTTGGGGAGCGACTATACTCTCCCCGCGGCAAAGGAGACGTTTATGTTTCCCCATTTGAAGAACTTCAATTTGCGCCAGTGGATCGACGAGAACCGCGCCGACTGGGGCCAGAGAAGAGTCATCTGGGAAGACTCCGACTTCATCGCTTTCGTCACGCGCGGCCCCAACTCCCGCAAAGACTTTCACATCGACCCCGGCGACGAGCTTTTCCACCAGCTCGAAGGCGAGCTGAACCTCCACTACATGACCGGCGAAGGCAAGCACGAGATCGCCGTCCTTAAACCGGGCGAGCTTTTTCTCCTGCCGGCCAATGTCCCCCACTCTCCCCGGCGCGGCGAAGGCTCCTGGACATTCGTCGTCGAGCGCAAGCGCCACCCCGACGAAATCGACCGCTTCGTCTGGTTCTGCGAGCAGTGCGGCAACAAACTTTACGAAACCACCATTCGCTTCGACGATCCCACCGACGCCGTCCGCGCGGCTACTGACAAGATCCGCTCCGACGCCAAGCTCAGAACGTGCAACAAGTGCGGTGAAGTCTTGGTGGCCTGAGAAAAAAATGGAGGAATCGATGTCGAGCAACCGTCACAAATCGATGGCGCGGCTGCGCCCGGCGGTGCTGAAGAGCCTTTCAGCCGTCGTTCTTCTCGGTCTTGCGCTCGCGGCGACGGTCAGTCCGGCAAACGCCGCCCCCATCAAGGTGGGATACCCTCAACTCAACGGCGGGCAGACGCCCCTCTGGCTCATCTCCGACACCAAAATCGACCGCCGGTACGGCATCGAGGTCAACCCGGTCCTCATTTCCGGTGGCGCAAGACTCACGCAAACGGTCGTCTCCGGCGACATCGATGCGGCGCTGACCGGCGGCGCCGCGGTCAACGCGATGCTCGGCGGCGCGGAGTTGATCTACGTCGCGATGCCGGTTCCCACCTTCGCGTTTTCTCTCTACGTTCGGCCGGAGATCAACGAAGTGACCGATCTGCGCGGCAAGGTTTTAGGGGTGATCACCAAAGGGGCCTCCTCGGACCACGCTTCCATCGCGCTTCTCAGACAACACCAAATGAGCCAGGGGAAAGACGTCAAGGTCCTCTACTTCTCGCGGCAGGAGGACGCCCTGGCGGCGCTGAACCAGGGAATCGTCTCGGCCGCCGTCCACTCGGCGCCCACGACGCTGATGGCGCGTCGCCTGGGCTTCAAGGAGCTGGTGAACATCGGGGCGCTGAAGATCCCCTACCCTTTCACCGGGATCGCCGTGCGCCGCCGGCTGGTCCGCCAGAGCCCGGATCTTATCCAGGCGTTTCTCAAAACATACGTGGCCGGGATCAAGACCGCGATCGAGCAGCCGGAAGCGTCCAAGCGCGCGCTCAGCCGCTATCTCGCCACCAAAGATTCCGAGATCGTCGAAGAAGCCTACCGAAGTTTCGTCCCGCTGTTTCCCAAAGTTCCCTACGTGACGGAGGAAGCGATCCGCGCCGCGTTGTCGTTCACCGACCATCCCAAGGCGGCTCAGGCCGACCCCAAGGATTTCTTCGACAACCGTTTTCTCAAGGAGCTGGAGAGCACGGGCTTCGTCAAGGACCTTTACAGTCAGAGATAAGCGGGAGTGTCCCGTTTTCATTTTTCATACTCGGGAGGCGCTATGGAAATCGCTGATGTGCGGAAGTTTTTGGCGGAGAATCACCGGGGCGTGCTGGTCGCCCGCAAGCGCGACGGTTGGCCGCAGATCGTCCTCGTCACTCCCGCGATCGATCCCGAAGGCCGGGTGCTCCTCCATTCGCGGGCGGACGCCTACAAGGTCAAAAATGTCCGGCGCGACCCGAAGGTATCGATGCTGGTCATGGGGGAGCAGTACAGCGGCTCGCGATACGTCCAACTCCACGGCACGGCGGAAATCATCCGGCAGCCGGAAGCGATGGACCTTTTGATCTACTGGTACCGGCAAGCCAAAGGCGAGCATCCGAACTGGGAAGAGTATCGCGCGAAGATGAAAGAGGAAGACCAGCTCATCATCCGCATCGACATCGCAAAGGTCGGCCCGCAGAAAAAAGTTTAAAGTCAAAAACCGGTTGACCGAGGCCGCCGGTTCGGTGTATGGGTTGCGCCGGCTTTCCAACTGAGGGATGAGGACAGAGCGGTCCGAGATAGGGGCCAGCGAAAGCTCCGCCTATCGCACCTCACTTAAATAGCCAGACAAGACGGAGGGAGCAGCCATGACCGCGCGTTTCCTGATGATCGCACTGGATGGAGCGGATGGCGCGCGGCTCGATCAGTGGAGCGCTGACGGAACACTACCTAACCTCGCCGCCCTCCGCGCACGCGGCGCGGCGACACGCCTGTCGGCACCGGAGGGCATCACGGACGACGCGCTCTGGGCGTCGTTCCAATACGCTGCCGGGCTCGGCGAGCATGGTCGCTACCACTGGCTTCAGCGTCTCGGCTCCGGCGAGATGGGCATGGCGCATCGCGACGAGGTCAACCGAGAGACCTTCTGGGACGCCCTTTCGCGCCACGGCCTGCGGGTCGCGGTGTTCGATGTGCCGAAATGCCGATTGCCGCGGCCGCTCAACGGCATCCACCTTGCTGATTGGCTGGTTCACGGCCGCTATTTCCACGAGCCAAGGAGCTACCCGGAGTCCTTGGCCGCCGAGGTGGTCGAGCAGTTCGGCCCGGCGCAGCCAAGCCGCTGTGCGTATGAAGTGCCGGCGTTCAGCGACGCGGAGGTGCTAAAGGTGGCGGCCAATCTGCGCTCCGCCGTCGCCAGGAAACGCGCGGCCGGCCTCCACTACCTCGCATCCGGGACGTGGGACCTGTTCATAATCGCGTTCAAGGAGGCCCATTGCGCCTGCCACATGCTCTGGAATCTCGCCGACCCGCGCCACGCCGACCATAACGCGCCGCGCGCGGCTTTGCTGGGCGAGCCGCTTCGGGCGATCTTCAAAGACCTCGACGCCGCGGTCGGCGACCTCGTCGCCGCAGCGGGTCCGGACGCCGCAATCGCGGTCTTCTCGACGACCGACATGGAACCGAACGCCACGCTTGCTCATCTCATGCCGGAGGTCGTGAACCGCCTGAACCGGGACCTTGGCGAGACCCTGCTCACCCGTGCGGTCAGCCACCTGCGGCGACGCATATCATCCGCGCGCGCTGGGCGGCCCTGCGAACTCCTGCCCTACAACGAGAACTGCACCGCGCTGCGGATAAATCCGCAGTGGGGCATATTGGGCCGCCCGCCGATCGATGGCCCCAGCAAGGCCCAGATGTTGGAGCAGGTTGAATCCAGGTTGCGTGAACTGACCGATACCGACACAGGCCGGCCGGTGGTTGCCGCGATCGACCGGCCTTCGGCCGAGCACGCCGGGACGCGCGCAGCAGCCCTTCCCGACCTGCTGATCCGTTATGCCGCCGGCACTTTCCCGCGCGCAGTCGTCTCGCCGCGGCTCGGCCGCATCGAGGCAGAGCGTCCGCAGGTGCGACCGGGGAATCACGCCTCCGGTGGTCTTCTGATCCTTGCGGGCGAGGCGGTCGCTGGCGTGACCGCGATGCAGGAGTTCGGACCCATGGCGGCGAAGGTGCTCCGTGTCGCGCTGTAATGGATCAGCGTTTGGTCGAGATTGGCGTGTTGGGAGTAGGCGGGCGGATTGCGTCGTCCTCATAAACCGGCCAGAGGTCTGCTGCGCTGCTGGCTAACCCGAGCTTGCATTTGACCAACCGTCTCTCTCCCCTTCCGTTTCCGGTCCTGTCGACCCATTTACCAGAGACCGCGCTCCGAGTCCGCTTGTAAATACAGGCGTAGCAGCCTATTCTGACGTTAGATCGCGCCGCGAGGAGGAAGTTCGATGAGCATCGAAATCGTGAATATGGTCGAATTCGCGCACCAGGAGAAAAAGCGAAAAAATGTCTTCAACACGCCCCATTTTCACGCCTGGATGCACTACTACAAGCCGGGCCAC
>JBGPGE010000111.1:0-14800 GCA_041483675.1 Binatia bacterium
ACCGCGCCGTCGATCGGATAGACCCGGTTCTTCACGTAATAGTCGATGCCCTTCTGGGCGTAGGGTGGTTTTAGCCCGAACTCCTTGGTCAGAAAATCCGCCGCTTGATCCGGCTGGTCGTAGATCCAGCGCATGCTGCCGATGTGCGCCTTGAGAAATTTCACGACCGCGGCGCGGTTTTTTTCGGCCCATGCCGGATTCGCGGTGACGGCGTTGAACTGGTATTTGGAGATCACTTCCGTCGTATCGCCCAACCGGTTGAAGCCCCGGTCGACGGCGATATCGGCGAACGGAATGCCGAGCACCGCGCCCGCGACTGACCCGCCTTCGAGCGCGCTCAAGCGGGCCGGCGTGCCGCCCGCGATCACGGCGAGGTTAAAATCGCGCGGATAGAGCAGCCCTTTGCTCCTCAAATAGCTCAGCAGGATCGACGTCGCGCCGCCTTTGAGACTCGCCACGCCCAGTCTTTGCCCCTTGAGATCCTCGATCTTTTTGTAGTTTTTGCCGCCGATCAGAACATAGGGCGCCGCGTTGCTGGAGCCGGCGACCACTTTGAGATTGTTGCCCTTCTCGTTGAGAATGATAATTCCGTCCGGGTTGATAAGCGCGAAATGGAGGTCGTTGGTAACCAGGGCTTGCAGCTGGACGTCGGCGCGGCCGATGGCGACGAGATCGACCGCAATCCCCTCGCGCGCGTAAAAGCCTTTCTTCTGCGCGATGAAATAGGGGAGGTAGTTCAGGTCGCGCGAGACGTAGCCGACTCTGATCGGCTCGGCGCCGGCGGGCGAAGCCGCGAGCGCCAGCAGAAGCAGAAAACCCAGAGATAGTTTCTTCATGGCGCGTTACCTCCGTGATTCATTTGACGCAGTGGTCAAGAATCCACCGGACCACCTCGATACGCGTCGCAAACCAAACTTCGGGAAACGACTTGGCGTATTTGATCGACTCCTCGTAAACCCTGCCGGTCGCGGGAAAGGCCATCTGGCAGTGCATCGCCATCGTCAGCATCTTGGGCTCGGTCTGAGACTCTTCGTAGAGCTGGTCGAACTCGTCCTTGAACGCGCCGAGCAGGTCGCGCGCGGTGATTCCGCGCCGGTACATTCCCGTGTCGTTGAGACCGCTGATGGCGTTGCGATAAGGAACTTCGACGATCGTCTTGCCGTTCACGTCGATCAGATACGGCGCGTCATCATTGACAGCGTCGCCGTGCCAGAGAAAGCCCTCCTCGATAAGCAGCCCTAGCGTGTGCTCGGTGTGCCTCATCCCGGAGGAGAGCCAGCCGGTGGGCTTGACGCCGACGAGATCGTGGAACATTCTCACGCAGGCGCGGATCTCCTCCCGCTCCTGCTCTTTCGAGAGAAAAATGAGCTGCACGTCTTCCGCCCAGCTGTGGGCGACGATCTCGTGCCCGTCGGCGTGGAGCTGCTTTACAGCCTCGGTATACCTGATCGCGGCCAGGCCGTTGATATTGAACGACGCCTTGAGGCCGTGCTTCTTGAGTATCCGCAGAATCCGCCAGATACCCGTCCTGCCGCCGTAGTCGTTTTCGCTCGCCGTGCGAAAATCGTACTTGCAGCGCGCGTCCTCGGCCGTGATCGGGTTCGAGCCGCCGACGTGATGTGTTCGCCGCATCTTGGGGTCCGGCGTCTCCGTCCAGGCCTCCAGGTTTCCGGCGAGCGCCACCGCCAGCCGCGCGCCGTTCGGCCAATGAATTTTAATCCTCTTCCCTTTCGAAAATATGTCGTAGAAAGAATCGTGCGACGGCATCATGGACAGTGTCTCCTTCGACAACGAACAACCCCGCAGTAAACGCCGGGTATCAAGAGGCCCTCGGATGACTTTCCCCTAAATTGTCACCCCCGAATGTTTTAATCGGGGGTCCAGTCCGAAGTTCGCCTGGATTCCCGCTAAAAGCATGCGGGAATGACGGACTCTAGCAGAGCCACCAACTACCACTGCGCAGCAAGCTGCGGGGAATTGACCCCAAAGAGATTAAAGTGTTCTCACGGCAGCATATATCGGGAAAGCGGGAAGGCTGTCAATCAACGGCACAAAGCGTGTTCGTGATCGTCATGCGTTTCCGTCACGAACACGAGCCACGAGCACGACTTCACGTTTGTTTCAGTTCTGCTGGTTGAGGAGATCGTAGACCAGATAGTAGAACTCGGCGATCGAGGGTAGGTAGACCGTAAGAAACTCCTTTGCCGCGAAGCGTTTCTTCGAGGGATCGACGTGGCCGAAGAGCCTGAGGATCGCCAGATGCACCTTGCGCTTGTCCGGGACGGCATTCGCCAGTCTCAGGCTCTCCGTGTACGGGATCAGGGTGTCCGTTGTCCCGTGGCCGACGATGAGATAGCCGCGGAGCACCGGTATCAACGGCGCCATCGAGAGCTTTTGGAGGTAGTCCTGAAAGCGGGGGTCGGTGTTTTTCACCAGGTCGTCGACGCGCTGCGGATCGGTGTTGATCAACAGCTCATAAAGGTACCGGCCTTTTGGAGTCAGGCTCGCCAGCAACGGCGCGATGTCGTCCGTAATCTGCGTCGCCTCCTGCTGGAATACCTGCTTCAGGATTTTTCGGTCTTTCTCGCTCTCGACGTAATCCACATTGTTCATGAAGAAGACCCACTTGCCGTAGGGCTCCGGCTGGAGAAAGCCCCTCTCGTAGCCGTATTCATAGTACCCCGTGGTGATGAAGCGGATAATGTTGACGGGATCGTAGTATCCACCGAAGGAAATGACGAAACCGACCTGATCGCGAATGGCCGCATCGGCCGCTGCCATGATCGTCGGCCCCGCCGCGTAGCTGAAACCCATGAGCCCCATCCGCTTCTCATTCACCAGCTCTTTGAGGGAAGCCATGTAGTGGAAGGAAGCCACGATGTCGTCGACGTCGCTTAGCAAAACGCGGAACGACTTCATGCCCTTGAGCTCCGGCACCAGGACGACAAATCCCGCGCGAGCGAGCGAACGGGCGAAGCGGATGAGGCGCGGATCGTCCTTGCCGCTTTCGATGATACCGTGAGTCAGCAGGATCGCCCCACGCTTGCCGGCGCCCACGACATAGTAGAGATCGGCGGGAATCTTCCGCTCTCTCTGCGGCACCTCGACCGGCTTTACCGAAGGCTCAGGCGTTACCCACGCGAGCTTCCCCCGATCCGGCTGAGCGACCGTCGTCTCATCGAGCAGATCCCAGAGAAACAGCGCCGTGATAAACCCGAGCCGAATCTGCGAGAAAAAAACGACGAAGAGGAGCAGCAGCACCCCCGTGACGACCCAACGTTTCTTCATCCCTCATCCCTCATCCTTCATCCCTTTCTCTCCATACCTCACTTCCACCAGAAACAGCCCGTGCGGCGGCGCGGTCGGGCCGGCCCGTGTCCGTTCTTTCGCTTCGAGTAGCTCGCGGAACGACGCGGGCGTGCGCTCGCCGCGCCCCACCTCGACCAGCGTCCCGACGATATTTCGCACCATGTGCCTCAAGAAGGCCGTCGCCTCGACATCGTAGATGACGAATGCTCCGTCCCGGCTGAGCGAGTTGCGAAAAATGTTTCTGACCGAATGCGACGCGTCGCAGCCGGCCGCCTGAAACGAGGCGAAGTCACGCTCGCCTTCCAGACAACGAATCGCCTCCTGCATGGCGGGGAGATCCAGCGCGTCATGGACATGCCAGGCGTAGCGGCGATGAACGGCGGACGGCGACGGGTCGTTCCATATTCGATATTGATAAACCCGCGCCCGTCCGTCCCGGCGCGCGTCAAAGCTGTCCGCCACGACTTCGGCGCGCCGGATCGCGATATCCTCCGGCGTCACCGCGTTAAGCCCGCGTTGCAGCCGCCATAGATCGATCTGCCCGTCATAGAAAAAACTAGCCACCTGCCCCAAGGCGTGAACTCCCGCGTCGGTCCGCCCGGATGCGGTCAGCCGGGTCTCGACGCCGAGAATCTTCTCGATCGCCCGCTCCAAGACGTCTTGAATCGCCCCGCCGTTCGGCTGCGCCTGCCAGCCGCAGTAGTCGGTTCCGTCGTATTCGAGGGTAAGCTTGATGTTCATGTTGGGATAGTGAGGCAAGCGTTACATTGATTTTGTAGGGGCGGCCCCCCGTGGCCGCCCAGGGCAGGCACAGGGGCCTGCCCCTACGATTCATTACGTTTGCGTCAGTACGATTTCGGCATCCCCAGCACGTGCTGCGCCAGATAAGCGAGCACGAGATTGTTGCTCACCGGCGCGATGGTGAGCAGCCGCGTTTCGCGGAACTTGCGCTCGACGTCGTATTCGGCGGCAAAGCCGTAGCCTCCGTGTGTCGTGAGGCACGCGTTCGCCGCCTCCCAGGCGGCCTCCGAAGCGAGAAACTTCGCCATGTTCGCCTCGGCGCCGCAGCGCTCCTTGCGGTCGAATTTAGCCGCCGCTTGAAAACGGACGAGATCGGCCGCCTCGACGCGCGCGTGCGCCTGGGCGATGGGAAATTGAATGCCCTGGTTGGCGCCGATCGGCCGGCCAAAGACGACGCGCTCGTTGGCGTACTTCGCGGCGCGCTCGGTGAACCACCGGCCGTCGCCGATCGCCTCCGCCGCGACCAGGATGCGCTCCGCGTTCCATCCGTCGATGATGTAGCGAAAACCCATCCCCTCTTCGCCGATCAGATTTTCCGCGGGAATTTCCAGGCCGTCGAAGAAGACCGAGTTGGTGTGGTGGTTGATCATGAGATCGAGCGGCTTGACCTCCATCTTGCCCTTGGCCTCGCGCAGGTCGACGAGAAAAACCGACAGCCCGCGCGTCTTGTCCTCCAGTTGGTCGTAGGGCGTCGTGCGCGCCAGGAGCAGCATGAGATCGGACTGGAGCACGCGGGAGATGAAAATTTTCTGGCCGTGAACGACATACTTGTCGCCGCGGCGCGCGGCGGCGGTTTGAATGCGCGTGGTCTCCGAGCCGGCGTTGGGCTCGGTCACGGCAAAGGCCTGCAGGCGCAGCTCGCCGGCGGCGATCTTCGGCAGATAGCGCTTTTTTTGCTCCGCGCTGCCGTGCCTGAGCAGCGTCCCCATCGTGTACATCTGCGCGTGGCAGGCGGTCGCGTTGCCGCCCGAGCGGTTGATCTCTTCGAGAATGATGCTCGACTCGGTGATGCCCAGGCCGGCGCCACCGTACTCCTCCGGGATCGGCGCGGCGAGCCAGCCGAGCTCGGTGAGCTTCTTCACGAACGCGTCCGGATATTCGCCCTTTCCGTCCACTTCTCTCCAGTAGGCGTCGGGAAACTCGCGGCAGGCCCGGCGAATCTCTTCGCGAATGTGCCGCTGCTCCTGAGTCAGGTTGAAATCCATTCTCGCCTCCTATATTACCGCGTAGTATATAGCGCGACGGACCAAATGCAAAATCGGGAGGAACGGCTATGGCTGTAAAACCCGGCTGGGAAGGCCGCTATTTCGAAGACTTCGAGGCCGGCGATATCTACCGCTGCCGCCTCGGACGGACGATCACGGAAGCGGACAACATCTGGTTCACGCTGCTCACCAACAACACCAACCAGATTCATTTCAACAACGAATACGCCAAGCGGACGGAGTTCGGCAAATGCCTGGTGAACAGCGCGCTCACGTTGGCGATCGTCGCCGGCATGGGCGTGGCCGACGTAAGCGAGAACGGCTTCGCCCTGGGATGGGACGAGATCAAGCTCCCCAACCCGCTGTTCGTCGGCGACACGCTCTACTCGGAGTCCGAGGTGCTGGAAAAGCGCGAGTCGAAGTCGAAGCCGCAGTCGGGCATCGTCAAGGTGCAGACGCGCGGCGTCAATCAGGACGGCAAAATCGTCATCGACTACGCCCGCAGCGTCATGGTGTGGAAGCGCGCCCATGCGCCCGCCCGCGCGCTCTTCCCGGAGGTCAAGGGTGAGTCCAAATAATCCCTCACCCCATCCCTCTCCCGCAGGACGGGAGAGGGAGTTAGAAATGCTGTGCCCTCTGAATTCCCTCTCCCTCTGGGAGAGGGCGAGGGTGAGGGAAGACGGAGCACATCGGAGACGAAATTGACCCATCAGCATAGCTCCCGTAATAACGAGCCTTCTCGCGCCCTTGACGGCATCCGCGTGATCGCCTTCGAGCAGGTGCTCTCGGGCCCTTTTTGCACCTCGATCCTGGGCGACATGGGCGCGGAGGTCATCAAAGTGGAGCGGCCGGGAAGCGGCGATCTGATCCGCCACTGGGATAAAGCCGTGCGGGGACTCTCCTCCGGCTACGTCTGGCTCAATCGCAACAAGCGCAGTCTCACGGTCGATGTGAAGCATAAACAGGGCCGGGAGATTTTGCTTCGGCTGGCGCAACAGGCGGATATTTTCTTTGAGAACAACGCGCCGGGCGTAGCGGAGAGAGCGGGTTTGGGCTACGAGACGCTAAAGGCGCTGAACCCTCGCCTCATCTACTGCTCGCTCTCCGGCTACGGCCAGGACGGCCCGTATCGCGACGTCAAGGCCTACGACCTGCTGATTCAGGGGGAAGCCGGCATCATCGCCACCACCGGCTACCCTGACAAACCGGCGAGAGCGGGCATCGCCATCGCGGACATCGCCGCCGGCATGTACGCGGTCATAGGGATCCTCCTGGCCCTTTACCAGCGAGAGAAGAGCGGCGAGGGGCAGTTGATCGACATCTCGATGTTCGAATCGATCGTCTCGTGGCTCGGTTACTATCCGCATCATTACTGGCATCAGGGCGAGGAGCCCGGGCGCACGGGGATGCGCCACACCTACGTGACGCCCTACGGGCCGTACCTCGCGCGCAACGGCAAGTACGCCAATCTCGCCGTCGCCACGGCCAAGGACTGGGAGGTTTTCTGCCGCGAAGTCATTCGGCGGCCCGACCTGCTGGCGGACGCGCGCTTCGCCACGGTGGAAGCGAGGAGGGAAAACCGCGCGGCGCTCGAAGAGATGATCGAAAAAATCTTTCTGGAGCGCGACCACACCGAGTGGCTGGAGCGCCTTAAGAAGGCCAACCTGCCCTACGGCGAAGTCAGAGGCCTCGCCGAGGTTCTGGCTCACCCGCAGACCATAGCCCGCCGGCTGATCCGCGAAGTCGAATCGCCGGTCGGCCGCGTTCCGGTGGTCGCCAACCCCGTCCGTCTCTCCGGCAGTCCCGCCCGCTACGACCGCATCCCCGGTCTCGGCGAGGACACCGACGCCATCCTGCGCGAAGCGGGCTACAGCGAAGAGGCGATCGCCAAGCTGCGTCGCGAACAGGTGATCTGAAGACGGCCCTGAGATGGAAGTCCGGGCAGGTGGAGTCCGGGCTAATGCGCCCGGCCGCCCGCCGGTGAGGTCACTCCCGCCAGCAGTTGCCTTCCTGGGCTTTTTCGATGAGCACGCTGAGGAGTTGATCGCCTGCGGCGACGGGAACGTCGCGCAGCCTGCAGATGGCCGCGCCGATCACCTTGATCTGCAACGTCACCTTCCCCGCGGGAATCTCCGATAGTTTGGCCCGCCCCTTATCATCGGTTCTATACCACTCCTCGCTGCCCTCAATGCGCACGACGGCATCCGCCGCAGGGAGGCGCTCGCTCTTCTTGTCCGGATCGATCACCAAGACTCCAACCGTCAGCGTTCCGTGTTTTCCCTTTCCTGCGTCCGCGGGCTTGGCCGGTTTTGGGATCTCCTCGACGGACGCGTCGCGCTGCGCGGCGGCGACACCGCTTACCGCCATAGAGCCGCCCGCCGCAATCAATACGGCGGCGCAAAACATCACTCCACGTCGTCGCCCGATCGTTGTGGTTTTCATCCCACACCTCGCCTTCACTTACTGTCGCGCCGGAGATCGGAGATGACCTCGTCGATGAAAGGTTTGTCCTTTATGCCGCTCCGGGAGCTGGGGAAGTAGACCAATGCGAGATCCGCCCCCGCCCGCGGGTCGTATCGCTTCAGGAGCACGGTAAAACGCTCGGATTTCGAGATGCGGGTGAAGTTCGTCAGAGGAAAATCGAAAACGTCAACCCAGAACGAGAGTAACCTCCCCTTTCCGTCGACGTCTCTATGGGTGACGAAAACCAGAACGCGACGACCCGCGGCATCGTGTTCCGCGACCTCGACCGTGAAGTGGCGCCTCAGTTCTTTGCCTTTCGGAGCCGACGGGTCGGGATCGGGAAAAGTAAGATCCTCATCGATGGGCGGAGGGCCCGGTTTGCCCAAATCATTGAATATAATTTTCACGCCCCTATTCGCTCCGACGCTCTCCAGCACCTCGCTCTGCCGATCCTTGACCGCATTGGTGATCCGCTGCAACTGGGAGCTCAGAGCGGTGCGCTTTTCCGCCTGCGTCTGCTGCCCGATCTCCCGATCGAGCTGCCAGAACAGCGGGCTCAGATCCAGGGAGTCGTTGAAGTTAAGCGCCAGGAGTTCGAGCGCGACGAGTTTCCCCTCGATAGCTTGACCGGCGGGTTTTAGGTAGGTGTCGAGAACCTTGTCGAAAATTCCCTTCCGCACGCCCGTGTCCGACTCCTCCCGTTTGCTCAGAAGCTCGGTATAGAGACGCAGTCTGGCGTCGGCGGCCTGCCGTTCGGTTTCCGCCCGTTGAAATTGAGCCTGCCGTTCGGTTTGTGCGCTTTGATATTGGGACGAGATGACGGCGAGCGTAATCGGAATCGCCGCGGTAGGGACCAGCCACTTGAGAGTCTCCAGCGACAACCACTTCGACGCCATGGTCTACCGCCTGATCAAACTCGTCTGGCCGCCCCCGCCGACGATTTCGAAGTCGTAGCGGATCGGATCCTGATACAGAATCACCTCGGTGGAAGCCCCGCGAATTTGCAGATTGCAGCGCCCGGTCAGGCCCGTCGTGAGGCGGTACGCGCCGCGGGCGTCGGTATTGGTTCTTGCCGCTTCATTCCCGCCGCAGGTAAGAACTACCAGAGTGGTTGCGACCGGCTGGTTGCCTTGCTGAATCGTCCCGTAGATCGTCGCCGCCGCCGCCTCGCCGCAAAGCACCAGCGCCGACGCTGCTACGGCGACCTTCACCGTCATTGCCCATCTTGCCATCGGTTTCCTCTTTCGCCGGCCGACCTGCGGCTCGAGTGAATTCCGTCAATCAACTTATATCGAACAGGGGTTTGAATCCCCGTGTTCGACCGAAGGGGAGAGCTGCCGCTTCTCCCCTTTGGAAACCCCATCGACTTTGTGCCCGCCTCAAGAGGCGGGGTTTAGATTCAATCAAGCTGGCCTCCCATGCCGGTCCCCGGCTCAAAGCTCCACGGTAACCGTGACAGGGCAATGGTCGCTGGCCTCGGTATTGACCGGCCCGACCGTGCCGTAGCGCGGCCCGTCGTAATGTTTTATCGCTTTCGTCGTCAAGCCCTTGCGCACGATGTCGGTGTCGCCGACGCTTGCGCCCGCCGGCGTGATAACTTTCAGGCTCTTATGCGGCAGGATGTAGTCGAGCCGGCTGACGGAATCCTCCGAGTCGTAATAATGCGTCCAGGCCTGCTTCTTCGGAAAGCCCGCGTAGGGATCTCTCAACTCGGGGTGTTTCACAAGGGCGTTGATGGTTTTGCCGTTCTTGGCTTGCGCGTCCACATTCATGTCTCCCATGACGACCGGGAGCTTGTTCTCGGCCACGGCGGCGTTCACCACCGCGGCGACGCGATCGGCCTGGAGCTTGCGGCGCGCATCCGAGGTCTTGGGCTTGCTGTCCTGCGCCTTCAGGTGGTTGGCCATGACGGTGAGAACTTTGCCGGCCACGTTCAAGTCCACTTCCAGGCAATCGCGCGAAAAGACGGCGCCCGCGGCGGTATAGCCGAAGCCGGGCACGGACTGACGCTTCACCGTGCCCCCCTTCTTTTCGGAGTCATCGATATGCGTGCGGATCTGTTCGATCGTGATGTCGGTCCGGCTGCGCTTGATCAACAGGCCCACGTCGATCCCGCGCGGATCGTTGCCGTCGATGGACAGGATGTGGCCGAAGTAGTGGTTCAAGTAGGTGTCGTTGAAATTGCGCAGCGTGTAGATGTTTTCGATCTCCTGCACGACGAGCACGTCGGGCTGCGCGTCGAGGATCGCCAGTGCGGTGTTATTGCGTTGAATCTCCGTGATGGGGTAGGAAACCAGGTCGCCGCGGCGGCTGGCCAGCGAGACCACGCCGACGGATTGAACGAACCGCTCAAAGTCCCGGTTCTCCCACGGCATATCGAGAAACGCGTAGCGGTTGAAGAGGTTTTCCAGATTAAACGTGGTCAGACGCACTTGGGTGGCCATAGTGGTATTCCTTCCGCGGTTTGCCGGATGCGGTCCGTCGTAGGCGCGCTCAGCCTGAATACTCCCGTGCCCTGGCTATGTCAAGCATTATTTATCACCACGTAGCAGCGAAAGAAATTTGTCGCGATTTTCACTCCCGGGTATTAGGAGAAGCAACGGACGCGCCAGTTCCGACGGGCGAGGCGAGGTCAGGCAATGCGCGGAAAGAAGTAATCGGACGATTAAGCCGAGTTCATCTCCAGCAAACCAAATGCTCCGGGGAAATCTCTAGGCTCTCGAATATTCCACCACGTCTCCAGAGCAGCGGCGGCGCGGTCCAATCCTAGAACCGGATTTGCCGCCCTGAGAAACTTCTCCCGGACATCCTCGTCCTTCATGGGATTATGGTTGTGTCCCACCGGGTTTCGTATCTCTATGGGAAAGCGTCCCCCGCCGGCGGTTGTCGCCTGGAGTCGCAAAATCACATTCTCCGGGTACAACGCCTGGATGGTGTCATCTTTACGAACGCGAATTTTCGCCATCAGAGGCCGCAGCGATGGATCGAGGTAAGCCGCCTCCTCAAAGGAAGCCGGGCCGATGGTTCCATCGACCAGAGTCCTGGCGAAGATGTAGGGCAGGCTGTGGTCCGCGGTCTCTCGTGTTTTGGGGTCCCATCTTTCCGGGCCGCTCCCGATTTCACTCCATGCGAAGGCGTAAGTAGCGATATCGATCTCTGCCAGATCGGTCCAGCCGACCATCGAACGAAGCTCCAAAGCCGCCCAAACCGCCGCCTGAGCATTGTACTCGACCGGCCAGTATTTCATTTGCACGACCGGAATGCGAAAATCGCCGCCGCGACCGCCAAAAGCCGGTAACTCAAAGGGCCCGGTGATCTGCTCCCATAGTCCATGGTGTCCTTCGAACGGGCGATCCGGACCGGTCATACCCTCGCCGGCAAGCAGCGCGCCGAACAGCCCGTTGCGCGCCGCATACGCCGTGGCTGCGCCCTTCCAGAGCGACAGCTCTCCGGCTCTGGTGTTTCGCATCGGGACGTTGGCCACCGTCGTGATCGCCACCGCCTCACCTATGACCTTGGCGGATAATCCAAGCAGATTGCCTACCGCAGCCGCGGTGGATACACCGATGGCAAAACCTTGATCCCAACCTCGCTCCCGAAGCTTGGTGGCGTCACTGAGACGGATGAACATTTCATAGGCAACCACCATGCTGGCCAACAAGCGGCGACCGTCTGCGCCCGCCGATTCAGCAATTGCCAGCAGCGCGCCTAAGCAGTCGCTCGGATGGCCGCCGGGATAGTGATCGTTAAAGTCCAGGTTTCGAATCATGGCGGTGTTGACGAACGCCGCTCCCTCAGCTGTAGAGCGTTCAGGAAACCCAAGAATGCGGCCGGCATACCGTCCAGCCGTCCCGCCGCGGGCGATGCGCCTTCCAATCGCAGCCGGTTCACAGTCAAACGCGGCGCTGGCGCAGGCGAGGCTGTCGACCATCAGTCTCGATGCGGCATGGATGACCTCTTCGGGCAATTCTTCAAAACCTAACCCCGCGGCATATTCGGCAATCACGCGAGTTGTGTTGTCCACAGAAGTTCCTCCGGCCGGAAATTGAAGCGGTTATTTTCAGCCGTGATCTGACAATTAAAGCCGGCCCTATTTTTTTGACGACGCGCGCAATGTATCGACGACGGCCGCGACCGTCGGAGGCGGCTCCGTGCGATCTTTGAAATCTGCGAGCCGCTCGCAAATCTCAGCGGCGGCATTGTGAAAGCCCGCCGGCAGTCCGGCGGCCTCGAAAGTCGCGGCGATCTCTCTCATCTCGCCCACATAGCGCCACGCCTTGGGGACCGCGACCGCGGCGGCCCGAACGCTCCGGCGCTCGAGGTCGGGTTGGGAGAGGTTCCATTCTTCGACCAGGGCTTTGTCGACCCCTTCCATCGCCGCCAGCGCGAGGATCGCCAGCACCAAGGCATCCGTGCATTTGGTCCAGGCGGCATAGGCGATCTTGAGGGCGGAAGCGGCGCCCGGCGTTTCGCCGATAGCCCTGGCATCGAGCATGCTCGCGGAGAACAGCTTCGCCACTTCCGGCGCGCGGGCGCCCGAGAGATAGAGCCGGGTCGTCCCGGCGCGTTTGACCGGCGAGCCGATGATGCCGCCGTCGACGAAACTAGCGCCGGCTTGGGTAACCGTCTCGCCGATCTGCTCGGCCGTGGCTCGTGAAACCGCGTTGGCGTCAACATAAATTCCACGGAACTTCAGCTCCGCCACGCTCCGGGCGAGATCCAGCGCGGCATGCGGCGGGCAGATCGAGAAGACGAGATCGCTTTCCCGGACCGCCGTGGCGAGAGTCCCCACGTCGACCAGCCCGGCCCACTTTGCCCGCTCTGCGGTCGCCTTGCTCCGGCCATGCGAGACCCAGACGACCCGCGCGCCGCTCGTCGCGGCCGCCGCGCCGACGGTGACGCCCATATTGCCCGGATGGAGCAACGCAACAGTTTTGATGTTCACGATCAAGCCCTCCTGACGGCTACCCTATCGTAGCGTCCATGCACAGTCTACACACTCTCGGTTGATTCAATGAAACCCCGCCTCTTGAGGCGGGCACAAAGCCGATGGGGTTTCAAAAGGGGAGAAGCGGCAGCTCTCCCCTTTGGTCGAACACGGGGATTCAAACCCCGTGTTCGATATCAGTTGATTGATTCCTACGCTCAGCATACATATGGTAGCTGCCAACGCTTCAGAGGGAATTAGAACGTGGGTGAAACCCGAGTCGATCTGCTGCACCTGCTCGAAGACTTGCGCGACGCCTATCCGGGGTCGATCGAGGAGACGATCCTGACGGAGATCCTCGCCAACGCTCTCGACTCGGGCGCGACGGAGATCGCCTTCGAAGCGGACCCGGCTGAGAGCACTCTCACGGCGATGGACAACGGCTCCGGCATGCAGCGCCGGGAGCTGGCGCGCTACCACGATATCGCCGCCAGCACAAAAACGCGCGGACAGGGGATCGGTTTTGCCGGCGTCGGTATCAAGCTCGGCCTGTTGGTGTGCGAGGAAGTGATGACCGAGACGCGCCGGGGCAAAACGCACGTGGCGACCTCCTGGCATTTGGCTTCGCGCCATCGCGCGCCCTGGAAGTGGACGCCGCCTCCCGGCTTGGCCCCCGAACGGGGAACGGCGGTCCGCCTCAAAGTTCAGAACGCTCTTTCCCCTCTGCTCGATCCCGGCTTTCTCGAAGCGAGCATGCGCCGCCATTTCCAGCCTTTGCTCGATCCGACCTTCGATGAGTTTCTCGGCGCGCATTATCCTGAAGGCGTCACCATCCACGTCAACGGCCGCCGGTTGGAGAAACAGCGTTGGACGGCGCCGCTCCAAGGTGGTTTGGAAATCCGTCTGGCGCGCAAACGCAAGCCTTCCGCCTTCGGCTATCTGATTCGAGAAGATCTCCCTCTGCCGGAAGAACAGCGCGGCCTCGCGATCAGCACTTACGGTAAAATCATTCGCCGAGGATGGGATTGGCTGGGGCTGACCCCTTCGGCGCCGGAGCGCGTGGGCGGCTTGATCGAGGTGCCGGAATTGGCGGCTTGCTTGACGCTCAACAAGGGGGATTTCATTCGCAGCGGCGCGCGCGGCGCCTCCTATCTCGCTTTTCGCAAAGCAATTCAGGAGGCGGTCTCGAAGCAACTCGCCGCTTGGGGCGATGCTCGTGAATCGACCGAGGAGGCGCGCCCCAAGGAAGTCCGCCCGTTGCAGCGGGACCTGGCGCACGTGCTCGAAGAGCTTGCCGGCGAGTTTCCGCTGTTGGCTTCACTCGTCGAGCGCCGCGCCGGCGGACAGAAGAAACTGCCTTTGGGATCGAGCGTGAGAGGCGCAGATTCACGCGCCTTCGTAGCGGCCTCGGTATTGGAACAGGCGGAGACGCCCGAAAATGCGCAAGGCGTGGAACAGCCGGTAGTTGAGGGAGCCGAAGAGCAGCCGGGAGAGGCTGAACCGGCGCAGGCTGTCGCGGCGCAAGAGCACGGCCTCGTCTTGCCCGGTAAAGGCGGCGCGCGAAAACCGGCGCACTACGGGCTCGATATTCAGTTCGAAGAGCGCGCCGACGATTTGGAACTCGGACGCCTGCAAGAATCGACCGTCTGGGTGAACCGCGCGCACGCCGCCTATCGCCGGGCGCTGGCCTCCCGCTCCATCGGCTATCACATCGCCCTGGCCGTGGCGATGGCGCTCGCGCCGCTGGCCGTGGAGTCGGCCAATGAGCACGGTTTTGTCACGGCCTTTCTTGCCCGCTGGGGCGAGGTCCTCGATCAGCCCAAATCCCGCAAGAGAACGAGACGGTAGGCCGCCGTTGTCCATGGAATAATTCGAAGCAGCCTCGCTCGCGTCAACAGTGTCGCGCGCCGCGTTTTTTTGGCTCTTCAGGGTTTCCTGTGAAGGAGTTTTCACCACAGAGGCACAGAGTTCGGAGTATTTTTTAATCTCTTTGGGGTCAATTCCTCGCAGCTTGCTGCGTAGTGGTGGTTAGTAGCACTCCCAGAGTCCGTCATTCCCGCATGCTTTTAGCGGGAATCCAGGCGAATTTCGGACT
>JBGPGE010000112.1:0-14715 GCA_041483675.1 Binatia bacterium
GCAAGAAATCAACGGGAAGTTCCGCCTGCTCGCGAAGCAAGCCCTCCATTCTCACGAGACCGGCTGGCAGAATAACCTGGTGCTCCTGTTCGCCGCGTTGTTTTTTGCGCTGCGGGGCTCCGCCGCATTCGGCCTGGACAATCTGTTTCGGTGATCGGCGGCCGGAACTCGCCGCGCAGCGCCTCACGCCGTCAAACACCGACAGCGCGCCCATGATTACCCAAAAGCAAGACGAAGCCGCGGTCGCCGACATCGAAGAGTGGGCGAACCGCATCGCCCGCTCCGCGAGCGAGGGCGTTCAAGTTTCGGTCTATCACGACGGGGACTCCAGCACCTACGTCCTCCGCCTGGCACGAGCAAGCCGCGTGCTGCTGTTTCGTTTGTCCGACGTGCAGGTGCGCACGGCGGCGCGCGAGGCAGAATGCGAAAAGACCTTGCGCAAAAAAATCAGCGATTTATGATCGCCGACCGCTACATGCCCAATTCCCGCAGGATCTGTTCTTTCAGCTCGATGAACTCGCGGCTGGTGAGCTTGCGGGGTTGCGCGAACGAAACTTTCAGAATCGAGCGGATGCTCGCGGGCCTTGAAGAAAGTATCAGAATCCGGTCGGCCAGGTGGATCGCCTCTTCCACGTCGTGCGTGACCAGCAGCACGGTATGTTTTTCCTGCGTGAGAATCCGCAGCAACTCAACGCGCATGCGGACGCGGGTCAACGCGTCCAGTGCGGCAAACGGCTCATCCATGTAGAGGATCTCCGGCTTGACGACGAGCGCCCGCGCGACTTCGACCCGCTTCAACATCCCGCCGGAAGTCTGATACGGAAATGCCTCTTCAAATCCTTTTAGTCCCACCAACTCCGCGTAATGATCCGCCAGCCTTCTCTTCTCCTGCCTGGGCAAGCCGTCCAGGCCGAACATCAGATTGCGCCGCACCGTGAGCCACGGAAAGACCGACCCCTGCTGCGAGATGACGATGCCTTTGCGGCTCGGCCCGGTCACCGGAACGGCATCCACGGCGACATCTCCCCGATCTCCCGGTTCGAAGCCGGCGACGATATTTAACAGCGTGGTCTTGCCGCAGCCCGACGGGCCGACCACGGCCACAAACTCTCCCTCGGCCACCGTGAAGTCGATCCCTTCGAGCACGGACAACGAACCGTCCGGCGTGGAATAGCTCTTCCAGAGGTCTCTTACCGCGATCTTAGCGGCCATATTTCCAACGGACCTCTTTGAGCCGCTCCAGCCGCCGCATCGCATTATCCAACAGGAGGCCGATCACTCCGATGATGACCATCCCGGCGACCACCAGATCGTAACGGTTGCCCGCGTTGCGCGAGTCGATGATGAGATAGCCGAGGCCCGATTTGAGCGCGATCATCTCGGCCGCCACCACCACCAACCAGGCGACTCCGAGGCTGATCCGCATTCCGACGATGATGTGCGGAAGAGCCGCGGGAACGACGACCTGGCGAAACAGCGCCGCGCCGCCGACCCCGAAGTTCTGCGCCGCCCGGATATACTGGCGCTCGATGGTATGAACCCCGGCCGTGGTCTCCAACACGATCGGAAAAAACGACGAAAGGAAAATCAGGAAAATAGGCGCCATGTTTCCCACCCCGAACCAGATGATGGCGAGTGGAATCCAGGCGATGGGAGAGATGGGACGAAGGATCTGCGTCAGTGGATTTAGCGCCGCGAAAAGTCCGGGGAACCATCCCATGAAAATACCCAGCGGTATGGCGAGGGCGGCGGCCAGAAGATAGCCGCTCCCGACCCTGAAAAGCGAAGCGGCTATATGATCGAGCAGAGTGCCCTGGCGCGCGAGATCGACGATACCGAGAACAACGCGCCACGGCGTGGGAACGATGATCGTCTCGCTCACCGCGACCGCCGCCCACCATAGAACTACCAAAACGCTTACCAGAACGGCCGGGGCCAGAAGTTTTGCCTTGCCTCTCATATCCGCTCGTCCTGGTTTTCTATCGCTTCACCGCTCGACGGGGTGGCATGGTCTTCGAAGAGACGGGCCACGCGCCAGCGAAGCCGCGGCCAGCCCGCCCCGGGTGCCTCCTCGACGAGAATCGTGAGCCGGCCGGATTCGTGAAGCGGACAGGTCAACTCGAACCTCGAAGGCACGCGCGCCGGAATCCGATAGCTTTGCTGAGGCATCAGGAGCACCGGCCCAAACAGCGCCGGCGCCTCATCCTCGTTCCTGAGCACCAGAATGTCCTGCACTCCCAAGGTCAGGCGAACCGTAGAAGGAATAACGTTGAGTTTCTCTCCGGCGACCTTGCGCGCCCAGGTGCCCTTGGGAATGACATAGACGAGCTCCCGCCGAGCCGACGACAGCGGCGCCACCGACGCCCAAAGAGCCGCCGCCAATGGAACGACACCGATCGCGGAGAGCCCCCAAAGTAGAATGCGCGCGCGCCGTTTGCTCATAGAGCTCACCGTACCTCGGCGTCCACCGAAACCTGCCCGGCTTTCTCGAACGTGAGCGATACTTTGATCTTCTCTCCGGGCGCGAGATCGCGCTTAAGCCGGAGCAGCATGAGATGGTAGCCGCCCGGCTTCATCTCCAGCTTGCCTCCGGCCGGGATTTCGAATTTCGGCGCGGGTCGCATCATCATCATTCCCGACATCTCGTAGCTCTCGTGAAGCTCCACGGCATCCGCGGCCTCCGACGCGCCGGCAATCAGGACGTCCGCCGTCTTCCCCGCGTTGACGACGGTCGCGTAAACCGCGCCGTTTCCCCGCTCCGAAGCGACACCGGGCGGCGCCCCGTCGCCCATCATCGGCGCGCGCCGCGCCCAGGCGCTCTCGGCGCGGATCTCCGGCTTCGCCCGATCGCACGCCGCCGTCGCCAGGAAAAAGATCGCCGCGAGCGTGAAACCCCATTTATTCAATGTAAACCCCGCCTCTTGAGGCGGGCACAAAACCGATGGGGTTTCCAGAGGGGAGAAGCGGCAGCTCTCCCCTTTGGTCGAACACGGGGATTCAAACCCCGTGTTCGATATAAGTTGATTGCCGTTCATCGTTGTCTCTCCTGTAGCAAAAGCTTGACGTCGTGGATCATATCCTCCACCGACGTTCCGAAAGGCGCCATGATGCGAAGGTAGCCGGCGACATCGATGAAGTGGATGGAAGCCGAGTGGTGGACGAGATAGGCCCCGGATTTCTTATCCATGACGGTCTTCCGGGTGGAGACGCCGTAGCCCTTCCGCACGCCTGTCAATTGCTCGGGAGTTCCCGTCAATCCCAGAAACGTCTTGTCGAAAGCGTTCATGTAGGCGCGCAGCCGCTCGACGGTGTCTCGCTCCGGATCCACCGTGACATAAATCACCTGCACGCGCTCGGCGTCGGCCCCGAGCTTTTTGCGGACCAACGCGAGATCGGCCAGGGTCGTCGGGCAGACGTCGGGACAATAGGTATAGCCGAAGCCCAGCAGAACGACTTTCCCCTGATAACGGCTCAAGCGGAATTCCGCGCCGTTCGAGGCCTTGAGCGTAAAGTCCGGCGCCTTGCGCGGCGGCTGCAAAACTCCCGCGCGGAATTCGGCGCCGTGAAGCGGCCCCGCGAAGAGCCACAGGAACGCGAAGGTCACGACCGGCGATAATCTCCTGAACGCCACGGCTCTGCTTTCTATTGCGGCAGGGAAATCTTCACCGGCTTGGAGTTACGGGCGAAGCTCTCGTCCACATATTTTTCATACGCGACGGCGCGCTTGAGGGTACCCGCTTCCAAAGAGAGCTGCACCAGCTCATCGAACTCGGCCCGGACCAGCTTGAGGTCTCCATAGGTGACCCGATCGGCGGGGTTCTCCATGACGAAGCGCAAAATCTCCGGGTCCTGGTTGAAAAACGCCGGCCGGGCCGCGACGCGAATCGCATCGAGACGGTTCTGCGCAGCGGCATCGAGCCATCGTCCCGCCGACAGGACATAGTCCACCAGCCGCTGCACCTGGGCGCGATCGGTCTTGATCAACTCATCCCGGACCGTCAGCACGCAGCAGATGTAATTGGGCCAGTCGTTGCGGGTCATATGGAGCGGCCGCGCGTACCCGGCCTTCTCAGCCACCGCGCCGAACGGCTCGCCGGTGGCGTAGGCGTCCACGGACTTGGCGTAGAGCGCCGCCGGCATGTCGGGCGGATTCATCTCGACCAGCTCGATGTCTTTGTCCGTCACGCCGTACTTTTTCATGAGCTTGCGCACGAACAGATAGTCGACGGCGAATCTGCTGGGAATGGCCACCCGCTTTCCTTTCAGGTTGCCGAAGTTATTTCCCGTGAAATCGTTTCTCACCATGACCACCGCTCCGGAACGGTGGCCCAGCGCCACGATCTTGATCGGAATGCCGGCATCCGCCAGGTCCATGACCATCGGCGCCAGCATATACGCGGCTTTGATCCTGCCGGTCATCAAAGCCTCCTTCAGCTCCGGCCAGCCGCTGAACTTGCTGAACTCGGTCGCGGCGCCAGCGCCTTTGGAGGCTCCCGCTTTAGCGTCACTCTGCATCGCCATACAGGCGACGGGCAGCGTGAGGTTTCAGGTGACCGGCAATCCCCCTACGCTGAGCGATCCGCCGGCAGGCTCTGCCGCCATCCCTTCCCGGTCCTTCGGCGCATCGACGGGAAACAGGGAAAGCATAAGAATGGCGATAACCATCGCCGCTCTCCGGATCGTGCTGCGGAGACCGGCGACAATCGGTGGATAAAAATTCATAGGTTGATTCTCCCCTTCTAAGGTTGATTCTACCGATCCTTCTTCAGCGTCCATGCAGCTCCTTGGCGACGTCCTTGGCAAAATAGGTGAGAATCATGTCGGCGCCGGCGCGCTTGATGGCGGTAAGAACTTCCCACATGATCCTCTTCTCGTCGATCCAGCCGTTTTTCCCGGCGGCCTTGATCATCGAGTATTCCCCACTGACATTGTAGGCGGCGACGGGGTAGCCGAACTTCTGCTTCACGCGATAGACGATATCGAGATACGCCATCGCCGGCTTGACCATGACGATATCCGCGCCTTCGCGGATATCGAGCTCGACCTCTCTCAAAGCCTCGTCGGCGTTCGCCGGGTCCATCTGGTAGGAGCGCCGGTCGCCGAACTGCGGCGTGGACTCCGCGGCGTCGCGGAACGGCGCGTAAAAACCGGAGGCGTACTTCGCCGCATAGGCCATGATGGCGACCTGCTCAAAGCCGTCTCGGTCGAGCGCCTTGCGGATCGCGCCGACCCGTCCGTCCATCATGTCCGAGGGCGCGACGACGTCCGCGCCGGCGCGCGCGTGCGACAGCGCCTCTTTCACGAGCAACTCGACCGTTGCGTCGTTATCGACGTCGCCGTTCTTGATCACGCCGCAATGGCCGTGGTCCGTATACTCGCAGAGGCAGACATCCGTCATGACCAACAGCCCGGGCGCCTTCCGTTTGATTTCCTGAATCGCCCGTTGCACGACGCCGTCGTCCGCGTAGGCCTCCGACCCCTGCGCGTCTTTGCGCTCGGGAATGCCGAACAGGATGACCGCCGGAATACCGAGCGAGACCGCTTCCTCGCACTCTTTCACGGCGCGGTCGACCGAGAGTTGATCGACGCCGGGCATGGAGGGAACAGGCCGCGCGCTATTTTTTCCCGGACCGACAAACAGCGGATAGATCAGGTCGTTCGCGCCGAGCGCGGTCTCACGCACCATCGCGCGCAGCTTCTCATTTTTGCGTAACCGCCGCGCGCGGTAAGTTGGAAATTCCATAGCTCCTCCGGTATCAGCAAACTAGGCGACTTGCATCGCGCATCTTTACTCTTTACTTCCAAAGTGTTCCGCGATCACCCGCGTAAGCCCCGGAATGGTAAATTCGCCGGCCACCACGTCAACTCGAATTCCCAACCTCTCGGCCGTCTCCCGCGTGATCGGACCGATACAGGCGACCACGCAGTCGCGGAGAAGATTTGGCGCGTCCTGTTCCGCAAAAAGCTCGGCAAAATGGTTCACGGTACTTGAGCTGGTAAACGTCACCACGTCGATTTTTTTTTGGCGCAGCAAGGTTTTAAGCCGGGCTGGGTTCCCATGAGCGGCCCCGGTGCGATAGGCCTCGACCACATCGACAGTCGCGCCCCATTCCTGGAGCGTCAACGGCAGCACGTCTCGGGCCTTCGCCGCGCGCGGCAACAGCACGTTCTTTCCTTTCACCCCGGCCTTGCCCAATTTTTCCGCAATCGCTTCGGCGCGGTATTGCGGCGGCAGCAGCGCAACGCTCAGCCCCAGCGATCGAAGCTCCGCCGCCGTGCGCGGGCCGATGGCCGCGATGCGAGCGCCGCTGAGATCGCTCGCCCGCTTGTTCAGCCGGGTAAAACGCTTCCAGAAATGCTTCACGCCGTTGACGCTGGTAAAAATAATCCACTGGTATGTCTTGATCCGACGAATCGCGCGATCCAGCGGCGCATAGCTGGCGGGCGGGACAATCCGGATAGTTGGAAATTCCACCACCTCTCCGCCCAGCTCCTCGATCAGCCGGACAAATTCGCCGGCCTGCGCGCGCGGGCGGGTGATGACGATGCGCCGCCCCGAGAGCGGCGGTTTTTTTCGGGCAGTTCCCGGCTTTCGCTTAACTCGCGCCACGCGCCGAACTCCCTCGCTGTTGCAGCAAAATCTCCGCCGCGCCCAGGTCCAACAAACGGATCGCCAGTTGCTCGCCCAACCGTTCCCCCACCGCCGCCTCGCCCGCGATCTCGTCGCGCAGCAGTTTCCCGCCGTCGGGATCGGCCACGACTCCCGTAAGACGCACCCTGCCGCCATCGAACAGCGCCCGCGCCCCGACCGGCACCAGACAGCCGCCGCCGAGCCGGCGCAGAAAAGCCCGCTCCGCCAAGACCTCATGCGCCGTCGCCGGATGGCGGAGAAACTTAAGCTCCTCGATTGCGCCGTCGCCCGCGCGCGTCTCCAAAGCCAGCGCCCCCTGCCCGACGGCGCCGAGACAGATCTCCGGCGCGAGATATTCGCTGATGCGGCTCTCCTGGCCGATGCGCTTCAGCCCGGCCGCGGCCATCACCAGCGCGTTGACCTCGCCCTGGCCTAATTTTTTGAGCCGCGTGTCTATGTTACCGCGGATCGGCCCGACGAAAAGATCGGACCGATAGTGCAGAATCTGCGCGCGCCGTCGCAGGCTCCCCGTTCCAATGATAGATCCGGGCGCCAGGCCGTTAAGAGACCGGCCGTCGGCGCTGACCAGCGCGTCGCGCGCGTCCTCGCGCTCCGGCACGGCGGCGATGACCAGACCGGCGGCCAGCTCCGTCGGGAGATCCTTCATCGAGTGAACGGCGAGGTCGATCTTGTTCTCGATCAGCGCGTCCTCTATCTCTTTGACGAAAACGCCCTTCCCACCGATCGCCGCCAGCGAGGCGTCGAGAAAGCGGTCGCCGCTCGTTTTGATCGTAACGATCTCCACTCGCCGGCCGGGATAACGCTCCTCCAGCCGCCGCTTCACCCAATTCGCCTGCGCCAGCGCCAAGGCGCTGCCGCGACTGCCGATGCGAATGACGTTCATGTCACCCATTCGAACTACTTATTTTCGAGGCCAAACAGTTTCCGGAGCGCCTCGACATAGATCGCTTCGTCTTCGTCATCCGACGGCCGCTTTAGCCGCGAGATCGGCGCGTGCAGAATCTTGTTGATCATCGCCGCCGTCATATCTTCGATCGCCCGTTTCTCTTTCTCCGAAAGCTCCTTGAGACTGGTGCGGAGGGATTTCTCCACCTCCCCCTGCCGGATATCCTCCAGCCGTTGGCGCAACGCAACGATGGTCGGCACATGGTCCAGCGAGCCGACCCAGCGCAGGAAACCGCCCACCTCTTCGTCGACGATCTCCTCGGCCTTGCGCACTTCGCCGGCGCGCCCTTGGAGATTCTCTTTGGCCACCGCTTCGAGATCGTCGATGTTGTAGAGATAGACGTTGTCGATCCCGTTGATCCGCGGATCGAAATTCTGCCGGTCGCCGATGTCGATAAAAAACATCGCCCGCTGTTTTCTCTGCTTCAGCGTCTCCTCGACCGTCTCCGGCCGGAGCAGGAATTCCGCCGCGCTCACGCAGCCGATCACCAGGTCGGCCAGCTTGAGGTAGCGGGGAAATTCCTCGAAGCGAATAGGGTTGCCGCGAAACTCGGCCGCCGCCTCGACGGCGCGCTCGAAAGTGCGGTTCGTAACCATGAGGCTGCTGACGCCGCTGCGTTGGAGGTGTCGCGCCACGAGCTGGCCCATCTTGCCCGCTCCGATGAGCATCACCGTCTTGTCCTCCAGCCGATCGAAAATCCGCTTGGCCAGCTCCACCGCCACCGAGCTGACCGACACCGCGCGGCTCGCGATTCCCGTCTCGGTCCTGACCCGTTTGGCGACCGAAAAGGCGCGGTGGAAGAAACGATGGAGCACCGCGCCGACGGAGCCCGCTTCCTGCGCGATGAGATAATAGTCCTTTAGCTGGCCGAGAATCTGCGGCTCCCCGACCACCATCGAGTCGAGGCTGGCGGCGACGCGAAACAGGTGACGGATGGCTTGATCGCCGGCGTAGGCATAGAGATGCTCGTCCAAATTGCCGCCGCCGGCCGACGCCGATTCTTGCTCGACGAGAAACCTCTTGATCTCCCGGAACGCGGCCTGCTCGTCGGAGGCCGCCGCGACCACCTCGACACGGTTGCAGGTCGAGAGGATTACCCCTTCGTCGACCGACGCCAACGACCGGAGCCGCTCGAGGGCGTGTTTCAGAAACGCCTTCTCAAAAGCGACCCGCTCTCGCACCTCCACCGGCGCCGTGCGGTGATTGAGGCCGACAATCACGATCGCTTTGTCCACGATCTACTCGAAGCTTCCTCCGTGCCGGCTCGGGAAAAGCGAGCTTCCCCAAAGAAAATAGCCGAGCACGACGACGAAGCCTATGATGGTTAAAAACGCCGCCTTCCGGCCTCGCCAGCCGGCGGCGACGCGCCCTTGAAGGAGCGAGCCGTAGAGCAGCCAGGTGATGGCCGAGGAGATCTGGCGCGGGTCCCAGGACCAATAATCCCCCCAGTGGGCGCGGGCCAGGAAGCTGCCGGCGAGAATGCCAAGCGTCATCAGAGGAAATCCCCAAACCAGGAAGACGTAATTGAGCCGATCGAGCGTCTCGAGCGAGGGAAGCCCTTTGTAAAGCGCGGTCGTTCGCTTGCTCTTCAGTCGATACTCCTGGATGAGGTACATGAGGCTTACGGCGAAGGCCAAAGTGAAAACAGCGTTCCCTAACATGGCGAGCGTGACGTGGAGCGGAACCCAGTAGGTCTTGAGCCCCGGCGGAAGCTCTCCGCCGCCGGGGCCGAAGGCCACGGCCGTAAGCGACATGAGAAAGGCCAGCGGAGCGACAACGCAGCCCAGCACCGCCAGCCGGTACTTGAGTTGGGCCAACAGGTAGACCCCGACCATGGCCCAGGAGAATAAAGAGAGCGCCTCGCGGAACTCCGTCACGGGAGGATAGCCGAGATGAAAAAAATGGAAGCCCAACGCCGCGCCGTGCAGCAGAAAACCGGCCAGCAGGACGATCGGCGAGACGCGGGCAAGAAAATCTCTCGGCAACGCCGCATAGACGATAAAAGCGCCGGCACCGGCCAGATATAAAATCGCCGCGCCTTTCAGCAGCAAAGCATCCATGTCGTCAGGCAAATCCTCTGCGTTGTTTGAGCGAGCGTATTATACCCTAACCGCCTGATTGCGGAAATGCCAGTGTATGAGCGGGACGTACCTTGGTTTCTTGGAATCTTGTAGGGGCGACCGGCCGGTCGCCCAAAAAGCGGGCAGGCGGAGGGCCGAATCAGCCTTTGGGGATTCTGAGCTGCTGGCCGATGGCGAGGCGATGGCCGTTATCCAGCCTGTTTGCCGTCTGAATCGCCGTCACCGTGACGCGATAGTTTTTGGCGATATCCCAAAGCGTATCCCCCGAAACGACCTGGTGGAGAATCCACGAGAGAGCGCGGCCCGCAGGAGCAGGCGGCTTGGCCTGGGCGACGGCCACCGGCTGGGTCGGCTTTTGATATGCGGCCGCCAGCGCTTCGATCTTCTCACCCGGCGCTTTAACCCGGTACCCGGCCGGAATATCCCTGACCTTGGCCGTCAGAGCGGGATTCCAGGTGAGGAATTCCGGGTGAGAGATGCCCGCGCGCTTGAGCAGGGTCGAGATCGCAGTGGCGCGCTCAACCGTGAACTCTTCGAGCGGCAGAGGCGGATGGAAGTCGAGGCCGGGAAAGAATTCCTCGCTCTTTTTTGCGATTTCAACCGCGGCCAAAAACTCGGTATAGAAATTTTTCGAGGCGAAACCGAACGTGGCACTGTCGTAGTTCTTGACGATGACCGCCAGATCGGTGGAGCCTGCAGCGGCACTGGCGCGCGCCATGCCTTCCCGCCCGTGGTTATACGCCGTAATCGCCAGCGGCCAACTCCCTAAAACCTCGTAGTTCTGCTTGAGAAACTTGGCGGCGGCCCGGGTCGATTCTAAAGGATCGCGCCGCTCGTCCACCTGGGGGCCCACCCGCATGAACTTCTTGCCCGTGGCCGGCATGAATTGCCACATCCCCAGCGCGCCCACCCGCGAGCGGGCGGTGATCTCGAAGGACGATTCCACGAGCGGCAGATAGGTCAGATCGACGGGGACATTTTCTTCGCGAAAGATTTTCTGCATCTGCTCGATATAGCGCCGCGACAGCGCGAGCCCGGAGACGAAACGCTCTTTGACCCCGCGCTGCGCTCTGACCCTGAGCTGCCCCGCATCGACGCCCTGCGCCTCGGCGATACCCGGCGTTTCCAGCTTGATCAGCCGGCGCAAGTCCTCGCGCTCCGATGCCTGGACCACTTTGTAAATCTTGAGAGGGTCCTGCGGGTCGTGGAAAATGACCTCGTTGGCGCCGTAGCGCGTGAAGACGAGCTTCCAAAATTCCACCGCGTTCTCAAGGCCGGGGGGCAGGGGGAACGGATTGTCCTCTGCCAAAGCGACGCCGGAACCGAGCGGCGCCAGGAGCAGGAGCCCCGCCAACAAAGAACGCGCACAATTCAGTTGTCTTACGAATCGATGCATAGCCGAAGTTTTAAATTGACCCATACTATCAAAAGAGCTATTTCTTTGTCAAAGCGCTCCCTGCGAAAAAGTGAAGCCGCTCGATAAACTATCGCTCCTCATCGCCGCCCTGGCGGCGATTCTCCCAGGCTGCCGCCCTGCTCCGAGAGTCGAGCGGCCTCCCGGCATGTTGGTCGTCGCGCTGGAGAGCAGCCCGACCCGCCTCGATCCCCGATATTCCGTCGATGCCGCTTCCGACCGCATCGGCGGACTGATTTTCAATTCGCTCGCCAGGGTAGACGAGCATTCGCGCCTGCAGCCGGAGCTGGCGGAGAGCTGGCAGGCGACGGACAATCTCACGTATCTTTTCAACATCCGGAAGGGCGTTTTCTTTCACAACGGCAAGCCGCTGACCGCGGCGGACGTGAAATTCACCTACGAGTCAGTGCTGGAGCCAAAAAATCGCTCGCCGAAGCGGGGACCGCTCAAAGTCTTGCAGCAGGTGGAGCAGCTCGGCGCGTATCAAGTCCGCTTCCGACTTGCGGCCCCATTCGGCCCCTTCCTGGAAAACCTCACCATGGGCATCGTCCCCGAAAATAGTCCGGTCGAAGCAGGCGTGGGGGAAACTCCCCTCGTCGGCTCCGGACCTTTTTCGCTGGCGGAATTCTCTCCGGGAGAGCGGATCGTTCTCAAATCGAATCCCGCCTACTGGGAAGGGGCGCCGGCTCTCTCGGGTCTCGTCTTCAAGATTGTTCCGGACGCGATCGTGCGCGTTTTGGAGTTCAAAAAGGGCAGCGTCGATTTTCTCCAAAACGATATCGAGCCCGACATCCTTCCGTGGCTCAAGAAGCAGAGCGGCGCTTCGATACTCACCGAGCAGGGAACGATTTTTCAGTATATCGGCATCAACCTCGATCATCCTGTTCTAAGACATCGCGAGGTCCGCGCGGCGATCGGCCACGCGATCGATCGCGAGGCCCTCATCCGCCACATCCTGAAAGGGCTGGCGGTCCCCGCCACCGGCCTCCTCTCGCCGCTCCATTGGGCCTATGAGCCCGCGGTGGCGCGTCTAAGTTACAATCCCGTAGAGGCCAAGAGATTGCTGGACATGGCCGGCTTTCCCGATCCCGACGGGGACGGCCCTCTTCCCCGCTTCAAGCTCTCCTATAAAACGACGAATCTCGATCTGAGAAAGAGAATCGCCGAGGCGCTGAAAGAGCAGCTCGGCCGGGTGGGCATCGAGCTGGAGGTGCGGACGTACGAATGGGGAACTTTCTTCGCCGATATCAAGCAAGGAAATTTTCACCTCCATTCGCTCGAGTGGGTGGGCATCATCGATCCCGACATTTACTACAATCTGTTCCATTCGAGCAGCGTGCCGCCGAACGGGAACAACCGCGGCCGATACCGCAATCGGGAACTCGACGAGCTGCTGGAGCAGGGACGGCAGGCCATGACGCTCGAAGAGCGCAGGCGCATATACAGCCGCGTTCAGAAAGTCCTGGCGGTCGAGCTTCCTCAGATTCCGCTGTGGTGGTGGAAAAACGTCGTGGTGATGAAGCCGAATATCCGGGGTTTTGTTCCCTACCCCGACGGCGACCTGACATCCCTGCGGCAGGTCTCCCTTAACTGATCTCATCCGACGACGTGAAACGATATCTGTTCCAACGCCTGCTGCTGTTCCTGCCCACGCTGCTCGGCGCGGTAACGCTGGTCTTCGCTTTGATCCACATGGTTCCCGGCGACCCGGTGGAGGCGATGTTGGGCGAGACCGCAAGACCGGTCGACAAGGAGACGCTCCGCCGCGAGCTTGGATTGGACCAGCCCCTCTCGCGGCAATACCTTCATTTTCTGGCCGGCCTCGCGCAGGGAGATCTCGGACGGTCCCTTTACCGGCAGAGCGCCGTGATGGAATTGATCTCAAAGCGGCTGCCCGCGACGCTCGAGCTTTCGCTCGCCGCGTTGGGAGTCGCGATCGCTCTGGCTTTCTTCCTGGGAATTATCGCGGCCGCGCGCCGCGATTCGTGGGTGGATCGGCTGTCGATGCTTTTCTCGATGTTGGGACTTGCCATGCCGAATTTCTGGCTGGGGCCGCTCTTGATGATCCTTTTCTCGATTGAGCTGGGCTGGCTGCCGGTTTCCGGAAGGGGCGGCCCGGCGCATCTCATTCTTCCCGCGCTGACTCTCGGGATGGCGATGGCGGCGATTCTCACCCGCATGGTGCGCTCGGGGCTGCTCGAAACCATCCACGAGGACTACATCCGCACCGCGCGCGCCAAAGGGCTCAGCGAACGCACCGTCTGGTTAAAGCACGCCTTGCGCAACTCTCTCCTCTCCGTGATCACGGTGATCGGTTTACAGTTCGGCTCGCTGCTCGCCGGCTCGATCATCACCGAGTCGATCTTCAGTTGGCCGGGGCTCGGCCGGTTGACGATCGAGGCGATCCAAACTCGCGACTACCCGTTGGTTCAGGGATGCGTTCTGGCGATCGCCGTCTCTTACCTGCTCGTCAACCTCATGACCGATCTTCTCTATCGTCTTGTCGATCCGAGAATTAGATATGACAAGTAGAACTTTCGCATACGCCGGCGCGGCGATTCTCCTCGTCCTGCTCTCTACGGCCGCCTTCGCGCCGTGGATCGCGCCTTACGACCCAACCCAACAGAATCTGGAGAACGATCTCGCCGCGCCGTCGATCGGCCACCCTCTGGGAACGGACAAGCTGGGACGGGATATGCTGAGCCGTGTCGTCTACGGGAGCCGCATCTCGGTGCTGGTCGGCACGAGCACCGTGACAATCGCGGTTCTGATCGGCCTGCTCGTCGGCTCGCTCTCCGGCTACTTCGGCGGCTGGGTGGACCATCTGTTGATGCGCCTGGTCGATATTCTCATGGCGTTTCCCGGAATCCTCCTCGCGATCGCCATCACCGCCGTGCTGGGCCCCGGCCTGGACCACGTCGTTTTCGCGCTCAGCCTGCTCGGCTGGACCGGTTACGCCCGGCTGGTGCGCGGCGAGATCATGGCGCTCAAGCAGCGGGATTTTGTCCACGCCGCCCAAGCTCTGGGGGGCTCGCCGGCACGTGTCATCGCGCTCCACATGCTGCCGAATCTCCTGCCACCGCTGGTGATTCAGGCGACTTTCGGCATGGCGGCGGCGATCATCGCCGAGGGCGGCTTGAGTTTTTTGGGCCTCGGCGCGCAACCGCCGACGCCGTCGTGGGGTTCGATGCTTAACGAAGGACGACAATTTATTCTCGTGGCGCCGCATCTCACCGCCTTTCCCGGACTGGCGATCATGGTTGCGATTCTGGGGCTCAACCTCGTGGGCGACGGCTTGCGCGACCGGCTGGAAAAACGAGGGCAACGATGATAGAAACCCGGATGAGGGAAGGATGAAGTTTTGGGTTTTGGATTGCTTATCTTCAATCCAAAATCGAAAATCCAAAATCGAAAATGCTAAAGCTCTACTCCTGCCACACCTGACCCTACGCTCACAGGACAAGGATTGTCCTGGCGGAGAAACAGGTTCCCTATGAGCTGATCGAGGTCGATCTCAAGAACAAACCTAAGGAGTTGTGGCAACTGAACCCCTACGGCAAG
The DNA here is from genome assembly GCA_041483675.1 of Binatia bacterium. Taxonomy (GTDB): domain Bacteria; phylum Desulfobacterota; class Binatia; order UBA9968; family UBA9968; genus 2-12-FULL-60-19. The sequence goes on from JBGPGE010000112.1 coordinate 14,655, forward strand.
GTGCCGGTGCTGGTGGACGGTGACGCGGCGATTTACGAATCCAACATCATCAACGAATACC